>NZ_JBVIJE010000027.1:0-108414 GCF_055581585.1 Streptomyces sp. NPDC031426
ATGGTACTGCAGGGGGGACCCTGTGGGAGAGTAGGACACCGCCGAACAATTCTTGGGAAAGGCCCACGCCGGATGGCGTGGGCCTTTCTGCGTTTCACAGCGTTTCCCAATATGGGATGCCACTGACGACGGGCGGCACTACGGTGGCCCACATGAGCACCTCGACCAGCAGTGACTACCTCATCCGCGCCATACGACCCGACGACTGGCCCCGAGTGAAGCAACTGCGCCTGGACGCGCTGCGGGACCCGAGCGCGGGCCTCGCCTTCCTGGAGACGTACGAGGAGGCGGAGGCACGCGCGGACGTGTTCTGGCAGGACCGCGCGGTCGGATCCGGGGAAGGGTCCACGGCAGCCCGGCAGTTCATCGCCGAGACGCCCGACGGGACCTGGGCCGGCTCGGTCACCGTGCTCATCGAGGAGGCCGGGACCAAGGACTGGGCCGGACTGGCCGTCGAGTGCCGGCAGGGGCATGTGGTCGGGGTGTTCGTCCGGCCCGAGCACCGCGGGAACGGGCTGATCAAGGCCCTGCTCGACGCCGGTGTGGAGTGGGCGCGGCAGCGGGGTGCCGAGCGGGTGCGGCTGCTGGTACACGAGGACAACGAACGCGCCCAGGGCGCCTACCGCAAGGCGGGGTTCGTGCCGAGCGGGGTGGTCGTGCCGTTCGTGCGGGACGCGGGGCAGAACGAGTTGGAGTTCGTGCTGCAGGGGCCGTCCTAGACGGGTAGTTCCCGGTGCGGCCAGCGGGAGCGGGCCTGTTCGCGGGAGCGGAGCAGGGCGAAGGTGGGCAGGCCCTGCTCGGTGCCGGTGGCGAGCAGGTCGGGGAGCTGGGGGACCGGGGCCACGGCCGCGATGTCGTCCAGGACCAGGGTCAGTGGTGGGTCGAGCCGACCGGAGGATGACCGTTCGGCCATGCGCCGGCCGCGCTCGACCACGCTGGAGACGAGGGCCGTCAGGAGCGGCATCGCGCCGGGATTGCTCCTGGGGTCCTCGATGGATTCACCGACCACATAAAGCGTGCCCCCTTCGTGGACGAAAGAATCCAGTGACAGGGCATCTGTTCGGTTCGGGGTGCAGGCCTCACGGATGTTCACCGTGGACAGGGCCGACAGGGCCCGGTTGGTCAGTTCCTGGGCGATGTCGCGGCGCTCGGGGTGTGCGGTGAGCGCGGCCTCGAGTTCGCCGGCGGCGCCGGGGGCGGCCTTGGGGTGGGTGCGGAGGGTGCGTACGGCGTCCTGGACCTGGATGCCCTGGGACCAGCGGTGGACGTGGCGGACGGTGCGGTTCTCCAGGGCTGCGGCGTGCAGGTAGCTGCGCAGGAGCGTCACCGCGGTGTCGGCCACGGTCTGGTCGATCCTGGCCGTGGGCTGTACGGGTCCGAGGAGGGCGGTGGCTCTGCTCAGCGCGGTCTGTTTGTCCTCGCAGCCGGTGGTGGGGGACCAGTGGAGGCGGGCCGGGGTGTCGCAGAGGTGGGTGGGGTCGTAGAGGAGGGTGGGGCCGAGTTTGGCTCTGGCGTCCTTTGTCTCGGACCAGAGGGCGGGGTTCGAGGTGACGACCAGGGCGGGGCCTTCCGCGTCGCGTACGGCTTGCGCTGCGGCCGTCTGGCGGGCTGCGGGTGGGGCGTAGCGCACCGGGCCATGGGGACGAGCGGTTTCCGACCCGTCCACCATTTCACCGTCGGCCGAGAGGGGAGCCAAGGGCTTCTGCGGTGCCGGATCCGGTGGGGTCACACGAGGCTGCGGGGCCTGGACGGCCTCCGTAGGCTCCGGCTCCGTACGCGCTACCGGCACCTCGTACCGCGCTACCGGAACCTCGTACCGCTGTTCCGGCGCCGTCGGCATCGGCTTCTGGGCCCGCGCCCGTGCCCTCCCCGCCCGCCATCTCGCCACCGCCCCCATCACGAACACGGTGAGGACGAACAGGATCATCAACTGGCCGATGAACAGACCCCAGAACAGGCCCCAGCCGGAGAGCTGGGAGGCGGGGGTGTCCGGCCAGGCGCCGGCGATGTCGTGGGGTTCGCCGATGAGGTGGCGCATGGCGAGGGGCGTGCGGGTGAAGGTGACGCCATGGGGCCAGGCGCCCTTGGCGAAGAGGGCGGCGAGGCCCGTGGCCGTCCACACCAGCAACGTCATGCCGAGGAGAAACGCGAGGATGCCGATCAGCAGGCCGTCGGGGATGCCGCCCTGGCCCTCCCGGCGGTCCTCGCGGCGATCACGAGCGTCCGGTCTCACCCGTTCCTCCCCTGTCCTTCGCGCCCCTACGCCACCGTCGACTCGGAGTCGCCCAGATGCTGCTCCACGAAGGCCGCGGCCCGCTGCTCGGCCTCCAGCTCAGCGGCGCGCAGGGCGTCGTCGGCCGTGAAGTCGCTGGAGGACTCGGTCATCGCGCGGTCGGTGAAGACCAGCGGGCGTTCCGTCTCCGTGACCAGGTGTTTGACCACCTGGACATTGCCGTTGACGTCCCATACGGCGATGCCGGGCGTCAGTGTCGGGATGATTTCCACGGCCCACCGCGGCAAACCCAGCACCCGGCCGGTGGCCCGGGCCTCGTCGGCCTTCTGGGCGTAGATGGTCCTGGTGGAGGCCATCTTCAGGATCGCCGCCGCCTCCTTGGCCGCGGCGCCGTCCACGACGTCGGACAGGTGGTGCACCACCGCCACGAACGAGAGCCCCAGCCGGCGGCCGAACTTCAGCAGCCGCTGGAACAGCTGGGCCACGAACGGGCTGTTGATGATGTGCCAGGCCTCCTCGACCAGGAAGATGCGCTTCTTGCGGTCGGGGCGGATCCAGGTGTGTTCCAGCCAGACGCCGACGATCGCCATGAGGATGGGCATGGCGATGGAGTTGCGGTCGATGTGGGAGAGGTCGAAGACGATCAGCGGGGCGTCCAGATCGATCCCCACGGTCGTCGGGCCGTCGAACATGCCGCGCAGGTCACCGTCGACGAGGCGGTCCAGCACCAGGGCCACGTCCAGGCCCCAGGCCCGTACGTCGTCTATGGCGACGTTCATCGCCTCGGCCGACTCCGGCTCGGGGTGCCGTAGCTGCTCGACGATGTCGGAGAGGACCGGCTGGCGGTCGACGATCGTCTCGTTGACGAAGGAGTGGGCGACCTTGAGGGCGAAGCCGGAGCGTTCGTCCAGGCTGTGGCCCATGGCGACCTCGATGATCGTCCGGAGCAGCGCGAGCTGCCCGGTGGTGGTGATCGCCGGGTCGAGCGGGTTGAGCCGGATCCCGTGGTCCAGGGCGGCCATGGGGTCCAGCCGGATAGGAGTTATCCGCAGCTCCTCCGCGATGAGGTTCCACTCACCCACCCCGTCCTCGCCCTGGGCGTCCAGGACGACGACCTGGCGGTCCCTGAAGCGTAGTTGGCGCAGGACGTAGGTCTTCTCCAGGGCCGACTTGCCGTTGCCGGATTCGCCGAGGACCAGCCAGTGCGGAGCCGGGAGCTGCTGGCCGTAGAGCTGGAAGGGGTCGTAGATGTAGCCCTTTCCGGAGTACACCTCGCGGCCGATGATGACACCGGAGTCGCCGAGGCCGGGCGCGGCGGTGGGTAGATAGACCGCCTGGGCCTGGCCCGTGGAGGTGCGCACCGGCAGCCGGGTCGTCTCGACCTTCCCGAAGAGGAAGGAGGTGAAGGTGTCGGTGAGGACGGACAGCGGATCCCGCATCGGTGAATCAGCCCCTACCTTCGGATGCCGGTGGCGAAGGGAAGTGTGTTCACGAAGGCGCGGTGGTGCTCTCTGTCGCACCACTCCAGCTTGAGGTACGACTTGCCGGCGGAGGCCCTTATCGTCCGCTTGTCGCGGTTGAGGGCCTCCGGGGTGCGGGCGGAGACGGTGATGTAGCCGACGAGGTTGACGCCGGCGGCGCCGCTGGCGAGGTCTTCGCCGCGCTGGTCGAGGCGGTTGTGCGCCGCGACGTCCCGGGGGTCGACGGTGCGGTTCATCTTGGCGGCGCGGGAGGCCTCGGCCTCGTCGTTGGTCTTCTCGGTCAGCATGCGTTCGATGGCTACCTCGGTGGGTTCGAGATCCATCGTCACCGCGACCGTTCGGATGACGTCCGGGGTGTGGACGAGGAGGGGGGCGAGGAAGTTGACCCCGACCGGGGTCATGGGCCACTCCTTCACCCAGGCGGTGGCGTGGCACCAGGGTGCGCGGGTGTTGGACTCGCGGGTCTTGGCCTGGAGGTAGGTGGGCTCCATGGCGTCGAGCTCGGCCGGCCAGGCGTTGCGCTTGGTCATCGCCTGGATGTGGTCGATGGGGTGGTCGGGGTCGTACATGGAGTGGATGAGGGAGGCGAGCCGGCTCTGGCCCAGCGGCTGGCGGACCCGGATGTCGGCCTCCTGGAGCCGGGAGCAGATGTCGGTCAGCTCGCGGGCCATGACCACCGCCAGGCCCGAGTCCCGGTCGACCTTGGTGCCGCGGGCGCGGACGGCGCGGGCCATGGCGTGTGCCTCGGCGGCCAGTTCGCGGCTGTAGTGCATGCAGGCGACGAGGTAGGCGCGGTGCTGCTCGCTGCTGGTGGACACCATGGACTGCAGCTGGTCGTACGACTGCTGGAGCCAGCCGGGGGAGCGGGGGTCGCCGCGTTGGGCGACGTCCTTGGCGTGGGCGTCGGGATCGGCGGGCAGGGTGCGGGCGAGCATCTGCAGCCGGGTGACGAACCCGTCGCCGTTGGCGACGTGCTTGAGCAGGGTGCCGAAGCGGTCGACCAGGGCCTCCTGGTCCTCGGAGTCGCGCAGGCCGACACCGGGGCCCTCGATCTCGATGGCGGCGGTGACGGTCTTGCGGTCGGCGTGCAGGAGTACGGCGATCTCGTCGGGCCCGAAGGGGGCGGCGAGCCAGGTGATGCGGCCGATGCCCGGGGGCGGGCCGATCTCGACCTCGCGTCCGTCGAGGCGCGTGCCGGCTTCCATGGCGGCCGAGCGGTAGTGGGCGCCGCTCTTGACGGTCCGCTTGTAGCTGCGGTTGATCTCGAACCACTTGTAGAAGGTGCGGCGTTTGTACGGCACGTAGACCGCGGCGAGCGCGAGCAGTGGGAAGCCCATCAGCAGCACGATCCGCAGGGACAGGACCGGGACGAGGAGGCCGCACATCATGCCGAGGAACGCGCCCGCGACGATCAGCGCGATCTCGCCGGACTCGCGGTTGCGGCCGATGATCGCGTTCGGCCGGGCGCGGCCGATGAGATATGTACGGCGGGGCGTGACCGGATGGGACAGGTGGGACTCGGTCGTCAACGCCCTTCACCTCCCGTGCGGTTGACGTTGCGGGCGTTGCCGGCGTGCGGGGTGTTGACCGGGCTGGGCGCGCGGGGCGCGGGCGTGGCGGAGGGGACGGCTCCGCCGCCGCCCCCGGTGGGGCGGCTGCTGTGGGCGGCGACCCCGCCGGTGGCGGGGTTGGCCGGGCGTGGGGTGCTGCTGCCGGCCTGTCCCGCGCCGGCTCCGTTGTTGTCGGCGCGGGTGCTGTGGGTCTTGATGCCCTGGGCGACGAGGGTGGCGGGGGAGCTGATGACGGCGGCGGCCTTGCTTTCGGCGCCCTGCATGATGCGGTTGTTGCGGCCGTTCGCGATCTCGTCGCCGAAGCCGGGGACGAAGCGGTAGATCATCGCGCTGGCGAAGATGGCGAGCAGGATGATGGCGAGGCCGGAGACGACGGCGGAGAAGGCGTCGGGGCCGTTGCCGCTGGACAGGGCGCCGGCGAGCCCGAGCACGATGACGATGACGGGCTTGACGAGAATCACGGCGATCATGATTCCGGCCCAGCGCCGGACATGCCCCCACAGGTTCTTGTCCACCAGTCCCGCGTAGACGACGGTGCCGAGGAGCGCGCCGACGTAGAGGAGGGCGGCCCTGATGACCAGTTCCAGCCAGAGGACGCCGGCGGCGAGGATGCTGACCAGGGAGACCACGATCAGCATGATCGGGCCGCCGCCGATGTCGGTGCCCTTGCCGAGGGCGCCGGAGAAGGTGCCGAAGAACGTGTCGGCCTGGTCACCGGTGGCCTTGGCGAGGACGTCGGTCACTCCGTCGGTCGCGGACACGACCGTGTAGAGGATCAGCGGGGTGAAGGCGGAGGCGAGCACCGTCAGCCACAGGAATCCGACGGCTTCCGAGATGGCGGTGGTCAGCGGCACACCGCGCACCGCGCGCTTGGCCACGGCCAGCAGCCACAGCAGCAGGGTCAGGATGGTCGACGCGGCGAAGACGATCGCGTACTGCTGCAGGAACTTGGGATTGGTGAAGTCGACGTTGGCGGTCTCCTTCACGGCCTTGCTGAGCTTCCCGATGGTCCAGGACGCGGCTTCGGCACAGCCCTTGGCGAGGGAGGACAGGGGGTCGAGGGTGGAGTCGTCCGGGAGGTTGGAACCCCCTGAGCCGCCGGAGGTGTTGCCGCGTTCGCAGTACTTCTTGGCCTCGCCGGAGATGACGTCACAGTTGTACTTCTTCGACGGTGCGGGCGAGGGGCCGGGTGAGGGCGCGGCGACGGCACGTGTGGCCAGCAGTACGGCCGTGGTCTGTACGGCTGTCACGACTCCGGCGAGCTTGAGCGTACGTCGCGGGCTACCGGGCATACGTGAACCCTCCGTACTCTTCGATGGCCTTGCTGATCTCGTCGGAGGTGGCGGCCTTGTCGTCGCCGGGTACCGGTGCGGGGCCGTCCTTCTGGGCGTCGGAGGTGATCTTCCAGTCGCCCCCGGACCACTGCAGGTCGAACGTCCAGGTCTTCCAGGACGAGGTGACAGGGTCGGTCGAGGAGTTGCCGGCCATGCCGATGAGCCCCAGGTACCAGACCGCAACCTTGGCATCGTTCTCCGTGTAGTGCTGGACCGTCGTGCCGACCGGGACCACCCGGGAGACGAACGTACTGCCCTTCGGCGGGTTGCCCGAGGCGTCGAGGCCCATCGTGGCGAGGAAGTCGGCCGAGTAGGCCTGGTCCATCTGTCCCTGGAGTCTGGCCGCCGCTTCGGAGGTGTAGAGGAGGTGCAGGAGGGAGTCGCGGCTGTCCTTGTTGAACATGCCCGTCGAGCCCAGCGCCACGGCGTAGTTCGAGGCGGCCGACTGCGCACCCTGCTCCGTGTGGGCGAATCCGGTCGGTACGCCGGCGGTCTTGGTGTCCACGGGACGTGCTCCGCTGGCGTCCGTGGGCGCCGTTGTCGGCTTGTGGTTCTTCGCGGTCGAGTCGTCGGTCGACGAACCGTCCCCCCTGTTGGCGAAAGCGATCGCGGCGATGAGGAGGACCACTACGCCGACCACCGTGACCAGGGAGCGGGAGGAGGAGCGGTGGGGGCCTCGGCGGGGGGCGCCGCCGTAGGGGTCGGTTTCGGGGAGGCGGGTGCGGGTGTGGCCCGTGTCGCCGTAGTCGGTGTAGGCCTGGTCGTCTCCGGAGGTCATGGCGTGCGCGCTCCCTCACCCTCGTAGGCGTACGACGGTAGCCGTGCTGCTTGCCGCGCGGGCGCGGTGTGGTGACTCGACATCAGGGAGACGCAACCTTCAGGGACTCAGACCGCCATGCCGTACACGATCGTGAACAGGGTGCCGAGGGAACCGATGATGAACACCCCGGTCAGGCCGGCGACGATGAGGCCCTTGCCCTGCTCGGCGCTGAAGGTGTCGCGCAGGGCGGTCGCGCCGATGCGCTGTTTGGCCGCGCCCCATACCGCGATGCCGAGGCACAGGAGGATGGCCACGGCCATGACCACCTCGATCATCACCTTCGCCTCGTTGCCCAGGCTGCCGAAGGGGCCCCAGTTCGGAGCGATCCCGCCGATGATGGTGTTGATGTCTCCCTTGTCGGCCGCAAAGAGCATGTAAGTCACCGCCCCTGGTGGATAGTTCCGCGTGGCCCCCGCGGTGCGCGGAGGGCAGGTCTCATTGTCGCCGACAACTTCGCGGTCGTATGTCGACTTGACGTCATTGGCTGGCGGGTTTCGTACGAATGGCGCGTACGGTCACTCTGTGTATCACGGCAGGTCACGCCGGGCAACGAGATCCGACCGGAACCTGTCGTGTGGTTGGGTCGTTGTCGTCCTTTACGACCTGGCACGGTTTCTGACGGCTGGTCGGGTGAGGCGTCGAGATGATGTTCTCATGGGTGGGGGCGGGGAACAGGACATGGCCCCGGCGGCGGGTGCCGTCGGGGCCGGTGGCCTGCGAAGCAGTGGGTGCGGTCAGCCGGTGAAGGCCGTCACGCCCGCCGGGGTGCCCCGACCGGTCGGGCCGTCGTAGCCGGACTGGGCGGTGCAGCCGCTGGTGACGTCGTTCAGGGCGGAGGTGCCGGCCGCGGAGTACGGGAACTTGGCCGGGTAACTACCGCTTGACGGGGTGCCGGCGAGGGGGTAAACGGCGGGGATGACGGGCGAGCCGACGCTGGTGCCGCCGAAGGTGTGCCGGCCGGCGGTCACTCCGTAGGAGTCGGTGGACCGGGACGCCGTCCGTCTCCGTCCAGCCGCGGCTCGTCGAGGAGGACTTCGGCAGGGCCGTGCCGCCCACCGCCCTCACGTACTTGGAGGCGGCCGGGTACTCGGCGTCGTAGCCGGCGGAGGCCATGTCGAGGTCGAGGGAGCTCTCCTCGGACCAACCGGCGTCGTTGGCGGGGAGGAAGGTGGTGGAGCCGGCCTGGCTGACCTTCCTGAAGCAGCCGTTGGCCGCGGTGCAGGCGGACAGGCCGTGTACGAGCGGTACTTCGCGCGGTCGGCCTCGGCGTTCGGGTCGTTGTAGGCGGAGGGGTGGCGGCGTCGGCCGCCTTCGGTGAGCAGCTTCTGGTGTCCGGTGGGGGAGAACGGGCCACGGCCGGCTGCCGTGGCCCGTTCTCCTTTCCGTGCCGCCGAGGGGACCCCACGTCCCCCTCACACCGGCGGCTCCCCGTGACCCGACGGGGTGGTTCGGGCGGTGGCGCTCAGCTCGTGCCGAAGGCACTCGTGCCCTGCGGGGTGCCCCAGCCGGGCGGGCCGTCGTAGCCGGACCCGGCGGTGCAGAAGTACGCCGTGGCGCAGGAGCCGTTGCTGCCGCCGGTCACGTCGTTGAGGGCGGAGGTGCCGGCCGCGTTGTACGGGTACTGGGCCGGCTAGTCGCTGCTGTTCGGGGTGCCGGCGAGGGCGTAGACCGAGGCGATGATGGGCGAGCTGGCGCTGGTGCCGCCGTAGGTGTTCCAGCCGGTGCCGTTGGAGCCGTGTGGGACGTGGTGGCGGCTTCGGCGTGGGCCGCGGCGGTCGGGCCGGCGGCGAGGAGTGCGGCGGTGGCCGCGGCGGCCGATCCGATCCGGTGCCATCTGCCGAGTATGTGGGGTAGTTGGGAGCGGGCGTACGCAAGGTACAGCCTCCTGTGAGTGGTGGTCAGAGGCCTGCGGGTGTGGGGGCCACCGGTGGGTGACCGGTGGGGGCGGCGGCCCGCGACGACCATCGCGTTGTTGAGTACGCGACAACAAGAGGCTTTCGGAATTCTGACTTCCGCGTTACTCAAGGCGGTTGGGGGATTGCTGGTCGATGGCAGTGTGCTGGCACCGTGCTGGGTGCGGCTTGACCCGGGGCACAGGTACGGCACAGAGGTGGATCGGTCGACCCCGGCGGGTTCAGCGGGGCTTGAGGCCGTGGAGCAGCAGATGGACGTGCTCGTCCAGGCCGCTCATGGCCTCCTCTGCGTCGAGCGCGCATGCGGCGATGAGGGCGGCGAGGCCGTGCAGGCTCGCGGCGGCGATCATGGTGATCCGCTCGGGGTCGCCGGCGATGATCTCGCCCCGCTCCTGCGCCTCCGCGATCATGCGGGCGAAGGAGCCGAGGGACTCGTCGACGGCCGCGGCGAGCTGGGCGGAGCTGTCGGGCGCGTGCTTGCGCGCGAACATCAGCTCCAGCAGCTCCGGGTTCTCGACGGCGAAGCCGAGGTAGGCGCGGGCGAGCGCCGCCATGCGTCCCTCGAAGGTGAGGCCGGGCTGTCCGGCGGCGGCGCCCAGGGCCTGGTTCAGGCGCTCGTACCCGTCCAGCGCGAGGGCGTCTATGAGGGCCTGCTTGTCCTTGAAGTGCCGGCCGGGGGCCGCGTGGCTCACCCCGACGTCCCGCGCCAGCTCGCGCAGCGAGAGCGCGCCGACCCCCTTCTCGCGCAGGGTGCGCTCGGCGCTCTTGAGCAGGGCGGCGCGCAGGTCTCCGTGGTGGTAGGGGCGGTTCGTCGGTGACGGGGACATGCGCGGCATGCGGACCATCGTAACCTGATGTTGTCATTGACATCATTGTTGTCGGTGCCTACTTTGGGGGCATGAACGATAACTGGAACGCGACCCGCCTCCCCGACCTGACCGGCCGTACGGCCGTGATCACCGGCGCCAACAGCGGCATCGGCTTCGTCGCCGCCGAGGCGCTGGCCCGGGCCGGAGCGCATGTGGTGTTCGCCGTACGGGACCTCGCGCGGGGCGGCGCCGCCGCGGCGAAGGTGAGCGGCAGCACCGAGGTGCGCCGCCTGGACCTGGCCGACCTGGACTCGGTACGGGAGTTCGCGGCCGGCTGGGACCGCCCGCTGGATGTGCTGATCAACAACGCGGGCGTGATGATGCTGCCGGAGCAGCGCACCAAGCAGGGCTTCGAGATGCAGTTCGGCACGAACCACCTGGGTCACTTCGCGCTGACCAACCTGCTGCTGCCGTATGTGACGGACCGCGTGGTGACCGTGGCCTCCGGCGCCCACCGCTTCGGCGACGGAGTGATCAGCTTCGAGGACGTGAACCTGCGCGGCCGCTACACGCCGACCCGCGCCTACGCCCAGTCCAAGCTGGCCAATCTCCTGTTCACCCTGGAACTCCAGCGCCGTCTCACCGAGGCCGGCTCCCCGGTCCGGGCCCTGGCCGCGCACCCCGGCTGGGCTGCCACCAACCTCCAGAGCCACCACGCGAACCCGCTGATGAGGGGTGCCATGGGGGTCGGCAACAGGCTGTTCGCCCAGAGCGACAAGGCCGGCGCCCTGCCCACCCTCTACGCCGCGAGCCAGGACCTCCCCGGCGCGTCCTACGTCGGCCCGGCCGGCCTCGGCGAGATGCGGGGCGCCCCCACGCTGGTCGGCCGCAGCGCGGCGGCCAGTGATCCGGCGGCGGCCCGGCGCCTGTGGACCCTGTCGGAGGAGCTGACCGGAGTGGAGTGGGCGCTGAAGCCGGTCAGCCGGTCATGACGTCATGTAATCGCACCTGGTCGGAGGGGTATGGCCGGTAAGGGGCGCGCCCGTCGGGAGGTTTCACAGGAAAATCTCAGTTAAGTCGCGGCGGGATTCTCACGTTCGTGGGGGACAGTGAGCACTGATGAAGCGCATCTCACGCATCATGGTCACCTCGCGTCCCGCGTTGCTCGGCGCCGTGGTGATGCTTGCCCTGACCTCGGCGTCCGTAGCGGCCGCCGATGACGGGCCGGGGCCCCTAGGGGTCACCGCCGATGCCGTCGCCACTCGGCAGTCGGCGCGGGTCGGCGCGCTGTTCGGCGCGGACCGGGCCGAGGACCTGTCCGGGGGCCACTTCTGCACGGCCTCGGTCGTGCACAGCCCGCGGGGCAACCTCCTCGTCACCGCCGCGCACTGCGTGGACGGCGCCGACAGCGACCTGGTGTTCGTGCCGGGCTACCGGGACGGACAGGCGCCGCACGGGGTGTGGAAGGTCGGGAAGCGCTATCTGCCCGACGGCTGGGCCAAGGACCAGGACGAGGACAGCGACCTGGCCCTCGTCACCGTCGACGACCTGGACGGCAAGCGGATCGAGGACGTCGTCGGAGCCGGTCGGTTCACCACCGGTACCGCAACCGGCGCCACCGCCGTGACCGTCATCGGCTACCCCGACTCGCGCGAGGTGCCCATCAAATGCACCAACAAACCGGCCGTGCACAGCCGCACCCAGCAGCGCATCGACTGCCCCGCCTTCACCAGCGGCACCAGCGGCAGCCCCTGGATCAACGGTGACGACCAGGTCGTCGGCATCCTCGGCGGCCACGAGGAGGGCGGCTCGACCGATGACGTGTCGTACAGCGTGGTGCTGGGCAGGGGCGCCGCCGAGCTGTACAGGGACGCGATCGGCGATCCCTGAAGAGCAGGGGACACGGAAGCGGCTGCCGCGGGGGGTGCGCCCCCGGGCAGCCGCGGTTCGGCAGGCCCGTCGGTCGATCAGCGGCTCGCCGCGACCGGGGAGGTCTTCCCGTCCGTCGCCGTCACCGCCGGCTTCGCGGCCGCGGCCTTCGCCGCCGCTGCCGCCGCCGTGCGCTGGGCGACCCGGCGCAGGTACAGGTTGTTGAAGATCAGCGCCAGCGCGGTCAGCGAGGCGCCGACCACCTGCATGCAGGCCGGGACCACACCGGTCAGCGCCGAGATGACGAACGCGGTGATCGGGACGACGTCCATGGAAAGGACACCGTTGAGCGGGCCGAGGTAGCGGTTGCCGAAGTCCAGCCGAGGACGCCCACGAAACCGGCGATGACGCTCATGCAGGCGAGTTCGGGGAGGATCGACGTCACGGCGGGCGCGGTGTACTTGATCGGCGACCAGCCCGGGAAGTACGTCGCACCGGAGGCGTAGATCACCCAGCGCAGCGCGGCGAAGAGGAGCAGCGCGTCGGGGCCGAAGTCACCCGGGTGGGAGAGCGGGGTGGACAGGCTGCCGTCGGAGACCACCAGGATGACCACGACGAACGACATCGCGATGAAGGCCAGCGCGCCCTTCGGCGGAACCACCTTGCGCAGCACGGCGTCTCGCAGTCGCTGACGGACGAGGTGGCACTCGACGGTGTCGAGGAGTTCCTGTCCACCAACTGCACAACGACGGTCGCCTGGCCGCACGAGCCTGCTGCCGTCGACTATCACACGACCGAGGGCCGCTCCTGGCGCAACTGGCTGTCGGACGACGGCGCACGGGTCGCCCGCCTGCACGCGCCCGGCACCATGCCCGCCGCCGACGAAGCCCCGGACGCGGCCGATGCCTCCGCCCGAGACACGGCCATTGAGCTGGTCCTCGCCCTCTACGGCCGAATTCCGCTGGACTCCCTGAAGCTCGACGGCTGACGCCGAGTCTGATCGTTCTGCCCACGGAACGGGAGCATGCCGACGACTGGCTTGTGGCCCCGGGGGACACCGCGTTCGCCGTCGAGGTCGTCTCCCCTTCCGAGAAGTCCCAAGGCATCCGCGACAAGGCCACCTGGGCCCTGCACAGCCGGCTCGACAACGGCGCCTACCAGGACCTGCTGCCGGGGAAGTTCGGGGAGCCGGTGCCGTTGCCCGAGCCGTTCGGAGCTGAGGTCGGCAAGGGTGACTTCCCGGTGTGCGGAGCGGCCGCGCGCCCGTCGAAGAGGGGCGCGACCCCTTGAGCGCGGGCTGCCACGTCGTCGGCCGGCAGGCCACGCGAGCGTCGCGAATAGGCCGAAATGTTGGCCGGGGGTACGGACGTGCCGAGAATGTGGCCTTGAACAGGCCGCATATGGGGGAGGGTTGGGGCGTGCGCAAAGTGTGGGTGGTGGGCGGCGTCGCGGTCGGGCTCGGCCTGAGCTTCGTGATGCTGCTCGTCGTCGGCGTGTACGTCGTCGCCGGCAACCTCGCCAACGGCGTCGGCTCAGGCAGTGTGGGACTAGCCAAGGGGGCTGTTCCGGCGGCGTACAAGACACTGGTGCAGAAGTGGGGCAATCTGTGCACCGCCCTCAACCCGGCCCTGCTGGCTGCCCAGTTGTACCAGGAGAGCGGTTTCAACCCCAACGCCGTGAGCCCGGCGAAGGCGGAGGGGATAGCGCAGTTCATCCCCGGGACGTGGGCGACGCACGGGGTCG
Source organism: Streptomyces sp. NPDC031426 (assembly GCF_055581585.1). Lineage (NCBI taxonomy): Bacteria > Bacillati > Actinomycetota > Actinomycetes > Kitasatosporales > Streptomycetaceae > Streptomyces > Streptomyces sp. NPDC031426. The sequence continues at coordinate 13,774 of NZ_JBVIJE010000027.1, forward strand.
ACGGCAACGGCGACGGCGTCCGCAACGTCTGGGACCCGAACGACGCGATTCCGTCGGCCGCCGCGTACGACTGCGAACTCGCCAAGTACGTCAAGGACGTGCCCGGGAACGTCTCGGAGAACATGCTCGCCGCCTACAACGCGGGCGCTTACGCGGTGATCAAGTACGGGGGCGTACCGCCGTACCAGGAGACCCAGAACTACGTGAAGACGATCACTACTCTGTCGAAGAGCTTCGCCGCGCCCGTGACCCGCGTTGACCCCACCCAGCAGGCCGCCGGCGCCATCGCCTTCGCGCAGAGCAAGTTGGGGACGCCGTATCTGTGGGGCGGGGAGGGATCGGCCGAGCAGGGTGGGCGGTTCGACTGTTCGGGGCTGACGCAGGCCGCGTACGCGAAGGTCGGGATCGCGCTGCCGCGTGTGGCCAATGACCAGTACAACGCCGGGCCGCATCCGTCGCGGGACCAGTTGCTCCCGGGTGACCTCGTGTTCTTCTCCACCGATCCCAGCGACTCACGGGCCATCCATCACGTGGGGATCTATGTGGGCGGCGGGTACATGATCGACGCGCCGAGGACCGGAGCGGTCATTCGGTTCGACCCGATCGACACGCGGGACTACTTCGGCGCCACGCGCGTCACCGAAGATGGCGCGAAAGCGCTCCCCACGACGGTTTGAAACGGTGTGACCGAGCGTGAACCAACCCCCTGAGCTGCGGTGATGAGTCTCTCTTCGATAACGTCTGCGTGATCATTCAGTGGAGAGTGGAACGTATTGACGGCGACCGTGCGTTCCTGTTGACGTAGCCGAGCGGACGTCAGTACGGGCAGTACGGCAGTGCAGCGGAAGCGGATCTACGAACCACGGGGGTAGGAGCGGCGCACACGAGGTGCGTCCGGTAGACGACGAAGGGGCCGCAGCACCATGGCTGTACTCGCCGAATCCGGATCGAACCCCGACGTCGAGCTGCTCTACGACATCAATGGCCTGGCCAAGGACGCGCCCCACTGGTTCGACCGGGCCATGGAGTTCGTCGGTGAGTACGGCCTGCTGCTCGCCATGGTGCTGCTCGTGCTGTGGTGCTGGTGGTCCGTGCGGCGCCGAGGTGCCGAGGACGCCGCGTCCACCGTCGCCGGGCTGGTGTGGGCGCCGCTCGCGGCCGGCATCGCCGTGCTGGTCAACGTGCCGATCCGGGGCTTCGTGGAACGCCCCCGCCCCTTCGTCGCCCACCAGGGCCTCGACGTGCTCGTCTCCGGCAAGACCGACTTCTCCTTCGTCAGCGACCACGCGACCATCACCATGGCGCTGGGCGTCGGCCTCTTCGTCGCCAACCGCCGCTTCGGCATCGCCGGCATCGGACTCGCCCTGCTGGAGGGCTTCTGCCGGGTCTACATGGGCGTGCACTATCCGACGGACGTCGTCGGCGGCTTCGCGCTCGGTACGGCCGTCGCCCTGCTGCTCTCCCCGCCGGCCATGGCGCTGCTCACCCCGCTGATGCGGGCGGTGGAGCGGTCGCCCCGGGCGGGGTGGGTCGTACGGAAGCGATCGGTGAGCGGGGGGCGCGCGGGGGCCGTGCTTCCGCCTGCACGGACGCCGGTGGAGTCCGAGGAACGGGACCTCGCGGCGTAGCCGACGGCACTGCGGCCCCCGTGCCCGTCTTACAACCCCTGCGCGTACGAGAAGAACCTCTGCGGGTCGTACTGCTTCTTCACCGTGCCGAGCCGGGTCGCCGCGTCCCCGTAGTACGCCCTCTTCCAGTCCTTCAGCGTGGGGTCGGTGTAGTTCTGGTACGCGGCTCCGGAGGCGTACGGGGCCATCGCCTGGTGGGCGGACGTGAGCCAGGACTGGGCCGTGGCGCCGGAGGCGCCCGCGCCCCAGGACGCGATGTACTGGGCCAGCATCCGGGAGCGGCGGTGGACGAAGGCCGTCGCGGTGGGGGAGACGCGGTTGACCGCGCCGCCGAGGGCGGTGAAGGCGATGCTGCCCGCGCCGCCCCGGACCGAGGCGATCTGCCGCAGCACCGTCTGGATGCCCGCCGCCGACAGCGAGCGGTCGAAGAAGTCGGAGCGGGCCGCGTACGTCTCCCGGCCGAGGCGGCCCTGGGGGGAGTGGCCGGGGGTGGAGCCCGGGAGGTGGCACTGGGCGTCCGTGGAGAAGGAGGAGCAGCCGGCGTAGATCTCCATCGCCTCCTCGTAGCCCCGGCGGCGCAGGCTGACGGAGGAGGCGTTCGCGCCGGCCGCGTGGGCCAGGCGGTCGACCGCGTTCTGCAGTTCGCCGTAGGTGCCGAGGGAGAAGCAGGCCAGCGAGACGGTGGGGGTGCGGCCCGGTGAGCACTCCAGGTGCAGGGAGGACCAGATCTCGTCCGGCTGGCTCGGGCCCCACTCCTGCCAGGCTTTCAGCACGGCCGCGGCCTTGGACCAGGGCCATGTCATGTACGCCGTCACGGCCTGCGGGGCCGGGTGGGTCTTGAACTGCAGCTCGGTGACGACGCCGAAGTTGCCGTTGCCGGCGCCGCGCAGGGCCCAGAAGAGGTCGGAGTGCGAGGACGCGTTCGCCGTCACCTGGGTGCCGTCGGCCGTGATGACCGTCGCCTGGGTGAGGCTGTCGCAGGTCAGGCCGTAGGCGCGGGAGGCGACGCCGTGGCCGCCGCCGAGGACCAGGCCGGAGACGCCGACGGTGGGGCAGGAGCCCGCGGGTATGGTCACGCCCTTCGCGGCCAGCGCCCGGTAGACGTCGATCAGCTTGGAGCCGGCGCCGACGACGGCCTGTCCGCCGGAGACGCGTATGCGGTTCAGCGGGGACACGTCGAGGATGAGGCGGTTGTCGCCGGAGGAGTAGCCCGCGTAGGAGTGGCCGCCGTTGCGTATGGACACCCGGATGCCATGGGCCTGGGCGTAGGCGAGGGTCGTACGGATGTCGCCGGCGTGGGCCACATAGGCGACCGCGGCGGGCTTCAGGGCGTCGAAGCGGGTGTTGTACAGCTGGTGGGCCGTGTTCCAGCCCGCGTCGCCGGGCCGGACCAGGGTGCCGTCCAGGTCATGGGCGAGGGCCGTCCAGCTCGCGGCGGCATTGGCACTGGTGGTCTTGAGCGACGTGAGCGAGGATGAGCCCGTGCTCGCCGAGGCAGCGGCCCTGCCCGCGCCCGAGCTGCAGCCGGTCAACGCGGTTGCGGCCAGTACGGCCGTGCCGCCCGCGACGAACGTACGCCGTTCCATGCCCATCGTCCTGTGCCGCCTTTCCGCGCGCCTCCTTGGCCCGTCCTGGAATGAGACGACCCCCCGGGCACGTTGGTTCGTAACAGTTCACGCACAGGAGAACGAACGTCGAAGACGGTCCCGCGTAACCCGTTGGTCGGAACCGGCACGTGCCCTCCCCGTAAGCATTCCGTGACCTTACCGGGCCGACGGCAGGGGTTCACCCTCCGTTCACTTCCGGCCATCGGCGGCTTCACCTGTTCTGCCTAATTTCGGCCGTGCACGGTGCGGAGCGCGGCCATTTGCGCTCGCGCTCCTCCATACCTCGCACGCCGCCGACCGCGGCGGCTCCTGGAAGGAACTCCCGAAAGTGATGCTTCAGCGCAAGAACCGGCTGCGGGCCCTCTCGCTCGGTGCGATCGCCGTGACCGGTGCCCTGGCCCTGACGGCGTGCGGTTCGGACGACAACGGTGGCGGCAGCAAGGCCTCGGGCAACGCGTCCGGCTCGGCCAACGCCTCCTCGATCAAGTGTGACAACGCCAAGGGCCAGCTGCTCGCAGACGGCTCCTCCGCGCAGAAGAACGCGATCGACGCCTGGGTCAAGGAGTTCTCCCAGGCCTGTGGCGTGCAGATCAACTACAAGGGTGGCGGCTCCGGCGCAGGTGTCACCTCCTTCAACCAGGGTCAGCTCGCCTTCGCGGGTTCGGACTCCCGGCTGAAGCCGGACGAGGTCACCGCCTCCCAGAAGGTCTGCTCCGGCGGCCAGGGCATCGACCTGCCGATGGTCGGCGGCCCGATCGCCCTCGGTTACAACGTCCCGGGTGTCGACAACCTGGTCCTGGACGCCCCGACGATCGCCCAGATCTTCGACAGCAAGATCAAGAACTGGAACGACCCGGCGATCAAGAAGCTGAACCCCTCGGCGAAGCTCCCGGACCTGAAGATCCAGGCCTTCCACCGCTCCGAGGACTCCGGCACCACGGACAACTTCACCAAGTACCTGATCGCCACCACCCCGGACAACTGGAAGTACTCCGGCGGCAAGGCCTGGCAGGCCAAGGGCGGCCAGGCGGCCTCCGGCTCCGCCGGTGTGGCCCAGGGCGTCAAGCAGAACTCCGGCGCGATCGGCTACTTCGAGCTGTCCTACGCCAAGGACATGAACACCGTCTCCATCGCCACCGGCGCCAAGACCCCGGTCAAGCCCTCCGTCGAGAGCGCCACCGCCGACATCGCGGCCGCCAAGGTCGTCGGCACCGGCAAGGACCTGTCGCTGAAGCTGGACTACGCCACCAAGGCCGAGAACGCCTACCCGATCACCCTGGTGACGTACGAGATCGTCTGCGACAAGGGCAACAAGGCGGACACCCTGCCCGCCACCAAGGCGTTCCTCAGCTACATCGCCAGCGAGGACGGTCAGAAGCTCCTGTCGAGCAACGACTACGCCCCGATCCCCGACGCGATCATCGGCAAGGTCCGCACCACCATCGCGGGCCTGAGCTGATCTGATCCGAAAGTGCGGCCCGGCGCCCAGACGGGCCGGGCCGCACCGTCCGGTGCACCGCCGCCATGAGTCGCCGCCCCACCCGGGCGGCCGGCTCCGCAGACCGGAGAACCCGATGGACATATCGACCAAGACAACTGACACACCTCCCCCCACGCCCCAGCCCAACGTGGCCGAGCAGAAGCGCAACGCCCGTGGCGCGTCCCGCCCCGGCGACCGTGTCTTCCTCGGCCTCACCCGCGGCTCGGGCATTCTGCTGCTGGTGATCATGGCCGCGATCGCGGTCTTCCTCACCTACCGTTCGTCCCTCGCGATCAGCAAGGACCACGGGAACTTCCTCACCACCTTCGAGTGGAACACCAACCTCACGCCGCCGGTCTTCGGCATTGCGGTGCTGGCCTTCGGCACGGTCGTCTCCTCGGTCATCGCCATGGCCATCGCGGTCCCGGTCGCCGTCGCGATCGCGCTGTTCCTCACCCACTACGCCCCGCGCCGGCTGAGCGGTCCCATCGCCTATGTGATCGACCTGCTCGCCGCCGTGCCGTCCATCGTGTACGGCCTCTGGGGTGCCCTGATCCTCGTCCCGCACATGGCGGGCCTGTTCGGCTGGCTGAACGACTACTTCGGCTGGACCGGCATCTTCTCCTGGGACGGCGGCGCCCCCCGCTCCATGCTCACCGTCGGCATCCTGCTGGCGATCATGATCCTGCCGATCATCACCAACGTCAGCCGTGAGGTGTTCCGGCAGGTCCCGCGGATGCACGAGGAGGCCGCCCTGGCCCTCGGTGCCACCCGCTGGGAGGTCGTCCGCATGGCCGTGCTGCCCTTCGGCCGCTCCGGTGTGATCTCCGCGTCCATGCTCGGCCTCGGCCGCGCCCTCGGCGAGACGATGGCCGTCGCCACCGTGCTCTCCCCGGACTACGTCATCCACGCCAGCCTGCTGAACCCGGGCGGCGGCACTTTCGCCCAGAACATCGCCAGCAAGTTCGGTGAGGCCACCGAGCAGGGCCGTGACGCGCTGATCGCCTCCGGTCTCGTCCTCTTCGTCATCACCCTGGTGGTCAACGGCGCGGCCCGCATGATCATCGCCCGCCGCAAGGAGTACTCGGGGGCCAACGCATGAGCCACGCACTCGCCGACAAGCGCGCCAGCACGCTGCGCGGCGCCAGCCTCCCGAAGTGGTCGCCCTGGGCCATCGCGGCCGGCTCGATCGTCCTGGCCGTGGCCATCGGCCTGATCGGCGGGCTCAGCAGCAAGGTCCAGTGGGGCCTGATCGCCGCGGTCCTCTTCGTCCTCGGCACCTACGGCATCGCCGCCAAGGTCGAGGGCCGCCGGCAGGCCAAGGACCGGGTCGCCACCTCCCTCGTCTGGGTCGCCTTCCTGCTCGCCGTCATCCCGCTGGTCTCCCTGATCTGGACGACCGTCTCGCGCGGCGTGAAGGTCCTCGACGTCTACTTCCTCACCCACTCCATGGGCGTCGTCGCCGACTCCGAGCCCGGCGGCGGCATCTACCACGCCATCATCGGCAGCCTGGAGCAGGTCGGCCTCGCCACCGTCATCGGTGCGCCGATCGGCATCCTCACCGCGATCTACCTGGTGGAGTACGGGCGGGGCAGGCTCGCCAAGGCCGTCACGTTCTTCGTGGACGTCATGACGGGCATCCCGTCGATCGTCGCCGGCCTGTTCATCCTGTCGCTGATGCTCATCTTCCAGATGCAGCCCTTCGGCTTCGCCGGTTCGCTGGCCCTGGCCATCCTGATGATGCCGGTCGTCGTCCGCTCCACCGAGGAGATGCTCAAGCTCGTCCCGAACGAGCTGCGCGAGGCCTCGCTGGCACTCGGTGTGCCCAAGTGGCGGACTATCCTCAAGGTGGTCCTGCCGACCTCCCTCGGCGGTATCACCACCGGTGTCATGCTGGCCATCGCCCGTATCGCGGGTGAGACCGCTCCGGTGCTGCTGCTGGTGTTCGGCAACCCGTTCATCAACAACAACCCCTTCGAGGGTGCGCAGGCGTCGCTGCCGCTGTTCATCTTCCAGCAGTACCAGCAGAGTGCGGGTGCCAGCGCGGCGTACGACCGTGCCTGGGCGGCCTCTCTCACGCTGATCGCCTTCGTGATGATCCTCAACCTGGTGGCCCGCGGCATCGCCCGCTGGAAGGCCCCGAAGACCGGTCGCTGACGCGGCCATACAGCGACCGAGCCTGAATTTCTGGAAGTGAAGTAGACATGGCCAAGCGAATCGACGTAAGCGGACTGACCGCCTACTACGGCTCCCACAAGGCGATCGAGGACATCTCGATGACCGTCGAGCCGCGTTCGGTGACGGCGTTCATCGGCCCCTCCGGTTGCGGCAAGTCGACGTTCCTGCGCACGCTGAACCGGATGCACGAGGTCACCCCCGGTGGCCGCGTCGAGGGCAAGGTGCTCCTGGACGACGAGGACCTGTACGGCGCCGGGATCGACCCGGTGTCCGTCCGCCGTGAGGTAGGCATGGTCTTCCAGCGCCCGAACCCCTTCCCCACGATGTCGATCTTCGACAACGTGGCGGCGGGTCTGCGCCTGAACGGCAACTACAAGAAGAGCCAGCTGAACGACATCGTCGAGAAGTCGCTCAAGGGCGCGAACCTCTGGAACGAGGTCAAGGACCGCTTGAACAAGCCGGGCTCCGGCCTGTCCGGCGGCCAGCAGCAGCGCCTGTGCATCGCCCGCGCGATCGCGGTCGAGCCGAAGGTCCTGCTCATGGACGAGCCCTGCTCGGCCCTGGACCCGATCTCCACCCTCGCCATCGAGGACCTGATCGGCGAGCTGAAGGAGCGCTTCACGATCGTCATCGTGACGCACAACATGCAGCAGGCGGCGCGCGTCTCGGACCGTACGGCGTTCTTCAACCTCGCCGCGGTGGGCCAGCCCGGCCGCCTGATCGAGATCGACGACACCGAGCGCATCTTCTCCAACCCGTCCGTCCAGGCGACGGAGGACTACATCTCGGGCCGCTTCGGCTGAGCCGACGCCCGGTGCCATAGACCCCTCGCGGTGCTGCATGGCGGTGCCACCGCGAGGACGCAAGAGGGCCCGCCCCTGGCTCCCGGGGGCGGGCCCATTGCGTCCGGCTGGAGGCGCTGTGGCCGTCCGGCCGTCAGGGTCTTTACGGGTTGAGGTCCAGCACCCGCACCGGCTCGCCGATCCACCGATCCGGGGTGACGGTGGCGATGAGCGCGCCATCGGGACGGTCCGGGCTGGGCTGAGCAGCGTACTGACAGTGCGCCGAGGCCCACGTGTTCCGCTGCGCCACCGCCAGGGCCGCGGGCAGGTCCAGGTCCAGGAGGACGATGCCCGGCAGCGCGGCGAGATGCTCCGCGGTACCAGGACGGGCCCGGTCGGCTTCGACCAGTGCGCACGCCGGGGCGTACAGGTACCAGCCGACCTCCACGTGGGCGCGGTGGATCAACCGGGAAGCGAGGACATTGCCCCGGCCGACCGCGGCCATGGCGGTGTCGTCCAGGACGATGTGCATCGCGTCGCTCACCGGGCCGCCGCCCGGGCCAGCCGACGGTCCAGCTCGCTGTCGAGGTCTCGTTCCTCTACGGGAGTGGGTGCGTAGCCGGTCCACTCCGTCAGGGCGGCGCGGGCCCGCTCGGCCCGCTCGGCCCGCTCGGCGGGCGTGAGCAGGGATTCGGCCAGCCGTGCGAGGTAGGCGCGCAGCGACATCCCCTCGGCTGCCGCTATGGCGGCGAGCCGGTCCCGGGCTTCCTCAGGGATACGGACGTTGGCGTCGGCCATCGTAGGACTCCTCGGCACGCAATGGGTACGGGTACGTACCCGTACTCTACTGACGACTTTACAGCACCGTCAGCTTCTCCACGCCGAAAGCCAGCGCAGCGAACAGCGCGGCTGCCGGCATCGTGATGAACCAGCCGAGGACGATGTTCTTGGCAACGCCCCAGCGGACGGCGTTGACGCGCCTGGTCGCGCCCACGCCCATGATCGCCGAGGTGATGACGTGGGTCGTGGAGATCGGCGCCTTGAAGAGGAAGGCCGTGCCGAACATGATCGAGGCGCCGGTGGCCTCGGCCGCGAAGCCCTGCGGGGGGTCCAACTCGATGATCTTGCGACCCAGGGTGCGCATGATGCGCCAGCCGCCCGCGTAGGTGCCCAGGGACAGCATCACGGCCGAGACGATCTTCACCCAGACCGGGATCGGCTCGCCGAACGTCTCGTGGCCGGAAATCACCAGTGCCATCACGACGACACCCATGGTCTTCTGGGCGTCCTGGAGTCCGTGCCCGAGGGCCATGCCGGCCGCGGAGACCGTCTGCGCTATACGGAAGCCGCGCTTGGCCTTGTGCGGGTTGGCCCGGCGGAACAGCCACATGATCGCCAGCATGACGAGGTAGCCGACGATCAGGCCGACCACGGGAGACAGGAACATCGGGATGATGATCTTGTCCAGTACGCCGTTCCAGTGCACCGCCGTACCGCCCGCCAGGGCCGCGCCGACGAGGCCGCCGAACAGGGCGTGGGAGGACGAGGACGGCAGGCCGAAGTACCAGGTGATCAGGTTCCAGGTGATCGCGCCCAGCAGGGCCGCGAAGAGGATGCCCATCCCGGTCGAGCCCGAGGGCGTCTCGATCAGGCCCTCGCTGACGGTCTTGGCGACGCCGGTGCCGAAGAACGCACCGGCCATGTTCATGACGGCGGCCATGGCGAGGGCCGCCCGCGGGGTCAGCGCCCGCGTCGACACCGACGTCGCGATCGCGTTCGCCGAGTCGTGGAAGCCGTTGGTGTAGGTGAAGAAGAGCGCGACCGCGATGGTCACGATGAGCGCGAAGGTGTCCATCGACGCCTCAGGACTCCTTGACGGCGATGGTCTCCACCGTGTTCGCCACGTGCTCGAACGCGTCCGCCGCCTCCTCCAGGACGTCCACGATCTGCTTGAGCTTGAGCACCTCGATCGCGTCGTACTTGCCGTTGAAGAGGTGCGCCAGCAGCTTGCGGTGGATCTGGTCCGCCTGGTTCTCCAGCCGGTTGACCTCGATCCAGTACTCGGTCAGGTTGTCCATCGTGCGCAGGTTGGGCATGGCCTCGGCGGTCAGCTCGGCGGCCCGGGCCAGGACCTCGATCTGCTGCTCGACGCCCTTCGGCAGTTCCTCGACGTTGTAGAGGACGACCAGGTCGACGGCTTCCTCCATGAAGTCCATGATGTCGTCGAGGGAGCCGGCGAGGGAGTAGATGTCCTCGCGGTCGAACGGCGTGATGAACGAGGAGTTCAGCTGGTGGAAGATCGCGTGCGTGGCGTCGTCACCCGCGTGTTCCGCGGCCCGCATACGCTCTGCGATCTCGGCTCGGGCAGGTCCGTCCGCCCCGAGCAGTTCCATCAGGAGTTTCGAGCCCGTGACGATGTTGTCCGCGGAGGCGGCGAACATGTCGTAGAAGCTCGTCTCCCTGGGGGTCAGACGAAAGCGCACGTGGGGTCCTCGGGGTGCTTCGGTTTCGGTCAGGCTGATGCTAGGCGCATCATCCGGCCACGGCTAATGGGCCGCATCCCAGTGTCGCCCATCGGGCAGGGTGATCAGCACGGGGGCGTACCAAGGGCTCCTTACCCCGCAAAATTGGTTACCATATACCCAGTAGGGGTATGTAACGCGGCTCGTCCCGAGATGGAGGCCTGTGATGACGACGACCGAGGCCGGCGCCACGCACGGCTACCACAAGCAGAAGGACGAGCACCTCAAGCGGCTGCGCCGGATCGAGGGGCAGATCCGCGGCCTGCAGCGGATGGTCGACGAGGACACGTACTGCATCGACATACTGACCCAGGTCTCCGCCTCCACCAAGGCCCTGCAGGCCTTCGCGCTGCAGCTGCTGGAGGAGCATCTGCGGCACTGTGTGGCCGACGCGGCCCTCAAGGGCGGCGACGAGATCGACACCAAGGTGGACGAGGCCACGAAGGCGATCGGCCGGCTCCTGCGCTCCTGATCCCGCCGGCTCCCGCGCTCCTGACCGCTCAGGACTCCCAGGACCTTCGCTCTTCGGCCACCCGCAGCACCTCGTCGATGCTCTCCATGCTGAGCCGGTCCTCGGCCGCGGAGGCCGCGATGATCAGCTCCCCGCACAGCTCGATCTCGGCGAGGGCCACGTGGTCCTGCACCGCCGTACCGCCGACCGGAGCCACCCGCCTCACCTCGTCCCTGCCGTCACCGACTTCCTAGAGTAGGCAGCGCTCTACACACCGCGCATGGCACGGACGGGCTACTTACGGGGTGGCGCCAGGGACTAGTTGTCGTCCTCGGCGATACGGCCCGCGTAGATGTCCGCCGAGCGCGGCAGCCGTACGACCGCGGGGGCCCCGAAGTCGTAGAGCAAGGTCGTCGAGGCGACCGCCACGGGGGTCTTCTGCCTGCCGTTGACGAAGCTGAAGCGCTGCCTGAGCTTGCGGATGCGGCCCTCGTCGTCGAGATAGGCGTCGAACGGCACTTCGGCCGTGGCGAACCCTTTCGCCGCCGCGGCCAGTGGTGCCCTGTTCTCGGCGGAGGCCCGGCGGGCCGCGCTGCCCAGGTCCGCCGTGCCCCGGTAGTGCCGTACGGCGGTCCCGCCGATCTCGGTCCTGCCGACGTAGGTCGCCGTCCGCGTCCCGCGCAGCACCTCGGCCGCCGCGTACGGGTCGGTCGCGCCGCCGGTGACCAGGTTGCCGTCGGACAGTGTGGCGGTGTCCACCCGGACCCATTTGTCGGCGGGCACGCCCGCGCCCCGGTTCTTCATGAACAGGGCGTCCGGGGCGAGGAGTTCGGTGATCGGCTGGTGCTCGGAGGTGCCCGCCGGGTCCTCGGGCAGCACGACGGTGAGTCGGCCGAGCCGGCGCCGGAAGTCGTAGACACCCTGGCCGCGGATGGTGACCCGGGTGCCGCCCGTGGCCATCTCCATGGAGGTGGTGGCCTTGGAACTGCCCGCGTCGCGCAGGATGTCGGCCGCCCGGTGCAGGACGGCGACCGGATCGCCCCCGTCCTTGACGTCCTCGGCGGCGGCCCCGCTGCCGGAACAGCCCGTGGCACCCGCCCCGAGGCCGAGCATGATGCCGACCGCGACGATCCACCTGCCCGCGTTCCTGTGCTGCCGCCGTTCCATCGCCTGCCTACCCCCAAGCCGGTGTGTCCGTCACGGGCCCCCTGTCGTCCGGTTAACGACAGGTAGGGGGCGCCGTCACGCGCCGTCGAGGGGAGGAAAAGCCGTACGAACCCTTTGGCCGGGAAGTCGGTAACGTTGTCAGGGTGGCGCAGCAGGAGGGGCCGGAGCGCATCCGGCAGGGGCAGGAGCACCTCACCTCGACGACGGAACAGGGCCGCTTCTGCGTGGCCCGCTGTACGTGCGGCTGGCGCGGTCCGGCCCGCCGGGCCCGCAGCCAGGCCCGCATGGACGCGGAGGCTCACGCGGCGGATCGGTGAAGGGCGTCGATGAGTTCGCGGTCCCGGGGCTGGGTGAGGCGGCTGCGGGCCGCGGCGGGGGAGAGCCACAGGATGCGGTCCACCTCGGCGCTGGGGGCGAAGTGCCCGGAGACCGCCTCGGCCGCCCAGTAACGCACCTGCTTCGGGCGGCCGTTCGCGACATACCGCAGGGTCGGCAGCTCCGCGCCGGGCACGGCCGTGTACCCGGTCTCCTCCGCGACCTCCCGAAGGGCGCCCGCGAGCGCGCCCTCGCCGCGCTTGAGCTTGCCCTTCGGGTGCGACCAGTCGTCGTACTTCGGCCGGTGGACCAGACAGATCTCCAGGTCGCCGGAGACCGGCGAGCGGCGCCACAGCACACAGCCGGCCGCCCGCACCAACGTGTCGCTCACACCACCGCCTCCTCGGGGGAACTCAGGGCGCGTTGACGGTCTGCTTCTGCCAGGCCTGCTGGAAGGCGAACCTGGCGGCCTCCACCTCGTGCCGCTGGTCGGCGTGGAGCACGCCGAGCGCGTACGCCGTCGCCGGGGCGATCCGGGGCGTACGGGCGGCCTGAGCCGCCGCCGCTGCCGCCTCCGAGGCGTCCCGGTGCCGGTTCAGGGCCTGGCCGGCCGCCAGCAGGCGCACGTCGACGGGCATGTTGCCGCCGTGCAGCGCCTCCTGGGCGTACCGGTGCAGGCGCAGCAGCAGCCGGACCTGGTGCCAGGGGCCGTCCTGGGGGTGCGGGGACGGGTCCGGGGACAGTCCGTGCACCAGGGCCTCCGCGTTGTACGGGTGGCCCGCCACGACCAGCGGGAGCCCGGCGATGGCGTCTGTCAGCCGTTCCTCCGCAGCGGCTGCCAGGGGGCGCAGGTCGGTGGTGGGGGCGGTGGGGGTGAGGGGGACCTCGCTGGCGAGCACGGCGACCTTGTCCGCCACGGCGTGGAAGCGGCTCGACCCCAGTGCCTGCAGGGCCGTGGAGTGAGCCCTCGTCCGGGCCAGGGTCAGCTGGCGTTCCAGCAGGGCGCCCGCCTTTGCCGCGCCCACCGTCAAGTTGCCGCGTTCCTGAGGTGCCGTCGGGTGGGTGGGGCCACCGGCCTTGGACGCCGCCGCCGCGCCCGCGGCCACGTCGACCGAAACCACCTGGCCCGGGAAGGCCGTCGCCCCCGACAACCGGTGCAGCGCCAGCAGCAGCCGTTCCAACCGGGCCTCGTACGCGTGCTCCAGGCCCAGCGTGCCGGACAGCCACGCCAGTTCGGGGCGCATCTCCTCGGACCAGTCGGCGTCGAGGAGCGGGCGGAAGGTGTGCAGGCTGCCGCTGATGCGGCGGGCCGAACGGCGCAGGGCGCGCGCCGCGTCGACGGACTCCTCCGCGCCCTTCTCCCCCGCACTCGCCTGGGCTCGCGCGGGGCCCGCCCCGTTCGTACCGCCCGTCTCGCGGTGCAGGCGCAGGGCGCGGAGGAACTCCGTGGCCTGCGCGCGCAGATACGCCGCGAGGGCGTCCCCGGTCACCACCTCGGCCGTGGGGTCCGTCGGGTCAAGGTGTTGCTGTGCCACGCCGGCGCCTCCGGGCGTCTATGAGCATCTCCTGGACGTTGCGCAGGGGTTGGCCGTCCGCGTCGGCCGCGTGTCGCGTCCACTCGCCGTCCGGACCGAGGTGCCAGGAGGAGGTCGAATCGGACATGCCGGTGTCGAGCAGCCGGTTGAGGGCCGCCCGGTGGGCGGGGTCGACGACCCGCACCAGGGCCTCTATCCGGCGGTCGAGGTTGCGGTGCATCATGTCGGCGCTGCCGATCCACACCTCGGGTTCGCCACCGTTGCCGAAGGCGAACACACGGGAGTGCTCCAGGAAGCGGCCGAGGATCGAGCGGACCCGGATGTTCTCGGACAGGCCGGTGACGCCGGGGCGGACGGCGCAGATGCCGCGCACCCACACGTCCACCGGCACGCCCGCCTGGGACGCGCGGTAGAGGGCGTCGATGACCGCCTCGTCGACGATCGAGTTGACCTTGAGCCGGATGAACGCCGGACGGCCCGCGCGGTGGTGCTGGACCTCCTTGTCTATCCGCGAGACCAGGCCGTCGCGCAGGGACTTGGGCGCCACCAGCAGGCGGCGGTAGGTCTCCCGGCGGGAGTAGCCGGACAGGCGGTTGAACAGGTCGGAGAGGTCCGCGCCGACCTGCTGGTCGGCGGTGAGCAGGCCCAGGTCCTCGTACAGGCGCGCCGTCTTCGGGTGGTAGTTGCCCGTGCCGACGTGGCTGTAGCGGCGCAGCGTCTCGCCCTCCTGGCGGACCACCAGGGACAGCTTGCAGTGCGTCTTCAGGCCGACCAGGCCGTAGACGACATGGCAGCCGGCCTCCTCCAGCTTGCGCGCCCACTTGATGTTGGCGTGCTCGTCGAAGCGGGCCTTGATCTCGACCAGGACGAGGACCTGCTTGCCGGACTCGGCGGCGTCGATGAGCGCGTCGACTATCGGGGAGTCGCCGGAGGTGCGGTACAGGGTCTGCTTGATCGCGAGGACGTCCGGGTCGGCCGCCGCCTGCTCCAGGAAGGCCTGCACGGAGGTGGAGAAGCTGTCGTACGGGTGGTGCAGCAGCACGTCCCGGGTGCGCAGGGCCGCGAAGATGTCCGGCGCGGACGCCGACTCCACCTCGGCGAGGTCGCGGTGGGTGCCGGCGACGAACTTCGGGTACTTCAGCTCGGGCCGGTCGAGGCTGTGGATGCGGAAGAGGCCGGTGAGGTCGAGCGGGCCGGGCAGCGGGTACACCTCGGCCTCGCTGATCTTCAGCTCGCGGACCAGCAGGTCCAGCACCTCGCGGTCGATGGACTCCTCGACCTCCAGGCGCACCGGCGGGCCGAAGCGGCGCCGCATGAGCTCCTTCTCCAGGGCCTGGAGCAGGTTCTCGGCGTCGTCCTCCTCCACTTCCAGGTCCTCGTTGCGGGTGAGCCGGAAGGCGTGGGACTCCAGCACCTCCATGCCCGGGAACAGCTCCTCCAGGTGCGCGGCGATGACGTCCTCGACGGGGACGTACCGGCCGGGGCTGCTCTCCAGGAAGCGGGACAGCAGCGGCGGCACCTTCACGCGGGCGAAGTGCTTGTTGCCGCTGACCGGGTTCCGCACGATCACGGCCAGGTTCAGGGACAGGCCGGAGATGTACGGGAAGGGGTGCGCGGGGTCGACCGCCAGCGGGGTGAGCACGGGGAAGATCCGGTGCCGGAAGAGCGTGAACAGGCTGGCCTGCTCCTTGTCGGTCAGCTCGTTCCAGCGGACCAGGTGGATGCCCTCCTCCGCGAGCGCGGGGGCGACGTCCTCGTGGTAGCAGGCGGCGTGCCGGGCCATCAGCTCGCGTGACCGGGACCAGATCATCTCCAGCACCTCGCGCGGCTGCAGCCCGGAGGCCGAGCGCGTCGCGACGCCGGTGGCGATACGGCGCTTCAGGCCGGCCACCCGGACCATGAAGAACTCGTCCAGGTTGCTGGCGAAGATCGCGAGGAAGTTCGCCCGCTCCAGCAGTGGTGTGTTCGGGTCCTCGGCCAGCTCCAGGACGCGCTCGTTGAAAGCGAGCCAGCTGCGCTCACGGTCGAGGAAACGGCCCTGGGGCAGCGGCGTACCCCCGGCCTTCGTCTCGTCGTACGCGTCGAGATCAGCGTCGAGGTCCGGTTCCAGATCGGAGACCGAGCCCGCGACGGTGCGCGAGCGGTGTGCGGCGATGGAGCCCACGTCGGGCTGGATGTGCTGGACCTCTGCCTGGGTGTCTTGCTGACTCATGAACCCATTCTTCCGCGCTACAGGCATGACAGGCGCGTCGGAACGTGCGGGCGGGAGCGTCCTGGCCCCGTTTTCCGCGGGCCCCTCGGGGGGCGGCGAAGGCTCTGGCACGGCGGGCTGCATTGGCCGAGCGTCGCAAGTCCGGCTGAATCAATGGTTACGGAGACATGACGTGCGGGATAGCGCGGGGCGGCTCCCGGGGGTCCTGGTTGCGAAAGAGGGGCGGGCGGCGCGCCCCGAAGGACGCGCCGCCGGTACCTCAACGGCGGTCAGGCGCCGACGAGGACGCCCTCCGCTTCCCCAGCCGCCCCCAGCCCCCCGGTCAGCCGCCGCAGCACCAGGTAGGAGGCGAGCACCAGCACCCCGGCGACCGCCAGGAACAGCGCGCTGACGGTGAGCTGGAGCGGCCAGTAGTGAGAGTAGGGGTGATAGGTGTTGAAGTAGCCGACCGCGTACACGGAGGCGCGGTCACACGCCCCGGAACCGCAGGACACATGCTCGCCGGTCCTGGTCACCAGGCCCTGGGCGACGATGAGGCCGTCACCGCGGTAGCCCTGCTGGAGGTCGCCGATGCGGGTGACCGCCGGCCACAGATGGGGCAGCAGCTGCTGGGCCACGCCGGCGACGCCCGCGGTGAACAGCGTGCCGACGACCAGCGCGGGCAGCGTACGGCGCAGCACCAGGCCCGCCAGGGTGCCGGCCGCCAGTCCGGTCAGGGCCAGCGCGGCGGTGGTGGGGCCGTTGGCGTGGAAGGTCGTCAGCTCGTACCAGCGCTTGGCGGAGTCGACCCGGCCCAGCCCTGCCGACCAGGCCCGGTGGTGCAGCCAGAACAGCAGACAGGTGCCGGTGGCGACGAGGGCCGCCGGGACGGCCAGCCGCACGGTGAGCCATCGGGCCGGGGAGGCGCCCTGGGTCCAGGACAGCCGGGCGGTGCCGGTCTCCATCTCCCGGCCGGTCAGGGCGGCACCGGCCCAGGCGGCCACCAGGAAGGGCAGCGCGTTCAGGGCGTAGGTGGCGTAGTCGTAGTAGTCCTTGTAGCGCAGGATCGCGGCCTGGTCGTATGCGCATATGCCCAGGCCGCAGGCGTCGAACTGGCGCCAGCCCGCGGCGGCCGCGTCGGCGAGCGGCCCTGCCAGGGCGAGCTGTACGCCGGTCAGGACGATCACCAGGCCGGCGAAGCCGTACAGCGCGGGGCGGTGCAGTCGCAGCAGCCAGCGGGCGGTGCGGGGCCGCGGGGCGGTCGGGACGGTGGTCACGCGGCACTCTCCTCGGTGACGGCCGGGGCGGTGGTGAGGGCGGGGGCCTCGGGATTGCGCAGGTGGGCGAGGACCAGTTCCTCCAGCGTGGGCGGCGTGGCGCGCCAGTCGGTGGGGAGCGGTCCGGCCGGGCGGAGCAGCGCGGTCAGCTGGCGGCCGGTGACCCGGGACTCGACGACGGCGTGTGCGTCGAGGCGGGCGGAGTCGGCGGCGCCGGTGACCCGGACGTGGGCGGTGAGCAGGTCGTCGATCTCGCCGGCCAGCCGGATCCGGCCGCCGCCGACGAGCAGCAGGTGGTCGCAGGAGTCCTCCAGCTCGGCCACGACGTGCGAGGACATCACGATGGTGGTGCCGTACTGGGCGGCCTGGGCCATCAGCGTCCCCATCAGCTCATGCCGGGCGAGGGGATCGAGGTCGGCCATCGGCTCGTCCAGGAGCAGCAGTTCGGGCCGCTTGCCGAGGGCGAGGGCGAGCGCGACCCGGGTGCGCTGACCGCCGGAGAGGGAGCGGATGCGGGCCCTGGGGTCCAGGTCGCCGCCCGCGACGACGCGCTCGGCGGCGGCCGCGTCCCAGTGCCCGGGGTTGAGGTCGGCGCCCATGCGCAGGATCTCGGCGATCGTGAGCTGCGGGTAGAGCGGCTTGTCCTGGGCGACGTAGCCGACCCGCGGGCGGGCCGTGGCCGGACTGGCGCCGAGCACCCGCAGCCGGCCCTCGGTGGCCGGGAGCAGCCCCGCGGCGAGGGCGAGCAGCGTCGACTTGCCGGCGCCGTTGGGCCCGACGACGGCGCACACCCGCCCGGCGGGCAGCCGGAAGGCACAGTCGCGCAGCGCCCACCCGCCCCGGCGTCCGAAGCGCTTGCCGAGGCCGGTCGCCTCGATCGCCGTGTCGCTCATGAACGTTCTCCCTGGAAGTGCGTGTCGAGTACGGCGGTGAAGAGTGCGGCCACGTCGTCCCGCTCCAGCCCGGCGCCGCGCGCCCGCTCGGCCCATGCCTCCAGCTCGGTGCGGAGGGAGGGGTCGACCGGGGTGCTGCCGAGCGCCCGCCGCACAAACGTGCCGAGGCCCCGGCGCGCCTCCACCAGTCCCTCGCGTTCCAGTTCCCGGTACGCCTTCAGGACGGTGTTGGGGTTGATCGCGGTGGCCTCCACGACCTCACGTGCGGTGGGCAGCCGGTCTCCCGGCTGCAGCAGGCCCATGCGCAGGGCCTGTTTGGTCTGCTGGACGATCTGGACGTAGGTGGCGACCCCGCTGTGCCGGTCGATGCGGTACTCGACCATGCGTTGAACCACCCTTTCACTAATTGAGTAGTGAAAGGGTGGTGCAAGAAAGGGGCGGCCGTCAAGCCGGCCGCCCCTCGCCCCGCCGAATGTCAGGTCTTCGTGCGGTATCTGCCGTATGTCAGGTCTCCGTGCGGTACATCAGGTCCGTCTCGTGCGTCGTGAAGCCCAGCCGCTCGTACACCGACACCGCCGCCTGGTTGTCGGCGTCGACGTAGAGCATCGCGGTCGGCAGCTGCTGGCCGGCCAGGTGGCGCAGGCCGATCGTGGTGAGGGCCTTGCCGAGGCCGCCGCCCTGTTCACCGGGCCGGACCCCGAGGACGTACACCTCGCCGAGGGCCTCCTCGGCGTGCACCTTGGTCCAGTGGAAGCCGATCACCTCCCCGCGTCGCTCGGCGAGGAAGAACCCGGCCGGGTCGAACCACGGCTCGGCCTTGCGGTCGTCGAGGTCCCGCTGGGTCAGCGAGCCCTGCTCGGGGTGGTGGGCGAAGGCGGCCGCGTTGACCGCGAGCCAGGCCGCGTCGTCCTTGCCGGGCACGAAGGTGCGCACGCTCACGCCCTCCGGCAGCACCGGGTCGGGCAGCTGCAGATCGGTCAACGGCCGCCGCATCTGCCGCAGTTCGCGGAACAGGGTCAGGCCGAGTACCTGGGCGAGATGCCGGGCGGCGGGATGCCCGCCGTGCGCCCACACCCTGAGCCGCTTGCCGGAGGCGGCGAGCAGCGCCGCGCCGAGCGCCCGCCCGTGCCCCTGCCCCCGGTCCGCGGGCCGTACGACGAGTTCGGCGGCCGGCGCCTCGACCGGGTCGGTGTCCTCCAGTTGGGCGTAGCCCACGAGTTCGCCGTCGACGCACAGCAGCAGATGCGAGACGCCCTCGCGGGCGCCCCCGCGCAGTTGCAGCCGGCCCTGCTCGGACACCGGCTGCTGCCCGTCGACCGCGGCGGCCTCGGCGAGCAGGGCCCGCACGGCATCGGCCTGGTCCGGGGTGAGCGCGGAGTGGGTCTCGATGGAGCGGGCGGGGAAGGCCCGTACGGTGTCGTCGCTGCTCATGCGTAGAGGGTACGGCAGCCACCCCTTAAAACCTATGTGAATGGCGCCGTGGTTCCCGAAAATCCCTGTGAATTACCCACAGTGCTCTTTCATTGGGGTCTCACCGGAATTGCCTTTTCTCGGTCTCGGAATGCCGTAATTTTTTCCCTGTCGGAATTCTCCGACGCGAATCACAGGAAACGGAGAATCGCCATGTCTTTCCACAAGCTCGCCCCGGTCAAGAAGCACTGCGAGCCCGCTCCGGAGCGGAAGAAGCCGGCGCCGGAGAAGCGGCCCGGGCACGCGCCGAAGCACCGGCCGGCCGGCGGCAAGGGCTGAGCAGGGCCGTCGTCAGGTGGGCAGAGCGTCTGTCCACAGCTGTGGAAAGGAGTCGTCGATGCTCGCGGAAGCCCGACAGGCCTTCCGCCGGTTCTGGCCGCTGACCCGCGGGGACCGCAAATGGCTCGGCGTGATCACCGCCCGCGTGGTTGTTTCCGCGCTCGCCGAGACCGCCGCGATCCTATTGTTCGCCGAGCTGACCGACCACGCCCTGAAGGCCGGTTCACTGTCCGCCTTCTGGGGACCGGGCGGGCGCCTGGCTCGGCGCGGCCGCGCTCGTCGCGCTCGTCGGCTGTCTGGGCAATTCCCTGGCCGCCTGGACCGCCGAGAGATTCGTGCTGCGATTGCGCGCGGCCGTCTTCCGCCATGTCCAGGACCTGCTGCCGCACTTCTTCCAGCAGCACCGCCAGGGCGACCTGGTCGAGCGGCTCACCGGAGACGTCGAGTCCATCGAACAACTGATGGTCTCCGGCGTCGTGGGCGCGGTCTCGGCCGCGTTCTCCGCCGTTTTCCATGCCACCGCCGCCTTCTGGCTGCGCTGGGACCTGGCGCTGGCCACGTGACGGGCGGGTGGCGGACGGCGCGATCACCTCGGTGGTGGAGGAGTCGCTCGGCAATGTCGTCCTCACCCAGGCGTACAACAAACAGCGGGACGAGGAGAAACGGCTCGACCGCGAGGCCCGCGCCTGGCTGCGGGCGAGCGTGCGCGGGGCCCGGCTGGGCGAGCAGTTCGTCGAGGTCGTCGAGACGCTCCGCGTGCTCGCGGTGATCGGGCTGGGCGTCTGGGAGATTCCGCCGGCCGGATGCCCCTCGGTCGACTCCTCGCGTTCGCCGCCTTCCTGTCGGGCTGTACGTCCCTCGTGATCACTCACGACCTGTCCCTCGCCCCCGACGCCGACCGCGTCCTGGTCGTCGACCACGGACGCCTGGCGGAGACGGGCACGCACCAGGCACTCCTCGCCCGGGGTCGGCGTGTACGCCCGTCTCGCCCAGCCGCTGCCGGAGGTGGTGGCGGCGCCGACGGGCGACGACACACTGATCCTGCGCCGGTGAGGGCGATGACGCCGCAGACGGCCGACGGCACATCGCGGCATTTCCGGCGGGGCGCTCAGCGCGGCAGACGCAGGGCGCGGGCGGCGAAGTACCGGGCGAGCAGGAGCCCGAGCAGGCCGAAAGCGGCCAGCGGTATGACCAGGAGCAGCAGGTAGAGGTTGGCCGGCGTCCCGGCGACGTCCTCCCCCAGCGCGACCAGGATCATCAAGGCGAACACCCCCACGGCCGCGACGCTCGCCCACTGCCATCCCCGTCGTCGCCCGGCCTGCCGCAGGATCCCCTCCTCGATCTCGGCCCGCTGCCCGTAGGGCATCCCGTACCGCCAGGCGGCCTCGCGCAGGGCCGCGACCTCGGCGCAGGGATCGTCCAGCTGCCACTCGTTGATCTGCGGGAGCAGGAAGCGGCGGCCTTCCAGGTCGTACAGGTAGGCCAGCCACCGGGGGTGGGCGTTGAGGGGCTGGCTGCCGGAGTACTCGATCCGGATGTCGTAGACGGTGGACCATGCCCAGGTGCGTGCCCGCAGGGGGCCCTGGCGGGTGATTCCCCGGGCCGTCACCACGGTGCGCGCCCGCCACTCCGACAGGGCGGCCCACACGCCGACCGCCACGAGAACGGCGAGCAGCACGGGGGTCCACCAGATCGGCACGTCGTGGCGGGTGCGGATGGTCTGCAGCGCGGCGTTGCCCAGGAGGATGAGCGGCACCACCGCGGCGTGCAGGGGCCGTCTTCGCTGCCTGCGGTACTCCCGTGCCGGCGCGCCCTCGTCCATGGAGATCCCCTCCCCGGCGCACCGGAAGTGTGCGCGACCGAGGAGAGGCTAGACCTCGTGTGCGGGGCGGTGAGGAGGGGGTGGGCGATACGATCCGCCGCCACGCGCCGGTCATGGACGGGTCGCGGAACGCGCACGCTCACACCGCGAGCAGGGCGGCGGGCCGGCAGCACCTGGCAGACCCGAGCTGAGCCGCTCCCGGATCCGGCGACTGCGCGCCCTGCCGAAGCCGGAGTGACCGCCGGCTCGCTCAGCCGACCAGGGTCTCGGTCGTCTCCGGCGTCTCCGGCGGCGACGTCGGCGCGCCCGGCAGCCGTATCGTCGCCACCGTGCCGCCGCCCTGCGCGGGGGAGAGGGTGACCTCGCCGCCCGCCTGCTGGACCGTGCGGGCCACGATGGACAGGCCGAGGCCCGAGCCGGGCAGGGCGCGGGCGCTGGGGGAGCGCCAGAAGCGGTCGAAGACGTACGGGAGTTCGTCCTCCGGGACACCGGGGCCGTGGTCGCGGACGGTCAGGACGCCGTCGGTCAGCCGCACCTCGACCGAGCCGCCCTCGGGGCTGAACTTCACCGCGTTGTCGAGGACGTTGACGACCGCGCGCTCCAGCGCGGAGGGCTCCGCCCGGACGTACCAGGGCTCCAGGTCCGACGTGATCGTCAGCTCCGGGCCGCGCAGACGGGCGCGGCGCAGTGCCGCCTCGACCGCGTCCTGGAACGACACCACCTGGACCCGCTCACCGTGCTGCCCCTCCGAACGGGACAGCTCCTGCAAGTCGCCGATCAGCGCGGCGAGTTCGGTCATCTGCGCCTTCACCGAGGTGAGCAGCGCCTTGCGGTCCTCCGGCGGCAGCGGACGGCCCGTCTCCTCGCTGCGGGTCAGGAGCTCGATGTTCGTGCGCAACGACGTCAGCGGCGTGCGGAGTTCATGGCCGGCGTCGGCGATCAACTGCTGCTGGAGATCGCGGGAGCTGGCCAGGGAGGCGGTCATGGAGTTGAAGGACCGGGAGAGCCGGGCGACCTCGTCCTCGCTGTCGTCCTCCACGGGGATGCGGATGGTCAGGTCCTCGGTCCGGGCCACGTGCTCCACGGCCTCGGTCAGCTTGTCGACCGGGCGCAGACCGGCGCGGGCGACGGCCAGGCCCGCGGCGCCGGCCCCGACGACTCCTATCCCCGAGACGAGGAGCAGGATGAGGGCCAGGTCGTTGAGGGTGTCCTGGGTGGTCTTGAGCGGTGTGGCCACCAGCAGGGCCGTGTTCGGGTACAGCTGGGGCGGGGTCGCCACGCCCTCGTTGACCACCAAGGGCATGGTCAGCACGCGAACGGCGTCTCTGTTGCTGTCCGTCCCGTTGCGGAGGAGGCCCTTGCGGCTGTCCACCGACTTCGCCACGTCCCGGTCGCTGGAGACGGTCTTCACCGCGCCCGCGGAGTTCGAGAAGATGCAGGCCGTGCCGTCCGCCTTGACCAGCTCGAAGTAGTAGTTGCCGCGCGACCGGAACCCGAAGGCCGACTCCGACGGGGCCTGGGGGCAGCTGGACAACAGCGTGGTGACGTCGTCCGCCATCTGGGGACGCTGGATCGCCTTCTGCAGGTCGGTGTCGACCTGGTCGTACAGTTTCCCCTGCACGATGAACCAGCACGTCACCGAGACCGCCGCCACCGCGAACGCCACCGCCGCCGCGACCAGCATCGCCAGCCGGGCCCTGATCGGCAGGGACCGGTAGCGCCGTACCAGCCTGCTCACTCGGCGCCGCCCTGCCGCAGGACGTACCCCACGCCCCGCACGGTGTGCACGAGGCGCGGCTCGCCGCCGGCCTCGGTCTTGCGGCGCAGGTACATGACGTAGACGTCGAGGGAGTTGGAGGAGGGCTCGAAGTCGAAGCCCCAGACCGCCTTCAGGATCTGCTCGCGGGTGAGGACCTGGCGCGGGTGCGCCATGAACATCTCCAGGAGGGTGAACTCCGTGCGGGTCAGTTCCACCTGCCGGCCGCCGCGTGTGACCTCACGGGTGACGAGGTCCATGCGCAGGTCGGCGAAGGTCAGCGCCTCGTCCTCCTGGGCCTCGGCGGACACCGCCGCCGCGTACGAGCTGCGGCGCAGGAGGGCGCGGATACGGGCGAACAGCTCGTCCAGCTCGAAGGGCTTGACCAGGTAGTCGTCGGCGCCGGCGTCGAGGCCGGTCACCCGGTCGCCGACGGTGTCGCGGGCCGTCAGCATGAGGATCGGGGTGGTGTCTCCCGCCCCGCGGATACGGCGGGCCGCGGTCAGGCCGTCCATGCGCGGCATCTGGATGTCCAGGACGACCAGGTCGGGCTTGTAGGCGGTCGCCTTCTCCAGCGCGTCCGCGCCGTCGACGGCCACCTCCGTGTCGTACCCGTCGAAGGCGAGACTGCGCTGGAGCGCCTCGCGTACGGCCGGCTCGTCGTCGACGATCAGGATGCGCTGGGGGTCGCCTTCGGCGGGGCTCATGGCTCGCGATTCCTCGGGGTGCGGTGGTTGGGGCGGGTGGATGGGGGTGCCTCTCGGCTGACTCTCAGCCTGCCACGACCGACGGTCCGGGAGGCAGACCTGCCGGGTGCGGCCCGTGGGGCGGTCGGTTCGGCAGTCGGTTCGTGCTCGGCCTTCGGTGCCCTGGCCGGGGGTCGGACCCGGTCCGGGGCCGGCTTTGACGGTGGTCGATGCGGGGTCGGTGCGGTCGGCGAGGCTGGTGCCGAGGGCCGGCCGCCGCGGCGGTTGCCGCGGATGGTGGTCGGGTCCCGGCCCGGAGGTCGGCCCCGGTCCGGCGGCAGGACCCGGCGGTCGTCAGGCCCGAACCGGAGGCCCACCCGGTCCGAGTCCAGTGTCGTCCGGGGCTGGTCCGGGGCTGGGCCTGTGCGGGGTCAGTGCCGTCCGGGGCCCACCCGAGGCTGGGCCTGTCCGAGTCCGGTCCCGTCCGAGTCCGGTCCCGTCCGGGGCCCACCCGAGGCTGGGCCTGTCCGAGTCCGGTCCCGTCCGAGTCCGGTCCCGTCCGAGTCCGGTCCCGTCCGAGTCCGGGCCCGTCCGGGGTCAGTGCCGTCCGGGGCCCACCCGAGGCTGAGCCCACCCGAGGCTGAGCCCACCCGAGGCTGGGCCCGTCCGAGTCCGGTCCCGTCCGGGGCTGGGCCTGTGCGGGTCAGTGCCGTCCGGGCCTTGCCCGAGGCCGGGTCCGTCCGAGTCCGGTCCCGCCGGGGCCCACCAGAGGGCTGGATCCATCCGAGTCCAGTGCTGTCCGGGGCCCACCCGAGGCTGGGCCCGTGCGGGGTCAGTGCTGTCCGGGGCTTGCCTGAGGCCGGGCCCGTTCGAGTCCAGTCCCGTCTGGGGCTCGCCCGACGCTGGGCTCGACTGAGGCCAGTTCCCGCTGGTGTGAGGTCCAACCCCGGCGGCCAGGCCAACCCGAGGTGTCAGGCCCAAACCGAGATGTCAGGTCCAACCCAGGCGGTCAGGCCCAACCCGGGGCTCAGGCCTGGGGGCGGGCCGGGCCTCGACGGTCAGGCCCGCCCCGGCGTCAGCCCCGCCCCCGGCGTCAGCCCCCGGGTCAGGCCAGCGCCGCGGTCAAGCGGTTCATGGGGACCTTGCGGCGGTGGGTGCGGACGGGGCCGGTGCGCAGGCCCATCAGTTGCGGGACCGGCGTGACGACCACCTCGGGTGCACGGGACGCCTGCTCGGGCTTGCGGGGCGCCGGGATCGGCACGTGCAGGTCCCAGGAGACCGTGAGGGCCAGGGTGAGGTCGGTGGGACCGTGGTCGGCGATCTGGTGCGAAACCTTGGTGATCATGACGTACTCCCTGCTGACTGGTGCCGTGCCACGCGCTGCCTGGTGCGGGGCTCACGCGCTAGCTGTTGTTGCCCGACCGCAGCTTGGCCAGGTCGGACTTGACGGTGTTGACGGGGATCGCGAACCCGAGGCCGATGCTGCCCGCGTCCGAGGACGAGGAGGACTGCCGGCTCGACGAGTACATCGCGGAGTTGATGCCGATGACGTTGCCGCTCGCGTCGATCAGGGCGCCGCCGGAGTTGCCCGGGTTGAGGGAGGCGTCCGTCTGGATGGCCTTGTACGTCGTCGTGGACGAACCCGTGTCGCCGTTGAACTGACGGCCGCCGAACTGGAACGGCCACTGTCCGTCGCCGCCCTGCCCCTGACCCTGGGTCTCGTCGGTGGAGACGGTCACGTCCCGGTTGAGGGCGGAGACGATACCGCTCGTGACGGTGCCGGTCAGGCCCTCGGGGGAGCCGATCGCGACGACCGAGTCGCCGACCTGGACGCCGGAGGAGTTGCCGAGGGCGGCGGGCTTCAGATCCGACGCGCCGTGAAGCTTGATCAGCGCGAGGTCCTTGGAGCTGTCGGTGCCGACGACATCGGCGGTGTAGCTGGTGCCGTCACTGGTGCGCACCTTGATCGACTGCGCCCCGGAGATGACGTGGTTGTTGGTGACGATCTCGCCGTTCGACGTGATGATCACACCGGAGCCGGTGGAGGAGCCACTGCTGAGAGTCGCGCTTATCTCCACCACGCTCGGGCTGACCGCGGCAGCGATCGCGGCGACGTCACCCCGCTTGCCGGTCGGCACCACGTTCGTGGTCGTACCGGTGGCGGAGACCGTGTCCTTGCCGGTCAGCTCCTGGAAGCCGTACGCCGTGGCACCGCCCACCGCGGCGGCGACGATGGCGACGGCCGCGAGGAGGGCGACGGGACCCCGGTTGTGCTTCTTCCGCGGCTCCGGCGCCACCGCCGTCACCGGCGGGTACGGCGGCGGAGGCGGCCACTCGGGGCTGACGGAGGTGGAGTAGCTGCTACTCGGCTGCTGGGTGTATCCACCCTGGCTCTCGGTCATGTCAGAAGCCTCCCCTGTGACCATGAGAGCTTCCTGAGTGCTCGCTGAGAAGCCCGGCAGAACCTCGTTTGCCCGATATAAAGACCTGCCGGTGCGGCTCAGGGCCCACACCTGCCGGTGCGGCTCAACCCTCGCAGCCGCAGCTCGTGCGCACCACCAGCCGGGACGGGAACGTCCTCAGCCGCTCCCGCCGCGACCCCGCCACCCGCAGCCCGTCGTCGAGCACCAGGTCGACCGCCGTCCGGGCCATCGCCGAGCGGTCCGAGGCGACCGTGGTCAGCGGCGGGTCGGCCAGCGCCGCCTCCTTGATGTCGTCGAACCCGGCCACCGCCAGCTTGCCGGGCACGTCGATGCGCAGCTCGCGCGCCGCCCGCAGCAGGCCGATCGCCTGGTCGTCGGTGGAGCAGAAGATCGCCGGCGGCCGCTCGGGGCCGGAGAGGATGTCCAGGGCGACCTGGTAGGCGTCGTAGCGGTTGTACGGCGCCTCGAACAGCCGGCCCTCGGTGGACAGCCCCGCCTCGGCCATGGCCCGCTTCCAGCCCTCGACGTGGTCGGAGACCGGGTCGCCGACGGCCGGGGTCTCGGCCGTACCGCCCATACAGGCGACGTACTCGTAGCCGTGCTCCAGCAGGTGGCGCACGGCGAGCTGGGCGCCACCGAGGTCGTCCGTCACCACGGCGACGTCGTCGATGGCCTCGGGGCGCTCGTGCAGCAGGACCACCCGGGCGTCCCAGGCGTCGATCTCGGCGGCGGCGAGGTCGTTCAGCGCGTGGGAGACCAGGATCAGGCCCGAGACGCGCATGCCGAGGAAGGCGCGCAGATAGTGGACCTCGCGTTCACCGATGTAGTCGGTGTTGCCGACCAGGACCATCTTGCCGCGCTCGGAGGCGGCCTGCTCGACCGCGTGCGCCATCTCGCCGAAGAAGGGCTGCCGGGCGTCCGGGATGATCAGGCCTATGAGATCCGTGCGCCGGGAGGCCATCGCCTGGGCGACCCGGTCGGGGCGGTACCCCAGTTCCTTGATCGCGGCGAGGACACGCTCGCGCGTGGCCGGGGCGACCGGCCGGGGTCCGTTGTTGATGACATAACTGACGACGGCGGTGGAGGTTCCAGCCAGCCGTGCCACGTCATCCCGAGTCACCTTGGCCACGCGCGGAGTCTACGCGGATTGACCCGTTCTGGGCAGGGCGTATCAGTGCTTGGATGTGCGGAAGCAATGCCCGGCCCGAACGGCGTTCATGCCTGCGCTAGACGTCGGCGTGGATCTCGGAGCCGTCACGGACGGCGGATGTGTCCGCATCCTCCGCCTTTGCCTGCTCCGCCCTGGCCTTGGCCTGCTCGGCGGCCCGCTCGGCCTTGTCGGCCTTCTCGGGCGTAACGAATCGATAACCGACGTTCCGGACGGTGCCGATCAGCGACTCGTGCTCCGGGCCGAGCTTGGCGCGCAGCCGCCGTACGTGGACGTCGACCGTGCGGGTGCCGCCGAAGTAGTCGTAGCCCCACACCTCCTGCAGCAGCTGGGCGCGGGTGAAGACCCGGCCCGGGTGCTGGGCGAGGTACTTCAGCAGCTCGAACTCCTTGAAGGTCAGGTCCAGGACCCGGCCCTTGAGCTTGGCGCTGTAGGTCGCCTCGTCCACGGAGAGGTCGCCGTTGCGGATCTCCATCGGGGAGTCGTCGTTGACGATCTGCTGGCGGCCCATGGCCAGCCGCAGCCGCGCCTCCACCTCGGCGGGGCCGGCGGTGTCGAGGAGCACGTCGTCGATGCCCCAGTCGGCGGTGACGGCGGCGAGGCCGCCCTCGGTGACGACGAGGATCAGCGGACAGCCCGGACCGGTGGAGCGCAGCAGCTGGCACAGGCTGCGCACCTGGGGCAGATCGCGGCGGCCGTCGACGAGGATGACGTCGGCGCCCGGGGTGTCGACCAGGGCGGGGCCCTCCGCCGGGGCCACCCGCACGTTGTGCAGGAGCAGGCCGAGGGCGGGCAGCACCTCCGTCGACGGCTGGAGGGCGTTGGTCAGGAGCAGCAGAGAACTCATATGTCTGGTTCCTCCTCGGTCCCTGCGCGGCTGTGCGGACGGGCACTGCTCTGCGATCCCGAAGGCCCCGTACACCGCGGGCCCTCCCCGGCGCCTTCGCCTGGGGTTTCCCACTTCGTATACAACGCTTCCGAAAGCACAAAAGGACCCGGGGGCTGCACTGCCCGAGTCCTCATGCCCAGCAGAATAGCCCACATGAGGAACCGTTCGGCAGGTCAAGTGGCGCATTCCACCGTTCGTCCGAATCGCGAGACACGCAGACAGGCGCCTATCCGGACGTTTCTGCGCACCGCCGACGGAATTCCGATCGATTCCGTATACGATCCGGGCGCCGTCGTATACGAAAGTTCCGGATCCGATCCCGACACCGGCCATTCGGCCGCCCGTGACCTGGTGTTCGTCGTCGCCCACGGGTTCACCGGGGACGTGGACCGTCCGCACGTTCGACGGGTGGCGGGCGTCCTGCGCGGCTACGGCGCGGTCGTCACCTTCTCCTTCCGCGGCCATGGACGCTCCGGCGGCCGCTCCACCGTCGGAGACAAGGAGGTCCTGGACCTCGCCGCCGCAGTCGCCTGGGCCCGCGGCCGCGGGCACGCGCGCGTGGCGACCGTCGGCTTCTCCATGGGCGGCTCGGTGGTCCTGCGGCACGCCGCCCTGGAGCCCGCCACGGTCGACGCGGTGGTCTCGGTCAGCGCCCCGGCCCGCTGGTACTACCGGGGCACGGCCCCCATGCGCCGCCTGCACTGGCTGGTCACCCGCCCCGAGGGCCGCCTGGTCGGCCGCTACGGCCTGCACACCCGGATCCACCACCGCGAGTGGGATCCGGTCCCGATCTCCCCTTCGGAGGCGGTCCCCGGGATCGCCCCCACCCCGCTGCTGATCGTGCACGGCGACCGCGACGGCTACTTCCCCCTCGACCACCCCCGGATGCTCGCCGAGGCGGCCGGTGACCACGGCGAACTCTGGGTGGAGGCGGGCATGGGCCACGCGGAGCACGCGGCGGACGACGCCCTGCTCGCCCGGATCGCGGGCTGGGCGGCCGTCAAGGCGGGCTAGCCTGACTGCACTCTTTATTTCTTACTCGCTGTCGATTGAGGAATCAGATGCCCAAGGTCACGGTGCGCTACTGGGCCGCCGCCAAGGCCGCGGCCGGTGTCGCCGAGGAGCCGTACGACGCGGACACGCTCGCCGACGCGCTGGCCGCCGTGCGCGCGCGCCACCCCGGTGAACTCACAGGCGTGCTGCAGCGCTGCTCCTTCCTCGTCGACGGTGACCCCGTCGGGACCCGCGCGCATGAGACGGTACGGCTGGCCGAGGGCGGCACGGTCGAGGTGCTCCCGCCGTTCGCAGGAGGGTGAGATGAGCGACCAGCCGTATCAGGGCCAGGGCCCCCACGAGGGCTACCAGGGCTACCAGGGCTACCAGGGCTACGACCCCTATCAGCAGCAGTGGCCCCAGCAGGATCAGCACGCCGGACACGGGCCGCAACAGCCCGGCTACGACCCCCAGCGCACCCAGCAGTGGCAGGGGCAGACCTGGGATTCGCAGACGCACGCGTCGCTGCAGGCGCCCGCGCAGGCGGCGTATCCGCCGGCGCAGGCGTACGAGGGGCCGTACCAGCAGCAACACCAGCAGTATCAGCAGCAGCAGTACGCGGCCGCTCCGCAACCGGAGCCGCACACTGCACCCGCACCCGCAGCCACCCCCGCCCCGGAAGCCGTACCCGAGTCCGGGCCGGCCTACGGCCCCGCCACGCTCGCCGGGAACGCCCGGATCACGGACGCCCAGCGGGCGCGCCTCGAGGGCCGTTCGCCGATCATCGAGCCCGGTATGCAGCCGGCGCTGCTGACCGCGCTGCTGGGCCTGCTGCTGGCCGCGGCGGCGCCGGTCGCCTCGTACGCGCTGGTCCTGCCGCTGGTGGTGCTGCAGGGCGTGACGGCGGCGGGCTGGTTCCGGCTGAACGGCATGTGGCCGGCCCGGCAGGGCATCGCGCTGGCGTTCCTGGGCGGGCTGGCGGCCGACGCGGCGGTGCTGGTCGCCGGCCGTGACCACGCCCCCGCGGCGATCCTCGGTCCGCTCGGCATCTGGGTCCTGCTGGCCCTGGTCCTGCAGCTGCGCTCGCACGCCTCGCCGGACGAGCGGATGTACGGCCTGATGGCGACGGTCGTCTCGTCGGCCCTGTCGGTGCTGGCCACCGGGTACCTGGGCGCCGGCGCGCACGCGGTGTCCGTGGGCGCCGCGGCGGTGGCGGTGGCGATCCTGGCCCGGGTCCTGCCGCTGCCGACACCGGCGTCGGTGGTGGTCTCGCTGCTGGCGGCGGCCGGCGCGGGGATCGCCGTGGGCGGGATGACCGGGCTGGGCGCGAAGGGCGCGCTGCTCGGCGCGGCCGCCGGGGTGTGCGCGCTGATCGGTCACCGCGTGGCCAGTTACGACTACCCGTCGAGGTTCGTGCACTTCACGGCCGGGGTGGCGTTGCCGCTGTCGGCTGCCGCGCCCGTGGTGTGGGTGCTGGGAAGGGCGCTCGGTTAGAGCCGTTCCCCCTCGATCACGCCCCGTCCGTTGCCGCACGGGGGACAAGCCGGAGCCCCGGCCCGATTCCGGCGGGCCGGGGCTCCATGTCATACAGCGGGCTGTGAGTTGCCGGCGGATTGCGGGTTGCCGGCGGGCTCTGGGTTACCGGCCACCACCGTCGCCGCCCCAGCCGCCTTCGCCGCCGCCCCAGCCGCCGTCGTCGCCGCCCCGGCCGCCGTCGCCGCCGCCCCAGCCGCCGTCGCCGCCCCAGCCGCCGTCGCCGCCCCAGCCGCCGCCCCAGCCGCCCCAGGGGCAGCCGACCACGCGGAAGCTGCCGACCACGCCGTCCTTGACGTGGAGGCCCTCCGTGTGGCGGACGCGCACGCCGTCGCTCTGGCTGTGGGGTCCGACAGTGGCGACGGGAGCGCCGTTGTCGCAGACCGCGCCGCGGAACACCTCGACAACCCGGCGGCTGTCGTTCCGGATGTTCAGCGTCTTGGCGCCCAGGCCACTGACCACGGTGATGCAGTCACCCGGGTGGGCGGAGTAGGACCGCTCGTTGATCTCGATCCGGCCTCCGTCCCAGCCGCCGCCCCAGCCGCCACCACGGCCGCCACCACGGCCCTCGCGGCCCTCGTTGCCCTTGCCGAAGTTGTTGTTGCCGTTGTTGTTGTTGCCGTTGTTGTTGCCGTTGCCGTTGTTGTTGCCGTTGCCGTTGCCGTTGTTGTTGCCGGCGCCACCGAGCGGGGCGGCAGCGGCCGCCTGGTGGACGGCCGGCGCCGCCTCCGGGGCGGAGGCGGCCGAGGCGTAGGTGACGCCGGTCGCGGCCAGAGCCGCGGCAGCCGCTGCCGCAGCGGTGACGACGGTGGAACGCGAGATCTTCATCGTGCTTCTCCAGTCTCTGAGACACCGACACGTTGGCCGGTCGTCATGGAACGTATTCGCCGACCGCTATGGCTGTCATGTCGGAAATGGCGAGAGACTGCGTTTTTGTACACCAATTGGGGGAATTGTGGCCGATAACGGCCGCTCGCCGTTCATCGAGGAGGCGTCAAATCACCGTGGAAATAGGCGAATTGACTCACCGCTAGACCTTTTGGATGATCTTAGTACTAGTGCCTACCCCAGCAGCAAGCGTGTCGTTACTGGCGCAATGAGGCGCGTCGCGCTAGCAACGGCCCACCGCGCATGCCGAAGGGCCGCACCCCCACTGGCGTCCAACCCCGGGGATGCGGCCCTTCGACCGTCACTGTGCTGCCGCTTCGCGCAGGCCCGATCAGACCGCGATGGCGACCTCGGCCAGCGCGCCCTTCTCCGCCACGACGACCGTGCGGTCGGCCGTCGCGCCCGGGATCAGCGCCCGGACCGTCCAGGTGCCCTCGGCCGCGTAGAACCGGAACTGACCGGTCGCCGAGGTCGGAACCTCGGCGGTGAACTCGCCGGTCGAGTCCAGCAGACGGACATAGCCCGTCACCGGCTCGCCGTCGCGGGTCACCTGACCCTGGATCGTGGTCTCACCGGGCTTGATCGTCGAGGCGTCCGGGCCGCCGGCCTTCGCTCCGCACATGCTGTTTCTCCAGAGGGGTGTGACCGGGAGGTCGGTCGGGATGGATGAGGGGTGGGCTTACTTGTTCGCGCCGAGCTCGATCGGCACGCCGACGAGGGAGCCGTACTCGGTCCAGGAGCCGTCGTAGTTCTTCACGTTCTCGACACCGAGCAGCTCGTGCAGCACGAACCAGGTCAGGGCCGAGCGCTCACCGATGCGGCAGTAGGCGATCGTGTCCTTGGCGAGGTCCACGTTCTCCTCGGCGTAGAGGGCCTTCAGCTCCTCGTCCGACTTGAAGGTGCCGTCGTCGTTGGCGTTCTTCGACCACGGGATGTTGCGGGCGCTCGGGACGTGACCCGGACGCTGCGACTGCTCCTGCGGCAGGTGCGCCGGGGCGAGCAGCTTGCCGGAGAACTCGTCGGGCGAGCGCACGTCGACCAGGTTGTGCGAGCCGATCGCGGCGACGACGTCGTCACGGAAGGCACGGATCGAGGTGTCCTGCGGCTTGGCCTTGTACTCCGTCTTGGCGCGCTCCGGGACCTCGTCGCCGGCGACCAGCTCGCGGGCGTCCAGCTCCCACTTCTTGCGGCCGCCGTCGAGGAGCTTGACGTTCTCGTGGCCGTAGAGCTTGAAGTACCAGTAGGCGTACGAGGCGAACCAGTTGTTGTTGCCGCCGTAGAGGACCACCAGGGTGTCGTTGGCGATGCCCTTCTCCGACAGGAGCTTCTCGAAGCCCTCCTGGTCGATGAAGTCGCGGCGGACCGGGTCCTGCAGGTCCTTGGTCCAGTCGATGCGGATCGCGTTCTTGATGTGGTTCTTCTCGTAGGCGGACGTGTCCTCGTCCACCTCGACGATGGCGATGGCCGGGTCGTCCAGGTGCTCCTGCAGCCAGTCGGCATCGACCAGGACGTCGGTGCGGCTCATGCTCTTTCTCCTCCGGGGCAGTTGCGGCGGGGTGTGCGAGTACAGGGGTGCGCGCTCGTAGGGCCCGAGCGGCGCACGGGTGCCCTTCCAGCAGGGCTGCGGTGAGATGCGGAAGCCGGGGACTTTCGCTCAGAAGGGGCGACAGAGCATGGCGGCAACGCGGCACAGGTCCACTGCCCGCCGCTTCGTGAGATCCGCCTGTCGCTTCATGCATGCGATCGTAGGGACGTCCGGGCGGGCGTGTCACCGGCGTGTCATATGACGAGACACGATCGTCCGTATGGCGGGACGAGAAGAGCGCCCGGCGGCCGCCCCGCGGCCTCCCGAGCGCTCGCGCGGGTCGCCGCGTCTACTCAACGGACGACCCGTCTCGCCAGTCGGACGTACGCCTGCCGTCCGGGCGTGGTCCTACCCCGCCAGCTTGACGTCCGAACCCTGCACGCTGATCTCCACGCCGTCCTGCGCGGCCTGCACCTTGTCCAGCCTGACGCCGCCGGGCAGCTGGTTGATGGCCTGCTGGAAGTCGGTGATCTCGCGGATGCGGTTCTCGGCGATCGCGGCGGCGGCGAGCTTGGGCAGGGAGTCGGCGTGTACCTGCACCCTGTTGTTCTCGACGGTCACGGTGCTGAGCACGGACACGGTCTGGTTGATCGGCAGGGGGCCGAGCGTGCCGGTGAGCTTGGCCGTCACCTTGATCTTCCCGTGGCCGCCGTCGGCGAGACTGACGACCTTGGCCTTGAGGCCGGGGACGACCTCGGTCGGCTCGGGCTTGGCGGTCTTCAGCAACTCGGCGTAGGAGATCGTCGCGGTGCCGGTGGCGCTGGAGGCGGTGGCGGAGCTGTAGTCGCCGGAGAAGGAGACGCCCTTCATGTCGGCCTGCAGATCGTCGATCCGGATCGTCTTCCCGGCGGTCCCGGTCGCGGCCTCGTAGTCCTTGATCCCGACCTCGACGTCGTCGAGCGAGCCGCCCGCGACCTGGGTGAGGAACGGGAACCCCTTGATGCTCACGTCCGGCGTCGAGGCCAGGTTCTCCGTCGACTTCAGCTTGTCGGCGGCCTCCCCCTCGGCGAAGTGCACGGCCACCCGGTCCGCGATCACGAACAGCCCACCCAGAATCACGACGAGGATCAGGATTATTCGCAGGGCGCGCATGTGGTGTATCCCCCGGGTCGGCGGTCGGTGGTTTGGCTACGCCAAGGTAACTCCGCGGCGCGCGGCCCGGGGAAGAATGTGGATCACTTGTGACAGCCGACTCGCTGCCGGTGCGTCCACCGAACGGCCGCGACCGCCGACTGGTGTGGCCTACGCCGGTCCCGCGTGCCGGATCCGGGCCACGGCCTACCCTGAACTTATGTACGCGCGGCGGCGGCACATCTACTTCGCCATGATGGGGACGTGCATCGGCCTCTTCGTCCTGGCCTGGGGGGTCGTGCGCATCTGGTCGGTGCCGGCGGCCGTCGGCATGTGCATCGTGGCCATGATCATCCCGCCGGTCGCCGCGATGATCGCGAACCGGCGCGGCCCCGAGGACCGCTGGTGGGACGACCCCTCCGGCGATCCCCAGTCGGACGAGTGGTGGGACGAGCTGGACGGCAAGAAGCGCCCGCGGCCGTGAGGCGTCAGTACACGAGCGCCTGGGCGCCGTCGGCGAGCGCCTCCTGTACGAAGACCTGCGCACCGGCGATCCGTACGCCCTCGATGACGTCCTTCTCGGTGATCTCGCGCCGGGCCGCGCACTGCGTGCAGAGCGTGATGCGCCCGGCGGCCAGGATCGACTCGATCAGATCCGGGAGCGGCGCCGCGTGCGGCAGCTCGAACTCGGCGGCCCGCCCCGGCAGCGCGAACCAGGACGACTCCCCGGTCAGCCACAGCGACACCTCGACCCCGCTGGCCACGGCCACCGCGGCCACGGTGAACGCCTGCGAGCAGCGCTCAGGGGCATCGGCCCCGGCCGTCACCTTGATCACGAGCTTGTTGGTCATACGGGAAGCGTAGCCGTGAGGACGATTGTCCCGATCAGCGTGGCCATACACAGGGCGGTGAGTACGCCGCTGACGGTGGCGCCGTCGACCGATCCCGCGGGCGCCGTCGCTGCCGGGCCGGCTCCGCGGAGGACGACGAGTTCCGCGGCTACGACGGTCCGACGCTCGCCCTGCGCGGGGCTCCTTCCAGCACGATGGACGACTCGTACCCCTCGGCGGCCTCCGGCGACGTCATCGCACTCGTGGTGCAGTCCCGCGCGGACGGTGCGAAGGAGATCCCGTTCCAGCAGACGGTGGTCCTGCAGCAGCGGCTGCTCGACTGGGGCCCGAAGGGTGACGCCGCTACGGACGACCTCGCAAAGAGAGCGGGCTCCCGGCCGCGTAAGCTGGGGCCCGGCTCTGTCGTATGCCCACCCTCGCTCAAGGAGCACCCGTGGAGATCTTCTTCGAAACCCTGCTGGTCCTGGTCTGCGTCGGCGTGCTCGCCTTCGCCGGTCTGACCGTGAAGAAGCTGTACCAGGGCCAGCGCTGAACCACCTCTAGGAAGCTTCCCTCATGATCGAGATCCCGTCCGACCTGCACAAGGACCTGGTCCCGCTCGCCTTCCTGCTCGGCAACTGGGCCGGGGCGGGCGTGCACGACTTCCCCGGCTCGGAGAAGTGCAACTTCGGGCAGGAGGTCAGCTTCACCCACGACGGCCGGGACTTCCTGGAGTACCACTCGCACACCTGGGTGCTCGACAACGACGGCAACAAGGTCCGCCCGCTGGAGTCGGAGTCCGGCTACTGGCGGATCGACGCCGACCGCAAGGTCGAGGTGACGATGACCCGCGACGACGGCGTCATCGAGATCTGGTACGGCGAGATGGCCCACCAGAAGCCGCAGATCGACCTCGTCACGGACGCCGTCGCCCGCACGGCCGCCTCCCAGCCCTACAGCGGCGGCAAGCGCCTCTACGGCTACGTCAAGAGCGACCTCATGTGGGTCGGCGAGAAGCAGACCCCCGAGGTCGAGCTGCGCCCCTACATGTCCGCCCACCTGAAGAAGGTCGTCACCCCCGAGGACGTCGAGCGCTGGGCCAAGGCCCTCCCGGACGACCTCCCGGACGACGGCATCGCCTTCTTCAAGTAGGCCCGTCTTCCCCAAGTGGGCCACACCGAGTGGTCCTAGACTCGTGGGTGTGGTGAGCACCGACTGGAAGAGCGACCTCAGGCAGCGCGGCTACCGGCTGACGCCGCAGCGGCAGCTTGTCCTCGAAGCCGTGGACACCCTTGAGCACGCGACCCCCGACGACATCCTCGGCGAAGTGCGGAAGACGGCGTCGGGGGTCAACATCTCCACGGTCTACCGGACGCTGGAGCTGCTGGAGGAGCTGGGCCTGGTCAGCCACGCCCACCTCGGGCACGGTGCGCCGACGTACCACCTCGCCGACCGCCACCACCATCTGCACCTGGTCTGCCGCGACTGCGAGAACGTGATCGAGGCCGACGTGGACGTGGCCGCCGAGTTCACCGCCAAGCTGCGGCGGCAGTTCGGGTTCGACACCGACCTGAAGCACTTCGCGATCTTCGGCCGGTGCAAGGACTGTTCGCTGAAGAGGTCAACTACCACGTCGTAGGCTGACGGTATGAAGAGCCCTCTGCTGTCCCTGCCCGGCGCCGTTCCCGCCGAGGGTGTGGACGAAGGTGTCGCCGCCCACTACGGCGACCTGTTCCGCGAGCAGCGCGCCCTCGCCGACGGCACCGGTTTCGTCGACCTGTCCCATCGCGGTGTCATCACCGTCAGCGGTGCGGACCGGCTGAGCTGGCTGCACCTGCTGCTCACCCAGCACGTCAGCGAGCTGCCGGCCGGTGAGGCCACCGAGGCGCTGATCCTCTCCGCGCACGGGCACATCGAGCACGCGCTGTACCTGGTGGACGACGGCACGACCGTCTGGGCGCACGTCGAGCCCGGTACGCAGGACGCGCTGCTCGCGTACCTGGAGTCGATGAAGTTCTTCTACCGCGTTGAGGTCGCCGACCGGACGGCCGACTTCGCGGTGGTCCACCTGCCCGCCGGGTCCATCGCCGAGGTGCCGCAGGGCGTCGTCGTACGCGAGACGCCGTACGGCCGTGATCTCTTCCTGCCGCGCGAGGACCTGGAGTCCTTCGCGGCCGCGCACGGGCCCGCCGTCGGCCTCCTCGCCCACGAGGCGCTCCGCGTCGAGCAGCACCGGCCCCGGCTCGGCTTCGAGACCGACCACCGGACCATCCCGCACGAGGTGGGCTGGATCGGCACGGCGGTGCACCTGCAGAAGGGCTGTTACCGGGGGCAGGAGACCGTCGCCCGGGTGCAGAACCTCGGCAAGCCGCCCCGGCGCCTGGTCTTCCTCCACCTGGACGGCAGCGAGGTGCATCTGCCCGTGCCGGGCACGGAGATCCGGCTCGCCGACGAGGGCCCGGAGGGCCGCAGGATCGGCTTTGTGACGACGTCGGCACGGCACCACGAGCTGGGCCCGGTGGCGCTGGCGCTGGTGAAGCGGAACGTGCCCGTGGACGCGCGGCTCCTGGCCGGAGAGACGGCCGCCGCGCAGGAGGTCGTGGTCGAGCCGTAGTCGTGCGACGGGGACCGCGACTGCGTCAGTAGCCGCTCAGGGGAGTCCGTACGCGCCGCAGCGCCTCCGGACCGGCCGCGCTGTGCCAGCGCGACGGGTCGGCCGGGCGCCGCCCCCACAGCAGCAGGACGCGGGTGGCCGCGTCGCTCTCGATGGTGGCGGGGCCCTCGGGGGCGGCGAACCGGATGCCGCGCCGTCGGCGTCGGCGGTCACCACGATGTCGTCCGTGCCCGGGGTGCGCAGGCGGCCCTCGATCCGTCGGGCAAACCGGCCGATCCGGTGCCGTCTCAGACCTCGATCAGCACCGTGAAGGGTCCGTCGTTCGTCAGCGACACCCGCATCCGCGCGCCGAACCGCCCCGTCGCCACCGTCGCGCCCAGCGCCCGCAGCCGGGACACCACCTCGTCCACCAGCGGCTCGGCGACATCGCCGGGGGCGGCGGCGTTCCAGGTGGGCCTGCGGCCCTTGCGGGCGTCGCCGTAGAGCGTGAACTGGCTGATGACCAGCAGGGGTGCGTCGATGTCGCTGCACGACTTCTCGTCCTGCAGCATGCGGATCGACCAGAGCTTGCGGGCCAGCTGCGCCGCCTTCTCCTTGGTGTCCTCATGGGTCACCCCGACCAGGACGCACAGCCCCTCGCCCTCGATCGCGCCGACCGTCTCACCGTCCACGACGACGCTCGCGCCGTCCACTCTCTGCACCACCGCACGCATGCGGACCATGATGCCGGGTGCCCGGTACGCGGTCACAGGGGGTCCAATATCGATCCCTTACCCCCCATCTGGGGCCGTTCGGGGGCACTCGGTCACATAGCGGCCAGTTGGGGTGGCACGATGCTTTCACACGCCGGTCGAGGGGACGGTCACAAGCACATGAGCACACCGAGTACCAGCGGGTGGCTGGGGGCGCAGGGGACGTACCGGCCGCCCGCCCAGCGCGCCGACGCGCCGGCGAGCCCGGCGTCCCCGGCGTCCCCGGCGGGCCCCGCGCTGCCCGCGGAACCTCCCCCGGACTCTTCGAGCTGGGCGGACCCCCATCCGCTCGACCTCGCCCGGCTGAGCCTGCCCGAACTGCGCACGCTTCGCCGCGACGCCCAGCGCGACGAGGCGGACCTCAGCTATGTGCGGCGGCTGCTGCAGGGGCGGATCGACATCCTGCGCGCGGAGCTGTGCCGGCGGGGCCGCGCGTCCGTGCCGGCACCCGCGGACGGTTCCATGGTCGACCGGCTTCCGGAGATCCTCAAGGACGCCCCGGCCCGGCACCGCTCCTCGGCCCGCCATGTCACGCTCGGCACCCCGCACAACGAGGAGTACCGGCAGCTGGCCGCGGAGATGCTCGCCGAGGTCGAGCTGTCGGACCTGCAGGCGCGGACCGACCTGGAACTGGCCAGCGCGATGGGGCGCCTGGTGCGGTACGAGCAGGAGGTGTCCCGGCGTCGCCAGGGGTTGCAGCGGACGACCGACGACTGCAGCGGGGAGATCGCGCGGCGGTACCGGGTGGGCGAGGCACAGGTC
Source organism: Streptomyces sp. NPDC031426 (assembly GCF_055581585.1). NCBI lineage: Bacteria > Bacillati > Actinomycetota > Actinomycetes > Kitasatosporales > Streptomycetaceae > Streptomyces > Streptomyces sp. NPDC031426. The sequence continues at coordinate 53,321 of NZ_JBVIJE010000027.1, forward strand.
GACGACCTGCTGACATGACGTCGGGCGGGCGGCGGCGCCCGCGAGTGCGGGAGGCGTGGAAACCCAGGCGACAGGCGGCGCGGCGCCCGCCTACCGTGGCCCCATGAGCGACGTCCGGATAGTCACCGAGGCCGACTTCGAGGACTGGCAGCGCGCGCTGGCCACCGGGTTCCTGGAGCCACCCGCCCTGACGCCCGAGGAACTCGACGCCCGGCGCCTGCAGTTCGTGCCGGGCCGGCTGCTCGGTGCCTTCGACGGCGGCCGGTGCGTCGCCACCTTCCGTTCCTTCGCGCAGGAGCTCACCGCGGTGGGCGGCGGCCTGGTCCCGGCGGACGCGATCAGCAACGTCACCGTCAGCCCCACCCACCGCCGCCGTGGCCTGCTGACCCGGATGATGAACCAGGACCTCGCGGCGGCGAAGGAGCGTGGCGACGTGGTCGCCACGCTGATCGCCGCCGAGTACCCGATCTACGGCCGCTACGGCTTCGGCCCGGCCACCTGGTCGACCCAGTGGACCGTGGAGGTGCCCCGGGCCGGCCTCGATCCGCGCTGGTCGGGCCCCGACGACGGGGGCCGCATCGACCTGGTGGACGGGGCGGAGGTCCGCAAGCTCGGCCCGGAGCTCCACGAGCGGTTCCGGCGCGCCCAGCCCGGTGCGGTCAGCCGGGACGAGCTGTGGTGGCAGATGCACACCGGGGCCGTCCGTTACCGCGCCGACTGGACCGAGCCGTTCTACGCCGTCCACCGCGCGGCCGACGGCGAGGTCCAGGGCCTGGTGGCGTACAAGTCCGACGACACCTGGAACGGCAAGCAGCCGGACCAGACCGCCTCCGTGCTCAAGCTCACCGCCACCACCCCGGCGGCCGAGCGCGCCCTGTGGCACTACCTGTGTTCCATCGACTGGATCACCAAGGTCAAGACCGGCTTCCGCGGCCCCGACGACCTGCTGCCGTGCTACCTCCCCGATCCGCGCGCCGCCCGGATCACCGGGCACGCGGACTGGCTGTGGGTGCGGATCCTGGACGTCGTACGGGCCCTCCAGGCGCGGACGTACGAGGGGACGGGCACGCTGGTCCTGGAGGTCGTGGACGACGCCGGGCTGGCCGGGGGCCGGTTCCGGCTGGAGGCCTCGCCGGAGGGGGCGTCCTGTGCGCCGGCGGGCACCGAGGGCGCCGATCTCACGCTGGGCGTCGGCGAGTTGGCCTCGGTCTGGCTCGGCGGCGAGTCGGTGCTGCGGCTCGCGGCGCTCGGGCGGGTGCGGGAAGAACGAGAGGGCGCCGCCCGGAAGGCCGACGCCCTGTTCCGCTCGTCCGAGCGTCCTTGGTGCCCGGACATCTTCTGATCGCTGCCTGCTGACCGCTCCCTCCTGCCGGCGGCTTTGGACTGTGCATCCGTAGCGAGCTGTTCAGTTGTGGCTGTGCTGGCGGTGTTCAGTTGTGGCTGTGCGATGTCGTGTTCAGTTGTGACTGTGCGCTTCGGTGGCCGTCCCCTGCCCGGGCTCCCGGCTCCCCTCCGGAAGGGAGCCCGGTCGGCCAACCACTGGGAAGCTTGACCATGTCCTGCAAGTTGGCAGCCAACTTCACCGTACTTATGTCCGCCAGGAAGCGGCTCATAACCAGCTATCGACGAACTGCCGGAACTTGGCGGGAAGTTGTAGTGTTTGTCCGTGGACCCGGAGCACGCCTCCGCCAGTGGACGGACGAGGTCACAGCGGCCCCATATGTCCCACCGCGACATCGCCGACGAACTGCGCAGCCGGATCAGGGCCGGGCTGCTGCGGCCGGGTCAGCGCATGCCCACGCAGGCGGAGCTGGCCGTCGAGTTCGGCGTCGAACGCGGTGCCGTGCGCCAGGCCCTGCGCATCCTGCAGTCGGAGCGTCTGCTCACCAACGTGTCCAAGGGCAGCCCGGCCACCGTGGCGGCGGTGCCGGGACCGGCCCGGATGCCGGCCGGACCGGCGGCGCCGCAGCCCACGATGGTCGGCCTCGCACCCCGGATAGCGGAGGCCTTCGCCGCCCCCCACGTGCGGATCGACGCGCTCTGCCTGACCTCGGTCTCGCTCACGCTGGCCGTCGGCGAGCCGCTGAGGCAGATCCACGCGGGACGTCTGAAACCGGCCAAGATCGACGTCCGGGTGCTGCTGCCCAGCCGTGACATCGACCTCGCCTTCCCGGCCCCGGTGGCCGCCGACGACCACGGTCTGCTGCACCGGCGCTGGCTGGCCCAGCGCAACGCCCAGGGCATGGTGCTGCGGCAGAACCTGCTGGCCCTGTGCACCACGCACGGCGTCGACGTCCGGGTCTCCTTCCGGGCCCTGCCGTTCACCCCGCCGGTCAAGCTGTATCTCCTCAACGGCTCCGAGGCGCTGTTCGCGTACTACACGCTCAAGCGCCGCGAGCGGGAGATCGAGCACGAGCACCTGGAGCTGTACGACGCCGACGGCACGCGCTCGATGCTGTTCGCCTTCGAGCGACGTGCCGGGGAGCGCGACGCCGCGTTCGTGGAGCAGTCGCGGCTGTGGTTCGACGCGCTGTGGGAGACGATCAGTTCGGAGCTTCTGCTCAGTTCCTAGGACTGGTGAGGCTTTACAGCGCCGGACCCGCGAGGAGTACGGCGAGCAGCACGGCGCCGGCGGAGATGGCCTTGTGGCTCTTGGTCTCGATGCCGACGGAGATCAGAAGCAGTCCGACGGCGCCGGCGACGCCGTACTTCCACTGGACGAGTTGCTCGACGAGGAGAGCGAGGGCAGGCACGGCGGTTCCCCCTTCAGAAGATTGGCCAACTCGGAAAAGTTGGCAACCAACTCCAACTAAGTTGTCCCCACTTGGTCCGAGTTCATAAACAACTTCTCGGCAACTCCCCATAGATGGATCAAAGTTGTAGCGTTTGGTCGTGACCCAGGAGCATGTGGCAGTGAACGGCAGCAGGAGGCTCACGCCCCAGGAGATCGCCGACACCCTGCGCGAGCGGATCCGCACCGGCGGGCTGCAGCCGGGCGAGCGGCTGCCCACCCAGGCCGAGCTGGCCGGGGAGTTCGGCGTCGAGCGGGGCGCCGTACGCCAGGCGCTGCGGGCGCTCCAGGAGGACGGGCTGCTCGCCGACGTCAGCAAGGGCAGCCCGCCGCGGGTCGCCGAGCCGCAGCCCCAGCGGGGGGAGCCGCAGCCGACCATGGTGGCGCTCGCGCCCCGGCTGACCGAGGCCTTCTCGGCGCCGCACGTGCGCATCGACGCCCTCTGCCTGACCGCCCAGAGCCTGATCCCCGCGCTCGGCGAGCCGCTGCGCCTGATCCACGAGGGCCGGCTGCGCCCCGAGCGGATCGACGCCCGCATCCTGCTGCCGTCCCGCGACATCAGCCTCGCCTTCCCGGTGTCGGTCGACGCCGGGAGCGAGGAGGACCACGCCGTGCACCGGCGCTGGCTGGCCATGCGCAACGCCCAGGGCCAGGTCCTGCAGTACAACCTGCAGGCGCTGCGCGGCACCCACGACATCGACGTCCATGTCACCTTCCGGGCGCTGCCGTTCACCCCGCCGGTCAAGCTGTACCTGCTCAACGGGGTCGAGGCGCTGTTCGCGCACTACATGGTCACGCGCCGCGCGGAGCCCACCGACAGCGGGACGCTGGAGATGTACGACACGCTCGGCTCGGAGTCCCTGCTGTTCTCCTTCGAGCAGCGGGCCGGGCAGCGGGACGCGGCGTTCGTGGAGCAATCGCAGAAGTGGTTCGACGCCCTCTGGGAAACCATCACCACGGACCTGACACTCTCCTAGTGACTTCTGATGCGACGACGCAGACCGATGCGACGCAGACCGACACGACGCGGAACGAAGGGACCGCGAGGCGGACCGCGGACGAGATCGACGAGCTCCGGGGTCTGATCGAGGGTGCCCGGGTGGTCCTGTGGGACTTCGACGGGCCGATCTGCCGTCTGTTCGCGCGGCACAAGGCCGAACGGGTGGCGACCGAGCTGGTGGACTGGCTGGCCGGGCGCGGGCTGAACAACCTGCTCAGCGACTCCGAGCGGGACTCGCTCGACCCGCACGAGGTGCTGCGCGCGGTGGACCTGCGGCACCCCGGCAGCGACCTCGTGACCGAGCTGGAGGAACGTCTCACCCAGGAGGAGCTGCGGGCCGCCGGATCCGCGCTGCCCACCGCCTACGCCGATCCCCTGATACGCACCTGGACCGCGGTGGGCGCCCGGCTGGCCATCACCACCAACAACTCCCCGAAGGTGGTTCGCACCTATCTGAACGACCGCGGCCTCACCGGCTGCTTCGCCCCCCACATCTACGGCCGTACGACCGAGCTGCACCTCCTCAAGCCCGACCCGCACTGCCTCAACCGGGCGCTGGCCGCGACGGGCTCCGCCCCTTCGGCGGCCCTGATGATCGGCGATTCGCCGTCCGACCTCGCCGCCGCGAACGACGCAGGCGTGCCCTTTCTCGGCTACGCGCGTAACGATCGGAAGGGGAAGCTTCTGCGGGATGCCGGTGCCGGGCACGTCGTCGCGTCGCTGGAGCCGTTGCTGCGGGTGCTGCGGGGCTGGTGACGGCGGGCCGTGCGGCCGCCGGGATCCCGGCCTCCGGGGCGTCGGTCTCCGGGATCCCGGCCTCCGGCCGGCCCCGCCGCTTACGGGCCCAGGCCCGCAGCGACGCCAGGACCCCCACGCCCCAGAGGACCAGCTGGGTCAGGTCGTCGATCTGCACGTCGAATCCGAGCACATGGATCGTCACGGCTTGCACCCCTTCCGGGCCCCCGGCAACCGGTCAACCCCTCAAGTCCGCGCTGTTGACTGACGAAGTTGACTGCTTGTGGCAGCATGCCCGGCCAACTAGATCCAGTAACCGTGTAGTTGACTTGACTGGTTGCCTGACGGTCATGGGTTTGCCGACGGTGCGCGGGAGGTACGTACCGCGTGTGACGACGGAGCGGAAGGACGAGACCGGCGGCCACGAGTTTCACCGGGTCACGGAGGAGCTGCGGGCCCGGATGGCCGACGGCTTCTACGCCGTGGACGACTATCTGCCCTCCCAGGCGGCCCTGGCACAGGAGTTCGGGATCTCCCGGGACACCGTGCAGCGGGCGCTGCGCGTGCTGCGCGGGGAGGGCTGGATCCAGTCCCGGCAGGGCAAGGGCTCGCGGGTGGTGCGAAACCAGCACGTCCGTTCCTCGACGCCCCGGGCGAGCAGGTCACGCCGTCAGCTGACCCTCGGTCCACTGATCGCCGAGGCGTTCGAGCAGCGCGAAGTCGCCCTGGACATCTACACGTTGACGTCCGAGAGCCTGAACACCCACATGCATGTGCAGGCGGAGCGGATTCGCAGCAAGAGCATCGCGCCGCAGAGCATCACCCTGCGGCTGATCGTGCCCTCCGCGATCGACGCCCTGCCCTACCCGCGGGGCGTGCACGACGGGAAGGACGACGAGCGGCTGCGCAAGCGGCTGCGCGGCATCGCCGAGACCCACCTCGCCTCCCTCGACAAGGTCCTCAGGGAGCTGCACACGGAGAAGCTCGTCCCGTCGGTGAAGTACGAGTTCCGCCACCTGAACTCCGCCCCGATGTTCAAGCTCTACATCGTCAACCGCACCGAGGTGCTGCACGGCCCGTACATACCGTTCGTCCGCCCGGTGATGCTCGACACCGGCGAGGAGGTCGAGGCGGTGGACGTCCTGGGACTGGGCGCGACCCTCACCCACCACGTTCGCGACGACCGTACGGACTCCCCGGGGTCGAGCTTCGTGGACGGCATGACGGCGTGGTTCGAAGCCACGTGGGAGCTGCTGACGGACGAGGCCGCGAAGTCGGCGGCCGGGACGGCGGCGCAAGTGTGAGGCCCGGAACACCGTCGGGTATGGGATAGCATCCGCCTACCGTCCGAGCGACCGCTCGGGTTCTCGCGTGAGGGATGGCGACGAGCCAGCCTCTGCCGGCTCGGCGCGGACGAGTGGCACACCACCCGCCTGACTGCTCGACCGGGTCGCAGGTTGTGTTGTCCGTCGTCCGGGGAGTTAGCGTTTTCCCCCGACCCGTCTCGTCCCCCTCCAGCGCAGCGCGATCGAAACCCGGAGCGACCAGTGGGCGCACCACCCGTCCCCCGCGACACGGCGGGGCCGCGCTCCGGCCGGGCCCGGACCGACGCCGTATGGCGGTCCTTCGTGGCGGAGGCCGCCGCGCGGGGGCGCACCAGCGGCGGTTTCCACAACGACAACCACGTGCTGCCGCTGCCGGAGCCCATGGCCCGGCTGCTGGGCCGGAAGCCGGGCACCCTCGTGACCGTACGGCTGCCGCGCGCCGACGCCCTGCCCGTGGTGATCCGGACCTGGCGCAGCGAGGCGGGGATCCTGCGGGCCGTCAAGGGCGTGCTGCCCAACGTGCCCGAGTGCCTGGTCGAGGGCGACGGCTTCGCCGTCCACAGCTATGTGGAAGGCGTGCCGCTCTCCAGCGTCTGCCGGGCCGGCAAACCGGTCGACCGCCTGCTGGTCGGGGCCCTGGCGGACCTGCTCGCCCAGGCGGCCCAGGTGCGGGGGCCCGCGCTGCCGCCGCTGCCGCCCCTGTGGCCCCGGAACCACACCGACAGCCAGGGTTTCCTGCAGACCCTGGCCCGGCTGGCCGACCTGCAGATCCGCAAGCCCAACTGGGCCCGCTTCGGCGGCCTGTTCGCCGCTCTCGGCATCCCCGAGGACGCCCTGGCCCGGCTGGCCGAACGGGTCCCCGCCATGTCCCGCCGCCCCTACGGGCTGCTCCACGCCGACCTGCACCGCGACAACGTGATCATGTCGTACGGCGGTGATCCGCCCCTGATCTGGGTCGACTGGGAGCTTGCCACCTACGGCGACCCGCTGCACGACCTCGCCGTCCATCTGGTCCGGATGCAGTATCCGGACCACCAGTGGGACGAGGTCGTCGAGGCGTGGGCGCGCGCCATGGGCCGGGTGCGGCCGGCGGCGGTCAACGGCGTCACCCGGGATCTGCGGCACTACGTGGCCTTCGAACGGGCGCAGTCGGTGTACCCCGATGTGATGCGGGCCGCGAAGTCGCTGGAGGACTCCTTCGACCAGAAGAGCCTGGACGAGGCGACGGCATGGGTGCACCAGGCCGTGCAGGCGGCGGCGGAGCCACTGCGGCTGGGCCGGGTGCCGGGGCGGGAGGAGATCGAGCGGATCCTGTTCCGCTGGCGGGCGTCGGTGCGGCCCGGTGCCGCGACGGGCACCGGTACCGCGACGCCGGCCGGTGGCGGGCCGTGGCGGGGCCCGGTCGCCCGGGCGATCGACTGGAAGCCGGACCGGCGTGTGCCGGCACACCCCGGCTTCCCGCACGCCGCGGTCGCCGACGCCCTGGTCCTGGAGGGCGCGGCCCCGGCCCACCGGGTGTTCAAGGGCACCGCGCACCTCAACACGGTGCTCCGGGTCCCCGGCACGCCGTTCCCGGTCGTCGTCCGCCGCAAGGTCGCGGACGTCACCCGGCGCGAGCGCAGTTTCCTCAGCGAGCACGCCGTGCTCCAGGCCATCGAGCGGTCCGGGGCGGCGGTGGCGGCCCCCCGGGTGCTGGCGCTGGGCGAGAGCCACTCCAGGGACCGTTCCGGCATCCGCACCTACTCCGGTGACCGGTTCGCCGTCCACACCTACGAGGGACCGCCCGACGTGGACCGGCGGCCCGAGCACCCGGTGCACGGGCTGCGCCCGCACGAGGCGGACGCCCTCGTCGACCAGCTGGCCGCGCTGACCGAGGTCGACTACACCCTGGTCGACCCGCTGGCCGGCCGGCCCGGCTTCTACATCTGGCTCAGCGACCAACTGGTGGCGCTGGTGGCCCGGCTGCCCAAGGAGTCGCAGCAGCTGGCCCGCTTCCTCGGCCTGCCCGACGCGGCCCGGCTGCGCGAGATCCTGGCCCGGCACCAGGTCACCGACCGGGCCGCCGCGCTGCTGCACGGTGACCTCAACCCCTGGAACCTGGTGCGCCGCGGTGACGACCTCGCGCTGACCCTCATCGACTGGGAGCTGGCCGTGGTCGGCGACCCGCTGTACGAGCTGGTCCGGCACATGCACCTCACCCCGACCCGGCCGGAGATCCGCGACCGCATGTTCCGCCGCTGGGAGAGCCGGCTGCCGGTCCGGTTCACGAAGAACTGGCAGGAGGACTGGCGGGTGTACCGGTGGATCGAGATCGTCCGTTCCGCCTACGTCGACCTCGACCGCCTGGTCACGGGCGCGAGCCTGGACGCCCCCAACGTCCGCCGCGCGGTGGACTCGTACGCGATGACCCTGGCGGCGGCCACCGCCTCCCTGGGGCTGTCCTCGCGGCGCCGGACCAACCCGTACCTCACCCGCGCCCTGGCCTGGCCCACCCGCCCGGGCGGCGCTGCGTAGGCTCGCCCCATGGGTGAGATGGGCCTGCGTGAGCGCAAGAAGCGGCAGATGTACCAGGACGTGTCCGACATCGCCGTACGGCTGTTCCTGGAGCGGGGCTTCGACGCGGTGTCCGTGGCCGAGGTCGCGGCGGCGGCCGGGATCTCCAAGCCGACGCTCTTCCGGTACTTCCCGGCCAAGGAGGACCTGGTCCTGCACCGGATCGCGGACCACGAGACGGAGGCCGCGCGGGTGGTCGCCGGGGCGGCCGATCCGGTGGACGCGCTGCGCCGGCACTTCCTGGCCGGTCTCGACCGGCGTGACCCGGTCACCGGCCTGAACGACCACCCCCAGGTGCTCGCCTTCCACACCCTGCTCTACGGCACCCCGGCCCTGGTCGCGCGGGCGCACTCCCATCTGGAGCGGTCGGAGGCGGCGCTCGCCGAGGCGCTCGGGGGCGGTCTGGACGCGCGGCTGGCCGCCGGGCAGATCATCGCCGTACAGCGCATCCTCGCCCAGGAGAACTGGCGGCGGGTCGCGGCGGGGGAGCGGGTCGAGGAGGTGGCGCCGGACGCCGTACGGGCGGCCGAGCGGGCGTTCCGGCGGCTGGGGGAGGGGCTGCCGGAGCTGAAGCGAGCATAATGAGACTCGGTTAAAAATGTAACCCGGTAACGCTATGGCGGTACGCTGGTCGCCATGACGTCACTCGACCCCGCCCTCACGGACACCCTGCACAACGAGCGCGCCTACCACGACACCTGCCGTGCCGCCCTCGCCGCGATGGTCGAGGGCGCCGCCGAACAGGTCGTCGTCGGCGAGGACGTCTCCGCCTCCGGAGCCGACGCCGAGGTCCTCGGCCACCGCCTGCGCAGCCAGGCCAAGGCACTGCGCGAACTGCCGCCCGGCCCGCTGTTCTTCGGCCGCCTGGACTTCACCGACGGCGACCCCGGGCACGGCGGGCAGCACTACCACGTCGGCCGCCTGCGGATCACCGAGGACCCGGCCGCCCCACCCCTCGTGGTCGACTGGCGGGCTCCCGTCTCCCGCGCCTTCTACCAGGCGAGCGCCCGCGACCCGCGCGGCGTCGAGGTACGGCGCCGGTTCGGCTGGGCGCCGGGCAGCCGGGGCGAGTCCGCCGACCTCACCGGGCTGGAGGACGAGCACCTCGGCCGGGGCGAGTCCCGGACCAGCGACATCGTGGCCCGCGAGATCGAGCGGCCGCGCGTCGGGCCCATGCGGGACATCGCCGCCACCATCCAGCCCGAACAGGACGACCTCGTCCGCGCCGCCCTCACCGACTCGGTGTGCGTCCAGGGCGCGCCCGGCACCGGCAAGACGGCGGTGGGCCTGCACCGCGCCGCGTACCTGCTCTACACCCATCCCAAGCGGCTCCAGCGCGCCGGACTGCTGATCCTCGGCCCCAACCGCACCTTCCTGCACTACATCGCCGAGGTGCTGCCCTCGCTCGGCGAGACCGGCGTACGCCAGTCCACCCTGCTGGGCGAGATCGCCCGGCACCCGGTCACCGGCACCGACCCGGCGGCCACGGCAGCGCTCAAGCACGACGCCCGCATGGCCGAGGTGCTGCGCCGGGCGCTGTACGGCAGGGTCACCACCGACGGCGTGCGAGACCTCGCCGTGAAGGACGGCTCCGGCTGGTGGCGGGTGCGAGCAGCGGAACTGGCCGCCATCGTCGAGGCGGTGCGCACCGAGGAGCCGCCGTACGCCATCGGCCGCGAGCGGGTGCGCGCCCGGGTGGTACGGCTGCTGCGCGAGCGGGCCGAACGGCGCGCCGGGGTGCTGCCGGCCTCCTGGGTGCGCCGCATGGAACGGGCCCGGCCGCTCACCGAGCACCTCGACCTGGTCTGGCCGAAGGTCCGCCCCGAGGAGGTGCTGGCCCAACTCCTCACCGATCCGGCGGTGTTGTCGCGGTCGGCCGACGGCCTCCTGGACCCGGACGAGCAGACGGCGCTCCGGTGGCCCCGCCCGCCCCGCTCGTACAGGTCGGCCCGCTGGTCGGCCGCCGACCTGGTCCTGCTGGACGAACTGTCGGGGCTGATCGAGCATCCGGAGGGCTACGGCCACCTCGTCGCCGACGAGGCGCAGGACCTCTCGCCCATGGAGTGCCGGGCCATCGCCCGCCGCGCCGCCTTCGGCTCGCTGACCGTCCTCGGCGACCTCGCCCAGGGCACCACCCCGTGGGCCGCCCGCGACTGGTCCGTCCAGCTGCGCCACCTCGGCCGGCCGGACGCGGCCGTGGTCCCGCTGACCACCGGCTTCCGGGTGCCGGCGGCCGTCGTGGAGCTGGCCAACCGCCTGCTGTCCCGCCTGGACGTGTCGGTGCCCCCGGCCCACTCCCTGCGCGCGGACGGCGAGTTGAGGCTGCGCCCGACCGACGACGTGCCGGGCACGACCGTGACCGCGGTGCGCGAGGCGCTGGCCCACGAGGGCTCGGTGGGCGTCGTGGCGGCCGACGCGGACCTGGACGCCGTACGGTCGGCCCTCACCGCGGCGGGCCTGGACCCGGCCGGCCCGGACGCGCTGGGCGCCCGTGTGACACTCGTCCCGGCGACCCTGGCCAAGGGCCTGGAGTACGACCATGTCGTGGCCGTGGAACCGGCGGCGGTGGCGGAGGCGGAGGAGCGCGGCGCGCACCGCCTGTACGTGGTCCTGACCCGTGCGGTCTCCCGCCTGGACGTGGTCCACACCCGCCCACTGCCGTTCTAGGCCCTGTCGTCGAACTCCCGCCGGTCTGGGGGTCCCCCGGCTGAAGGCTGGGGGAGTGCCGGCCCTGGCCCTCGTACTGGATGTACTTGGGCCCGGGCCCGGTGCGACGAGTGGAGGTGCCCCTTTGGGGGGAGCGTGCATGGCGTCGCGGGGGCTGGGGGCACCGCCCGGCCGAAGGCTGGGGGAGGGAGTTTGACGACAGGGCCCAGGCCCACCGCTTCCTCAGCGACGAGATTCTGGCGGCGCAGGGCTTCGGGGGCTGATCCTGAGGGTCATGCTGCTCTTCCTCGACGTCGACGGCCCGCTCATCCCGTTCGGGGCGGCGGACCGCGGCTACCCGGTGTACGACGGCCCGTGGGTGCCCGCCGACGGCCATCCGCTACTGGCCCGTGTCGATCCGGCGCTCGGACCCCGGCTCGTCGGGCTGGGCTGCGAGCTGGTGTGGGCCACGACCTGGATGGACGACGCCAACGCCTGCCTCGCGCCCTGGCTGGGCCTGCCCCCGCTGCCCGTCGTGCAGTGGCCCGAGACGGTCGGGCCGCCGGAGCCGCAGCACTGGAAGACCCGGCCGCTGGTCGCCTGGGCGTCGGGCCGGCCGTTCGTCTGGGTGGACGACGAGATCACGGAGGCCGACCGCGCCTGGACCGCCGCCAACCATCCCGGCCTCGCCCTCCTCCACCGGGTCGACCACCGGCACGGCCTGACGGAGAGCGACTTCGGGATCCTGGAGGACTGGCTGCGGGAGGCCGGCCACTGACACCTGGGGCCCCTCACGCCCCCACGTACTCGGCCAGGTGCTCCCCCGTCAGCGTCGAGCGCGCGGCGACCAGGTCCGCCGGGGTGCCCTCGAAGACGACGCGGCCGCCGTCGTGGCCCGCGCCGGGGCCGAGGTCGATGATCCAGTCGGCGTGGGCCATGACCGCCTGGTGGTGTTCGACCACGATCACCGACTTGCCGGAGTCGACCAGGCGGTCCAGGAGGGCGAGGAGCTGTTCCACGTCGGCCAGGTGGAGGCCCGTCGTCGGCTCGTCGAGGACGTAGATCCCGCCCTTGTCGGCCATGTGCGTGGCCAGCTTCAGGCGCTGGCGCTCGCCGCCGGAGAGGGTGGTGAGCGGCTGGCCGAGGGTGAGGTAGCCGAGGCCGACGTCGGACATGCGGTCGAGGATCTTGTGGGCCGCCGGGATGTGCGCCTCGCCCGCGGCGAAGAACTCCTCCGCCTCGGTCACCGACATCGCCAGCACCTCCGCGATGTCCCGCCCGCCGAAGGTGTACTCCAGGACCGAGGCCTGGAACCGTTTGCCCTCGCACTCCTCGCACGTCGTGGCGACCCCCGCCATCATCGCCAGGTCGGTGTAGACGACACCGGCGCCGTTGCAGGTGGGGCAGGCGCCCTCGGAGTTGGCGCTGAACAGCGCCGGCTTCACGCCGTTGGCCTTGGCGAACGCCTTGCGGATCGGCTCCAGCAGCCCGGTGTACGTCGCCGGGTTGCTGCGCCGCGAGCCGCGGATCGGGGTCTGGTCGATCGACACGACGTCCGCGCCCGACGGCATCGAACCGTGCACCAGCGAGCTCTTGCCGGAGCCGGCCACACCCGTGACGACGCAGAGCACGCCCAGCGGGATGTCGACGTCCACGTTCCGCAGGTTGTGCGTCGTCGCGTCCCTGATCTCCAGCGCGCCCGTCGGCTTGCGCACCGTGTCCTTGACCGCCGCCCGGTCGTCCAGATGCCGGCCGGTGAGCGTGCCGCTGGCCCGCAGCCCCTCCAGCGTGCCCTCGAAGCAGACGGTGCCGCCCGCCGTACCGGCGCCGGGACCGAGGTCGACGACATGGTCGGCGATCGCGATCGCCTCCGGCTTGTGCTCCACGACCAGCACGGTGTTGCCCTTGTCGCGCAGGCGCAGCAGCAGCTCGTTCATCCGCTGGATGTCGTGCGGGTGCAGGCCGATGGTCGGCTCGTCGAAGACGTACGTCACGTCGGTGAGGGAGGAGCCGAGGTGGCGGATCATCTTCACGCGCTGGGCCTCGCCGCCCGACAGCGTGCCCGCCGGCCGGTCCAGCGAGAGATAGCCGAGGCCGATCTCCACGAACGAGTCGAGGGAGTGCCGCAGGGAGGCCAGCAGCGGTGCCACCGACGGCTCGGCGAGCCCGCGCACCCACTCCGCCAGGTCGCTGATCTGCATCGCGCACGCGTCGGCGATGCTGACGCCGTCGATCTTCGAGGACCGGGCCGCTGCGGTGAGCCGGGTGCCCTCGCAGTCGGGGCAGACGGTGAAGGTGACCGCACGGTCCACGAACGCCCGGATGTGCGGCTGCATGCCCTCCTTGTCCTTGGCGAGCATCGACTTCTGGATCCGCGGGATCAGACCCTCGTAGGTCATGTTGATGCCCGCGATCTTCATCCGGGTCGGCTCGCGGTGGAGGAAGTCGTGCAGCTCCCGCTTGGTGAACTTACGGATCGGCTTGTCCGGGTCGTACAGGCCGGACTCGGTGTAGAGGCGGTAGTTCCAGCCGCCCGTCTTGTAGCCGGGGATGCTGAGCGCGCCCTCGTTGAGGGACAGGGAGTCGTCGTAGAGCTGGGTGAGGTCGAGGTCGGTGACCGTGCCCCGGCCCTCGCAGCGCGGGCACATGCCGCCGGTGATGCTGAAGCTGCGCCGCTCCTTCACCTGCTGTCCGCCGCGCTCCACGGTGACCGCACCGGCACCGCTGATGGAGGCGACGTTGAAGGAGTACGCCTTGGGCGAGCCGATGTGCGGCTTGCCGAGCCGGCTGAACAGGATGCGCAGCATCGCGTTGGCGTCGGTGGCGGTGCCGACGGTGGAGCGGGGGTCGGCGCCCATCCGCTGCTGGTCGACGATGATCGCGGTGGTGAGCCCGTCGAGGACGTCGACCTCGGGGCGCGCGAGCGTCGGCATGAAGCCCTGCACGAACGCGCTGTACGTCTCGTTGATCAGCCGCTGCGACTCCGCGGCGATCGTGTCGAACACCAGCGAGCTCTTGCCGGAGCCGGACACACCGGTGAACACGGTCAGCCGGCGCTTGGGCAGCTCCACGCTGACGTCCTTGAGGTTGTTCTCCCGGGCGCCGTGCACACGGATCAGGTCGTGGCTGTCGGCTGTGTGCGGTGCGGTGGCGTCGTCCATGGCGGTCACGGTAGCGGGGCGGGAGCGCCCGGCGCTTCTCGAATCCTGACCACAATCCCGACGACCCGACGAGCCGGGTGTCACGCCCGGGAGCCCGGCGGTGTCTTCATGGCGAACCGGTCAGCACATGAGTCGTATGAGGAGGACACCATGACGCTCCGCGTCCCGAAGGCCGAGCTCGGCCGCGAGATGGCCGAAGCCCTGCTCGAACAGTTCGGCGCCGTGCCCGAACCCCTCCAGGCCACCTGGCACAACCCCGAGGTCGCCCAGGCGGCCCAGGAGATGGGGGCCCGGGTGAACGCGTGGGACGTGGCCGACGAGAACCTGAAGTCGTTCGCGCACATGGCCGTCGCCGCACTGGTCGGCTGCAGCTGGTGCCTCGACGTCAACTACTTCCAGGTGCAGAACAAGAACCTGGACCTGGCCAAGGCCAGCCAGGTGCCGCGCTGGCGGGAGTCCGACGTCTTCACCCCGCTGGAGCGGGACGTGCTGGAGTACGCCGAGGCGATGTCGGCCACGCCACCGACCGTCGCGGACGAGCTGTCCGCGCGCCTGCTGGACCGGCTCGGGGCGGCGGCGCTGGTCGAGATCACCGCGGCGATCGCCTTCGCCAACTTCGCGACCAGGAACAACACGGCTCTCGGGGTCAAGTCCCAGGGCTTCTCGGACGCCTGCGAGATCCCGCTGGCCGCGCGTCCGGAGCAGCCGGCCTCATGACCGAGGATCCCTTCGTCACCCACCGCAGCCTGCTCTTCACGGTCGCCTACGAGATGCTCGGCTCGGCGGCCGACGCGGAGGACGTGCTGCAGGAGTCCTGGCTGCGGTGGGCCGGCGTCGAGCAGGCCGGCGTGCGCGACCCGCGGGCCTACCTGGTCCGGATCGTCACCCGGCAGGCGCTCAACCGGCTGCGCACCCTGTCCCGCAGCCGCGAGGAGTACGTCGGCGAGTGGCTGCCGGAACCGCTGCTGACCAGCCCCGATGTCGCCGAGGACGTCGAACTCGCGGAGAGCGTGTCGATCGCGATGCTGACGGTCCTGGAAACCCTCGGGCCGGCCGAGCGGGCGGTGTTCGTGCTCCGCGAGGTCTTCGAGCTGCCCTACGACGAGATCGCCGAGGCCGTCGGGAAGACGGCGGCCGCGGTACGGCAGATCGCGCGGCGCGCCCGTGAGCACGTGGCGGCCCGGCGGCCCCGGGTGCGGGTGAGCCGCACCGAGCAGCAGGCCGTGGTGGACCGCTTCCTCGCCGCGCTGCGCACCGGGCAGCTCGGGGAGCTGCTGGAGATCATGGCCCCGGACGTGGTCATGGTCACCGACGGGGGCGGGGTGGTGGCCGCGGCCATGACGCCGTTCCACGGGGCCGCCGTGGTCGCGGACGTCCTCGCCCGCGCACACCGGCGGGTGGACTCGCTGGAGACGACGGCCGTGTGGCTCAACGGCGCCCCGGCCGGCCGCGTCGACTTCGACGGTGAGCCGAGTGCGGTGGGCCTCACGGTGGAGGACGGCCGGATCACCCGGATCCACGTGGTGCGCAACCCGCACAAGCTGACCCGCCTGCACGAGCCGGCCGAACTCGCCCGGTAGAGCCCTTGGCCGCGATCACACCGCGGGGCTCAACGGTGAGCACGGACTCTTCATCGGTTTCCAACGGGTCCCCGCCCCCGACACACAATTGCAAGCGGGTGCTTGCAATTGTTAGCGATGGTGGGGCAAGGTGGAGACATGGCATCGCTGAACGTCGGCAATCTCGGTGAGTACCTGCGCGAACAGCGGCGGAACGCACAGCTGTCGCTGCGGCAACTCGCCGATGCCGCCGGGGTGTCCAATCCCTACCTGAGCCAGATCGAGCGCGGGCTGCGCAAGCCCAGCGCGGAGGTGCTCCAGCAGGTCGCCAAGGCCCTGCGCATCTCCGCCGAGACGCTGTACGTCCGCGCCGGAATCCTCGACGCCGAGCGGGACCGGGATGAAGTGGAGACCAGGGCGGTCATCCTCGCCGATCCCTCGCTCAACGAGCGGCAGAAGCAGGTGCTGCTCCAGATCTACGAGTCCTTCCGGAAAGAGAACGGATTCGGGATCGGCGAGTCCGCCGGCGACGAGGACAGCGCTCAGGAAGCGGACACCGCCGGCACCACCGTGCCCGGCACCGGCAGTGCCGGCGGACACGATGCCGATGCAGGCCCGCGGCGGACGGCCGGGTAACCGGACCAGGGCGCCGGCTACCACCGCGGACCACACCAACCTCAGCCGAACGCGAATCCGGGAGGACCTGATCACCATGGCCATCACCGACGACCTGCGCAAGACCCTCAGCGACCCGACTCCGCTCTACTTCGCCGCCGGCACCGCCGACCTCGCCTTCCAGCAGGCCAAGAAGGTGCCCGCCCTGGTCGAGCAGCTGCGCGCGGAGGCCCCGGCCCGCATCGAGGCCGTGCGCAACACCGACCCGAAGGCCGTGCAGGAGAAGGCCGCCGCCCGGGCCAAGGAGGCGCAGGAGACCCTCCAGACCAAGGTCAACGAGTTCCTCGGCACCCTCGACGTCGACCTGAAGAAGCTCGGCGAGCAGGCTCAGGACCTCGCCCTGCGCGGCGTCGGCGTCGCCGCCGAGTACGCCGTCAAGGCCCGCGAGACCTACGAGAAGGTCGCCGAGCACGGCGAGCAGGCCGTGAAGAGCTGGCGCGGCGAGGCCGCCGAGGAGATCGAGGACTTCGCGATCGCCGTCGAGGGCAGGCCGGAGCCGGCCGAGGCCCAGGGCGAGCCGAAGCCGGTCGTGGCCGAGCCCGCCGCGGACAGCAAGCCGGTGGCGAAGAAGGCGCCGGCGCCCCGCAAGACCACCACCGCGAAGAAGACGACGCCGCCGGCCAAGTGACCGGCAGCGGCGGGATCACACCGAGATGACAGCGGGCCGGGCACCTTGGGGGTGTCCGGCCCGTTGTACGGGTACGGTGGCTGTACGGACGACTCGACTCGGGTGGTGGGCATTGTGCTGATGACGGCAGTCGGCGGAGTGATGTGGCTGATCTTCACCGCCATGCTGGCGCTCGCCATCGTGGCGTTCGTGATGGCGGCGATCTTCCGCGATGACGCGTACCGCGCCGCGGACAAGCAGAACAAGGGCTTCTGGCTGATCATCCTCGGCATCGCGGTCGCCGTGAACCTCTTCGTGCCCATGCTGTTCCTGCAGCTCGCGGGCCTGGTCGCCTCGATCGTCTTCTTCGTGGACGTACGGCCCGCGCTCCAGCAGGTCTCGGGCGGCAAGGGCTTCCGCCGCCGCGGACGCGGAAGCAGCAGCGACGGTCCTTACGGCCCTTGGAACGGCGGCCGCTAGCCGATTCCGGGCGCGGATACCAACCCGAGGGGCGCGGGGCTGCATTCGATATGCGGCTCCGCCGCGTGGGCGCGACCAGCCACAACGCACCCGCACCCGGCGATGGCGCGCAACCTCCTGGGCGAGACCCCTACGGCGCCCGATCCAGCAGCACCACAGCCACATCGTCGGTCAGCTCCCCACCATTGAGCTCCCGCACCTCACTGACCGCCGCCCGCAGCAGCTCCTCCCCCCGCAAACCCTCGGAGAGCTGGCGGCGGATCATCGACACCATGCCGTCCTGGCCCAGTCGCTCGCCGTCCTCGCCGACCCGGCCCTCGATCAGGCCGTCGGTGTAGAGCATCAGGCTCCACTCGGAACCCAGCTCCACCTGCATCCGCGGCCAGCGGGCGCCGGGCAGCAGGCCGAGGGCGGGGCCGTTGTTGTCGTACGGCAGCAGCCGGGCCTGCCGGCCGGGGCGGGCCAGCAGCGGGGCCGGATGACCGGCCAGGCACAGACCCGCGCGGCGGCCGTCGGGCGCGATGTCCACCGTGCACAGGGTCGCGAAGATCTCCTCGTCGGCCCGCTCGTGCTCCAGCACCTGCTGGAGGGTGCCGAGCAGCTCGTCGCCGCACAGGCCCGCCAGTGTCAGCGCCCGCCAGGCGATGCGCAGCTCCACGCCGAGCGCGGCCTCGTCCGGGCCGTGACCGCAGACGTCGCCGATCATGGCGTGCACGGTGCCGTCGGGGGTGCGCACGGCGTCGTAGAAGTCACCGCCGAGCAGCGCGCGGGAGCGGCCGGGGCGGTAGCGGGCGGCGAAGCGCAGCGCGGAGCCGTCCAGCAGGGGCGTGGGCAGCAGCCCGCGCTCCAGGCGCCGGTTCTCCTGCGCGCGCAGCCGGCCCTCGGCCAGCCGTCGCTCGGCCGAGTCGGAACGTTTCCGCTCCACCGCGTAGCGAATGGCGCGGCTGAGCAGCCGGCCGTCCAGCTCGTCCCGGAAGAGGTAGTCCTGCGCGCCCACGCGCACGGCCTCGGCGCCGCGCTCGGCGTCGCCGGAGGCGGTCAGCGCGAGCACGGCATGCCGGGGCGCGAGCCGGAGCACGTGCTTGAGCACGGCCAGCTCGTCGTCGGCGTCGCTGCGGCCGGGCGCGGGCAGCGCGAGGTCCAGCAGGATGCAGTGGACGTCGTCGGTGAGCAGCCGCTCGGCCTCGGTGAGGTTCCGGGCGGTGCGGACGCGGATCGGCTTGCCGGCCGAGTCCAGCAGGTCGGGCACGATCGGCGAACCGGCCGGATCGTCCTCGATCAGCAGCAGGGTGAGAGTGGCGCCGGTGCCGCTCGTGGCCACGGCGTCGCGGTGGGCCTCTTCCTTGAGGGGGCCGCCGCCTGCGGTGGCAGCCTGCGCCTGACCACTCTCCACGGCCGGGATCGCTCTCTGCCGCGGTACGGGTACGGGCATCTCTTGGTTCCTTCCCTCCCCCCGAGGGCATGGTGGCGCCGAGGGTCTCGATGCCACCGACGGGGACCATAGCGGGTGCTCCCGCCTCGATGGAATGGTGTGAGCCGCGTCGCTCGCGCGCAGGACGCTGTCATATGCCGCTTTCCGTACGACAGTTGGACAGGGCACCCCGGCACGGAGGATGACGAAGCTCACGTCCGTCCGGGGTTTGAGCGGAGATTGGTGGTGGAGTGGGTCACATGACGCACATCACGGGCGCCTGGCCGGAGATGACCTGGCTCACGCGTCCGGTCGTACGACCCCGAGGATCGGCATCGAGCCGGCGCCCGCGACCGTCACCGTCCGCCCGGGGCGCGGGGCCTGGATGACCGCGCCGTCGCCGACGTAGATGGCGACGTGGCTGGCGTCGTCGAAGTAGATGATGAGGTCGCCGGGGCGCATGTCCTGGATGCCGACGCGCTTGAGCTGCTGCCACTGCTCCTGCGAGGTGCGCGGGATGGGGTGGCCGGCCGCCGCCCAGGCCTGGGAGGTCAGGCCGGAGCAGTCGTAGGACTTCGGGCCCTCGGCGCCCCACACATACGGCTTGCCGAGCTGGGCGGCGGCGAACGCGACGGCCTTCTCGCCCTGCGCGGACGCCATGCCGTGGATCTTCTTGAGGATGCCGGTGTCCAGCCACTGCGTCTGCGCCTTCAGCGCGGCCTGGTCCTCCAGTTGGGCGAGCCGCTCCCGGTCCTTCTTCTCCAGGGCCGACTCCAGCTTCTCGGCGGCGTCGATCTGCTGCTGGATCTTCTTCTTGGCGGTGGCCTTGGCCTTGCGTTCGCCGTCCAGCTTCCGCCACTGCGCGGACGCGTCGTCGGCGTACTCCTGCAACTGCTTCTGCATGGTCGTCAGTTCGGTCATCAGCGACTTCGTCGCCCGCTGGCCCTGGAGCACCAGCCCGGCCCCGTCCAGGACCTGCCCGGGGTCGTCACTGAGCAGGAACTGGGCGGTGGGCGGGATGCCGCCGGTGCGGTACTGGGCGCGGGCGGCGGCGCCCGCCTGGTCCTTGAGCTGCGCGAGCCTCCGCTGTCCTTCGTCGATCTTCTTGGCCAGCGCGACGATCTGGGCGGACTGCTGCTTCGCCTTCTCCTCGGCCGCGTTGTAGGCGTCGGTGGCCACGGCCGCGTCGTGATAGAGCTGGTCGAGCTTCTCGCGGACCTTCTCCAGATCCTTGCTCGGCGGGGGAGTCGGGGACGTGCTCGGAGTGGGCGCCGGCGCGGCGAAGGCCGTGCCGGGCGCCGCCAGCACGGTCACCGCACAGACCACGGTCACGGCGGCCGAGAGGATGCTGTGCTTGCCCCAGCCCATCACATAATCTCCCCAAGCTGATTTACCGTCAGTAACTTACGATGCCGGGGGGATGGTGTCACGTTGCGACACAGAACGACAGAGGTCGGCGACAGAGTGAACTGTTCCCCGCACCCGCCCCACCATGACCATCTCCCCGCCGGTGTGACGTACGGCGCACGAGGATCGTTCCGTGTCGCCGCCCCCGTACGGGTGATGTCAGCTCCGGGGTGCCAACGCCCCCCACGCCACCGTCACTTCACCCTGCCGCCAGCGCACCGGGCCGTCCGTCACCGGCCAGTCGGCCGTCAGGTCCCGCACCGCGCGCAGCCAGCGCTGCCGGGCGCCGTAGGAGGCGTAGGGCGCGGCGGCGGCCCAGGCGCGGTCGAAGTCGCGCAGGAAGGCGTGTACCGGCTCGCCGGGTACGTTCCGGTGGATCAGCGCCTTCGGCAGCCGCTCGGCGAGGTCGGAGGGTCGCTCCAGAGAGCCCAGCCGGGTGGCGAAGGTGACGGTCCGCGGCCCCTCCGGGCCGAGCGCCACCCAGACGTGCCGCCGCCCGATCTCGTCGCACGTGCCCTCGACCAGCAGTCCGCCGCGCGAGCGGCCGCCGGCCGGGGCGAGCCGCGCGCACAGCCGCTCCCAGACGGCGGCGACCTCGGCCTCGTCGTACTGGCGCAGCACATTGGCGGCCCGGATGAGAATCGGCCGCCCGGGCACGGGCACCTCGAAGCCGCCGTGCCGGAAGGTCAGCCCCTCGCGCTCGTACGGCCGCGCCGCCGCGACCCGTTCCGGTTCGATCTCGACGCCGATCACCCGCGTGCGGGGCGCTGCGGTGCGCAGCCGGCCGAGCAGTTCCACGGCGGTCCAGGGGGCGGCGCCGTAGCCGAGGTCGATGGCCAGGGGCTCTGCGGCGCGGCGCAGATCGGACCCGTGCGTGGCGGCTATCCAGCGGTCCATGCGGCGGAGCCGGTTGGGATTGGTGGTCCCGCGCGTCACCGTTCCCACGACGGGGGTCCCCCCGCTCGAACGAAGCCGAGAGTGGGGGAGGGTCGCTGCGCGGGCTGTCATGCATACGAGGGTAAGCGGGCCGGTGACGCCCAACCCCGATGGCAATGATTGAGTAAAGCCGCTGGGCGGGGAAATGGCACGGCACCCGGCGGACGTTGCACCTCCTTGGAGGGCGAGGTCGGTCCTCCGTCCGGCATGCCCGCAGCAAGGAGAGGACCGCCAGGTGAGCCAGTACGTCAGCAGGCTCGGGCGACGCTCCCCGTCGGCCGCGTCACGGCTACGACTGCACCGCAGACCCCGCCGCGTCGCCATGCTCTCCGTGCACACCTCCCCGCTCCACCAGCCCGGCACCGGCGACGCCGGCGGCATGAACGTCTACATCGTGGAGCTGGCCCAGCGGCTCGCCGCCCAGGGCATCGAGGTCGAGATCTTCACCCGGGCCACGGCGGGCGGCCTCGCGCCCACGGTCGAGCTGGCGCCCGGCGTCCTCGTCCGGCACGTCGACGCCGGCCCCTACGAGGGCCTCGCCAAGGAGGACCTCCCGGCCCAGCTGTGCGCCTTCACGCACGGCGTGATGCAGGCCTGGGCCGGTCACCGCCCCGGCCACTACGACCTCGTCCACTCCCACTACTGGCTCTCCGGCCACGTCGGCTGGCTCGCCGCCCAGCGCTGGGGCGTGCCCCTGGTGCACGCCATGCACACCATGGCCAAGGTCAAGAACGCCAACCTGGCGGACGGCGACACGCCCGAGCCCGCCGCCCGCGTGATCGGCGAGACCCAGATCGTGGCCGCCGCCGACCGGCTCATCGCCAACACGGCCGAGGAGGCCGACGAGCTGGTACGGCACTACGCCGCCGACCCCGCGAAGGTCGCCGTCGTCCACCCGGGCGTCAACCTCGACCGCTTCCGCCCCGCCGACGGCCGCGCCGCCGCCCGGGCCCGGCTCGGTCTCCCGCAGGACGCCCTGATCCCGCTCTTCGCCGGCCGCATACAGCCCCTGAAGGCCCCGGACGTCCTGCTGCGCGCGGTGGCGGTGCTGCTGGACGAGCGCCCGGAGCTCCGCTCCCGGATCCTCGTCCCGGTCGTCGGCGGCCCGAGCGGCAGCGGGCTCGCCAAGCCGGAGGGGCTGCAGAAACTCGCCGCCCGGCTCGGTATCGCCGATGTGGTGCGCTTCCGTCCGCCGGTCGGGCAGGAACAGCTCGCGGACTGGTTCCGGGCCGCGTCCGTGCTGGTCATGCCGTCCTACAGCGAGTCCTTCGGGCTGGTCGCCATCGAGGCCCAGGCGGCCGGCACACCGGTGCTCGCGGCCTCGGTCGGCGGACTGCCGGTGGCCGTGCGCGACGGCGAGACCGGCTTCCTCGTGAGCGGCCACCATCCCGCCGACTACGCGCGCGTGCTGGGCCGTTTCGTCGACGAGCCGTCCCTCCCGGCGAGCATGGGCGCGGCCGCCGCCCGGCACGCCGAGTGCTTCGGCTGGGACCGCGCGGCCGCCGAGACCGCGGACGTCTACACGGCCGCGACCCAGTCCCACCGCCGTCGCGTACGCTCCCACCATGGGTGATGGTCAGAAGGCGGCCGGGCAGGTCCTGGAAGGCGTCCTGAAGGACGCCGAACTGGAGTGGGAGAGCCCCGAGCCCGGGAACTACGTGGTCAAGCTCCCCGGCACCCGCAAGCTCTCCACGACGGTCTCCTTCCTCGTGGGCCGCCACTCCCTCTCCCTGAACGCCTTCGTCGTCCGCCACCCGGACGAGAACGAGGCGGGCGTCCACCGCTGGCTCCTGGAGCGCAATCTCAAGCTGTACGGCGTGAGTTACGCCGTCGACCGCCTCGGCGACATCTACGTCACCGCGCGCCTGCCCCTCGCCTCCGTCACCCCCGACGAGATCGACCGCCTCCTCGGCCAGATCCTGGAAGCGGCCGACGGCGCCTTCAACACCCTGCTGGAGCTGGGCTTCGCCTCCTCCATCCGCAAGGAGTACGCCTGGCGGGTGTCCCGGGGCGAGTCCACGCGCAACCTGGACGCGTTCAGGCATCTGATCGAACGCCCGGCGGACTGACTTCCGTACGACCCCTTCATATAGGTGAATATGAAGAAGGCGGGTGGACATGAGCAGCACGCACCTCACGCGACGGACCGTGCCGGCCGGTGCCACGGCCGTGGCGCTCGGCGCGACCGCAATCGGGACGCCGGCTGTCCTCCTGCAACGTCTGATCGCGCGGCCGGATGCAGATGGGGCCACCTTCGACAGCCACCGGGGCCTGCCCTTTCGCCAACGTCCGCACGGACATCACGGTGAACAGCAACGGCCGGCACGGCGGAGACCCACTCCGCGACGGTCGGCGTCGACGAGGTCACCGAGTTCGACCAGATCGACCGGTGATCTGCACGCGCGCCTGGGGTTGTACCCCACGACGGACGCGGTCCGGCCCCGCAACCTGTACGAGGCGCAACGGGACCTGTGACTCAGGCGCGGCGCAGGGCGTCGTAGCCGACGAACGTGAACATGCGCTCGCCTCGGGGCAGTTGGCGGGGCACGCCGGTGAACCGGTGGGCGCCGACGGCCTGGACGAGACGGGGTTCGGACACCCACAGCCGCTCGAACCCGCGCTCCTCCAGCCAGCCGCACACCCGCGGGACGAGGTCGGGAGCCCTGCGGTTGCGGGTCCACACCACCGTGCCGCCCGTCCGGCACAGGCGCGTGGCATGGTCGAGGGTGCGTTCCACGTCGGCGTCCGTGATGTTGCCGAGGACACCGCAGAACAGCACGAGGTCGGCGGGCGCCACGTCCAGGTAGTGGTCGGTCGACGCGGCATCGCCCACGACGACCTCGACCCCCGGGAGCCCGGCGGCCTCGGCCACGCGCCGGGCCGCCGCGGCGTTCCGCTCGTCCAGCTCCACCAGCCGCGCCCGCACGTCGTGCCCCCGCGGGTGCCCGGTGAGCGCGCCGATCAGGTCGCGTCCCTGCCCGGCACAGACGCTCAGCGCGGTGAGCGGGCCCGCGGGCGCGTGGTCGAGGGCGTCACGGATACGGTCCTGGACGGTCGCCAGCCGCTGGACGAAGGGGGAGTCCGCCCTGTCGTACGTGTCGTGCCACGCATGCCAGTCCATACGCGGAGCGTACGGCGATCACCCCCGGGCCGTCCGGGAAAACCGACCCGGCGTGACTCCCACCAACTTCCGGAAGTGCCGCGTCAGATGGGACTGGTCGAAGAACCCCGTCGCCGAGGCCACTTCGCCCGGCGAGCGGCCGTCGAGGAGGAGGCGGCGGGCGCGGTCGATGCGGCGGGAGTTGAGGTACTGGTGCGGTGCGATGCCGTAGGCGGTGCTGAACGCCCGTACCAGGTGGGCGGGATGGGCATGCACGAGGCGCGCCGCCTGGCCGAGGGTGAGGCCGTCCACCACGTGCTCGTCGAGGAGTTCGCGCAGGCGGCGGGCGAGCGCGGGGTCGGGGCGCGGGGGCGCCGGCGCCGCCGACGGCCGTAGATGCGCGCGCAGCCGCTCGCCGACGAAGGTCAGCCGGCTCTCGGCCTCCAGCTCGTCGCCGGGCCGGGCGAGAGCGGAGTGCAACCGGCCGACGCGCCGCCGCAGCACCGGATCCCGCAGATCGGGCGTGTCGACGGCACGCCCGATGAGATCCTCGCCGAGCCGGCTGCTGTCGAGGTAGACGACCCGCTTGCGGAAGCCGTCCGGGGTGGCCGGGGAGCCGTTGTGCGGCACGTGCGGCGGGAGCAGCGTGACGGTGTCGTGCGGGGTGCCGTGCTCGTGCCGGTCCAGGTCGTACCGTACGGCGCCGTCGTCCACGATGAGCAGCGTCCAGGCGTCGTGGACGTGCATCGGATAGGCGTACTCGGTGAAGTGGGCGTGGAAGACCTCGGTGACGCCCGGGACGCTGGGGCGCCACGCGCTGACTTCCTGGCGGGCGGCCATGCAAAGAACGTACAAGACCGCACCGCAAGGCGGTCGGCAGTCTCATTCCATGAGCACTGAACCCATCCGTTTCGACACGAAGATCGCCGTGCTGCTGCGCGAGGACCTGGAGCCCTGGCAGCGGCTCAACGTCACCGCGTTCCTGGTCAGCGGCCTGGGCGCGACGGTCCCCGAGGTGATCGGCGAGCCGTACGAGGACGCGGACGGGGTGGCGTACCTGCCCATGTTCCGTCAGCCGGTGCTGGTCTTCGAGGGCTCGAAGGAGACCCTGAAGTCGGCCCACGGCAGGGCGCTGAGCCGTGCCCTGCCCCGTGCCGTCTTCACCTCGGACCTGTTCGCCACGGGCAACGACCGCGACAACCGGGCGGCGGTCCGCGCCGTGCCGACGGCGGAGCTGGACCTGGTGGGGCTGGCGGTGCACGGCCCCCGGAGCGGCGTGGACAAGGTCCTCAAGGGGGCACGGATGCACCCGTGAGGCTCCTGGTCACGGTCGGTCGAACATGCCGGGCTGGTAGTCGCCGGCGGGCTGCCGGACGATGACGTTGACGCGGTTGTAGGCGTTGATCAGGGCGATCAGCGCGACGAGCGCGGCGAGCTGGTCCTCGTCGTAGTGCTTGGCGGCGTTCGCCCAGACCTCGTCCGGGACGCCGCCGGCCGCGTCGGCGATACGGGTGCCCTGCTCCGTCAGCTCCAGCGCGGCCCGCTCGGCCTCGCTGAACACCTTGGCCTCCCGCCAGGTCGCGACCAGGTTCAGCCGCTGCGCCGTCTCGCCGGCGGCCGTCGCGTCCTTGGTGTGCATGTCGAGGCACATCCCGCAGCCGTTGATCTGGCTGGCCCGGATCTTCACCAGTTCCTGCGTGGCGGCCGGCAGGGTGGAGTCCGTGACCACCTTCCCCGCCGAGTTGACGTACTTGAAGAGCTTGGCGGTGACAGCGTTGGTGAAGAGGTTCAGGCGAGCGTCCATGATGTCCTCCCGTGTGGTCTTTCGTCGGCTACACCTCCATGACGGATCCCTGCGGGGAGATGTGACGGGGTCGAGTGTGACCTGCGTCACCGACCGGTCCGGGGATGGGCTCGTCCGGGGCGCGCATTCATCCGTGAACGGAATCTGCACAGTGCGTACGCATCCGCGGGCCGAGCGGGTTCCGTTGGTGTGG
This sequence comes from Streptomyces sp. NPDC031426, assembly GCF_055581585.1. NCBI lineage: Bacteria > Bacillati > Actinomycetota > Actinomycetes > Kitasatosporales > Streptomycetaceae > Streptomyces > Streptomyces sp. NPDC031426. The sequence goes on from NZ_JBVIJE010000027.1 coordinate 79,704, forward strand.
AGTTGTCCCGCTCGGCGCGGCCGTGGCAAGGGCTGTGGCCCGCCTGTGCGGCGCGACATGTGGAGGAACTGGCCCCAACGCGTGACCGCGCCCGCACGGATGCGTCATCCAGGGTGCTCAACTGACCCGGTGCGAGCGCCGGTTGACTGGCTGCCCGGCACGCTCCGTGGTTTGATCGCTCGCACCGCCGGATTGCGCCAGGTGTCCTGAAAGGGACGGCGTACGCCTGCGGTCGCGGCCCGATGCCAGTCCCCAGCGGGCCGCTTCCCCCTTGGACCATGTGGACCATCCATGCGAAGGGCAGTTTCATCATGAACGCCGCTCACCAGATCCAGACCGTCGAGATCTCCGACGCCGACCTCGACACCGTCTCCGGTGGCCTGGCCCCCGAGGCCAGCTTCACCGCCGACTCCACGACCCTGAACAGCGCCGCCGCGCTGTCCCAGCTCGGCGCCGTCCAGGGCGAGGTGCTGGGCGCCCTCTCCCAGCCCCACCAGATCGGCGTCAACCTCACCATCTGAGATTGCCGATCGCTCCGATCGCCGCACCGGGCCCCCTGCCGGAGAACTTCCCGGCAAGGGGCCCGGTCGTGCGCGGGACGTGCGTGCCGGACGTCCGTCCCTCAGGCGGCGCTGACCTCCGGCTCGGCGTCGTCCGTCCTCGGGGCCGCCACCGCCGGGCTCTCCTTCGGCAGCCCCCGCATGAGCACCCCGTACCCCAGCCCGGCGACCGTCCCCACCGACGCGCACATGCCCCACAGCCACTCCGCGCCCAGCCGGTCGATGACCGCGCCGGACATCAGCGGGGCGACCAGCGCGGCGACCGACCAGGACAGCGTGTACACGCCCTGGTAGCGGCCGCGCCCGTGCACCGGGGACAGCCGGACCACGAGTCCGGTCTGGGTCGGCGCGTTGACGATCTCCGCGAGGGTCCAGACGCACACGGTGACCATGAAGACGCCGACCGAGCCGGCGAACGCGGTGAGCCCGAAGCCGTAACCGGCGAGCAGCGACGAGACGATCAGCAGGGTGCGCGGATCGCGGTGCTCGATGAACCGGGTGACCGGGATCTGCAGGGCGACGATCAGGATGCCGTTGACGGCGATGGCGACGCCGTAGTCGGCGGGCGAGAACCCGGCCCGCCCCATGGCCACCGGCAGCCCCACCGACCCCTGCTGGAAGATGAGGGCGACCAGGAAGGACAGCCCTACGACGGCCATGTACCGCCCGTCCCGCAGCACGGTCCCGAGGCTGACGGCGCCGTCCTTCTCCTTCACCTGTGCCGTCGGCCGGGACTCGGGCACCTTGAGGAAGACGACGAGCGCGCAGGCCAGGGTCATCCCCGCCTCGATGATGAAGCCCGCGAGATAGCTGAACTCGGCGATGAACCCGGCGGCCATGGAGGAGACGGCGAACCCGAGGTTGATCGCCCAGTAGTTGAGGGAGAAGGCCCGCACCCGGTCCTCGGGCCGGACGATGTCGGCCATCATCGCCTGTACGGCGGGCCGGGAGGCGTTGGAGGCCATGCCGACGAGGAAGGCGACGCAGGCGATGGCGAGGGGACCCGTCATGAAGCCGAGCACCGCGACGGAGACGGCCGTGGCCGACTGGGCGATGAGCAGCGTCGGCCGCCTGCCGAGCCGGTCGGCCATGACCCCGCCCCCCAGTGAGGAGACGACCCCGCCCAGCCCGTGCAGAGAGGCGACGAGACCGGCGTAGGAGGCGGAGTAGCCGCGGTCGAGGGTGAGGTAGAGGGCCATGAAGGTGGCCACGAACGCGCCGAGCCGGTTGACGAGGGTGCTGGTCCACAGCCACCAGAACTCACGAGGGAGCCCGGAGACGGACTCCCGGGCGGCACGTCGGAAACGGGCGGCGGACATGACAAGACCCCCCACGGATCGAAGGATGCCCCGGTGGGGGCGCGGCAAGCGGTACTGGGCGCAGCGGTAAGCGGCTCAAGCGGTAGGCACAACTTACATAAGGGCTCTGTCGTGAGCCACTCGATTAACGGATGCCGTCAACAGTCCACCCACTGACCGGGCCGGGCATGTGCGCGAAGCGGTGGATTACGCTCTGTCCCATGGCCGACGCACCGTACAAGCTGATCCTCCTCCGCCACGGCGAGAGCGAGTGGAACGCGAAGAACCTGTTCACCGGCTGGGTGGACGTCAACCTGAACGAGAAGGGCGAGAAGGAGGCAGTCCGCGGTGGCGAGCTCCTGAAGGACGCCGACCTCCTGCCCGACGTGGTCCACACGTCCCTCCAGAAGCGCGCGATCCGCACGGCCCAGCTGGCCCTCGAGGCCGCGGACCGCCACTGGATCCCGGTCCACCGCAGCTGGCGCCTGAACGAGCGCCACTACGGCGCCCTGCAGGGCAAGGACAAGGCGGCCACGCTGGCCGAGTTCGGCGAGGAGCAGTTCATGCTCTGGCGCCGCTCCTACGACACCCCGCCGCCGCCGCTCGCGGACGACTCGGAGTTCTCCCAGTTCGACGACCCGCGCTACGCCACGCTCCCGCCGGAGCTGCGCCCGAAGACGGAGTGCCTGAAGGACGTCGTCCATCGGATGCTTCCGTACTGGTTCGACGACATCGTCCCCGACCTCCTGACCGGCCGCACGGTCCTGGTCGCGGCCCACGGCAACTCGCTGCGCGCCCTGGTCAAGCACCTGGACGGCATCTCCGACGCCGACATCGCGGGCCTGAACATCCCGACGGGCATCCCCCTCGTCTACGAACTCGACTCCGACTTCAAGCCACTCACCCCCGGCGGCAGGTACCTCGACCCCGAGGCGGCCGCGGCGGCGATCGAGGCGGTCAAGAACCAGGGCAAGAAGAAGTAATCGCCCACGAGTAAGCCCCCTACCTGCGGGTTCTCCGCTGGGAGGGGGCTTTTCGCTGCCGCTGGGCCGTCTCTGGGCCGTCAGGGCGATGGGGCCGTGCGCTCTCCGGGCTCCGGCTCCTGTCTCCACTCCGCTCTGGCTCCGGCGCTTTGGAGCAAAGCGACAGCGGACTGGGCCCTGTACGCAGACAGACCCCCAAGGAGGATGACGGGCGCTTGGCGCGCCAGGACCCTGCTGTGCCACAAGCTCTGCCCGGTCACCTTGCGCACTGCCAGGATCACATCCATCTCGCGGGGCCCGCAGTCGATGAGCACCACCTCGTGAGACGGGTCGTCGCAGAGCAGCGTGTAGTACTCGGTGGACTCCTCGTCGGACATCTCGCCCTCCTGCCTCAGCGAACGGGAGCGTATGCGCCCTCGAAGACGGCAGCCACGGCTTTTCGGGTGCGCTCCTGGCTGGACGGCATGAGGTGTGCGTACACGCGGAGGGTCAGACCCGGATCCGAGTGGCCGAGGTACTCGGCGAGTGCCTTGATGTTCTCTCCCGCGTCCAGGAGCACCGAGGCGTAGAAGTGGCGGAGGGCGTGCATGCCGTTCTCGCGGGACTCGACGTACGACCCGCCCGGCTTCCGCTCGGGGATGACGCCGGCCGAGGCGAGGGCGCGCTTCCACACCTCCTCGTTGAGCGACGTACGCCAGACGTGCCCGCCGCGCGGCCCGGTGAAGATCAGCCGCTTGGTCACCGGAGGCCCGTCCGCCACCTTCCACGGCAAGGTGATCTCTACCGGTGGGAATCGCTTCATGTGGGCGCGGAGAGCGTCAGCGACTGGACCGGGGAGCGGTACGTCCCGGAGCTTGCCACCTTTCGGTGGGGCGAAGACTGGCTTGCTGCGGCTCAGCTTGAGCTGCTGGACCACGTGGAGGGTGTCGGACTCGAAGTCGATCGCGTCGACGGCCACGCCCAGGATCTCGCCCTGTCGAAGGCCGCAGCCGCCGCCCAGGTCGACCATGGCTTGGTAGCGCTCGGGCATGCCGGCCCGGACGGCGAAGACCCGTTCCGGCGTCCAGGGCACGACGCGCTTGTTGTCCACAGTCGGTGGACGGACTGAGCGGGCGGCGCACGGGTTCCGGGGAAGGTGCCCGTCGTCCACGGCCGCGCTGAGGGCGGCACGCACGTTGGAGTAGATCGTCCGGGCATACGAGCCACGGACGCCGTTCTCCTGGAGCTGCCGCACCCAATCACGGATGTGAGCGGGCTGGAACGAGCCGAGAGGGCGCGAACCCAGGTACGGGTAGGCGTGCAACCGAAGCTGCGACTCCATCGAGGCCTGCGTGTTCGGGTCCGGCGCGTGGGTCACCCACTTCTCGGCGTACTGCTGGAAAGTGATCCGGGCCGCGCGGGGGTCGATGTACTGCCCCCGCGCCATGTCCGCCTCGGTCTGCGAGAGCCACTGTTCGGCAAGCCGCTTCTGACGGTCGGGGAAGCTCTTGGACTTCTCGGTGCCGTCCGGGCCCACGTAGCGGGCGCGGTAGCGCATGCCCGTGCCATAGCGCTCGGTCTTGACTTTGCGAGTCTTGCCGTCTGGCCCCTTCTCTTCCTTGTACCAGCGATCTTGGATGTGTCCGGCCATCAGGCAACAGCTCCCTTGAGCTGGGAGTCCACCCAGGCGCGTACATCGTCCGGGTCGAAGCGGAGGTGCCGGCCGACCCGGAATCCTCGCGGACCGGTGCGCTTGCGGCGCCACTGATAGACCGTCTCGACGCTGGGCAGCTCGAACATCTCCACCAGGTCGTCAGGAGTCAGGAACCGCGTGGGCAGGGCGCCCGGTGCGGCGGCTACTCCAGCCGAGGCGCGACGCCGATCAGCCATGTGTGGGTTCTCCTTCCGTTCCGGGGGCGGGTTCGAGGGATGCGGTGAGCCAGGTTTCGGCGGTGCTGAGGCCGGTGCCGGCGAACACCCAGTGGGCGAGTACGAGCGTGGTTTCGCCGTCCTGCGGGACAGGTGGTACGGCTTGGGCGCGGCGCCATTCGGCGCGGGCGTCGCGGAGGGCGCCGAGGGTGGTGGAGTAGCGGCGGGACTTGGTGGAGAAGTGGCCGCGGAAGCCGAGCATGTGGGCCCAGGCGCGCAGGCGGAGGTCTGCCAGGTCGGGGCGTGCGCCGAGGGCCCAGGCGGTGCGGATCATGCGCCGGGCGTGTTCGGGGATCTGAGCTTGTGCCAGCTCGGCCAGGAAGCGGATCGGCCGGTCCAGGGTGCCCGTGGCTGTCTCGGCGCCCTTGGTGGCGTACTTGGCGATGTACGCCGCTACGGCCCGCTCGGTCAGCTCCTGGCCGCCGTCGAAGTCGGCGGAGCGGATCGCGCGGACGTCAAGTTGTCGGCCGAAGACGAAGGTGTGCGACCGGCCGTCGATCTCCGGGCCGTCGATGCGCGCCGCAGTGGCAGCCGCGCGGATGGCATCGGCCAGCAGCTCGGTCGTGGCCCAGGCAGGCGGAGCCGTGTCGCCACCTTCCGGGCCGTCGAGACGGATGACCGCGTGGAAGTGGACGGCACCGCGCTTCTGGTACTCGGCGACCTTGGCGAACGAGATGCGCGCGTGATCGCGGAAGTCGCGTTGGGTGAGTCCGGCGCTCTTGGCGACCTTGCGGCGGAGGTAGATCGAGAAGCGCCGCCACAGGGCCCCGGCGTGCGCGTTCCAGAGCACGGCCGCTTCGTAGTCGTAGCTGTCCGGGTCAAGGGGCGAGCCCAGGACGGGGTCTGATTCGTCGTGCCGGATGCCGCAGCGGCAGTCCCGCCCGCTGGTGGGGCGGTTGTGGACCGGGCCGAAGCCGGGGGCGGTGAAGGTGGCGAAGACCCGCGGGTGGGTGCCGACCTGTTCCGGGGTGCCTTTGCCGCCGCGGAGTCCGGCGGTGATCAGGTGGAAGGTGTCGCGGCGGTAGACCTCGGCGCAGGCCGCACAGCGGGTGGCACGGCGGTTGTTGCAGCGGACCAGGAGCTGGCCGGCAGGGAGCGAGCCGGAGTCGAGGTGGTGCAGGACACGGCCGATCTCGCCGGTCGTGGTGTCGACGTCGTATTCGGTGCGGTGGCCGTCGAGGCGTACGGGATTGGTGCAGCCGCCCAGGCCGGATAGCTGCCGGGCCAGCTGGGGCATGGTGCCCAGGGAGGCCAGCATGGAGAGTTCCGCCAGCGGGGGCGGAGTCTGCCGGGTGATGATGGGACTTCCTTTCGACTGTCTCGGCGGTCGGGAAGGGAAGGCCCCGGGGCGACGGGATGCTTGGCGGCGTTGTTGTCGCCCCGGAGGCCGGTCAGCGGTTGTACGCGTTGCTGACGAGGGAGCGCAGGACCGCGGCGGCGATGGCCACGGCCACGGCCGAGATGGCGACGGCCGCCAGGAGCGCGGTGAGGACGATGCTGACGACGGCCACCGCGGCGACCGCGCCGACGCCGACGCCCACAAAGGGGGCGAGGGGACGGCTGGCGGAAGGAGCCGAGGGCTGTATCTGCTGCGGCGTGACGGTCGTGGTTGGCAGGGTCGGCATGTCGGGCAGCTTGGGGCGGAACATGGCGGACCTCCTTGTCACTTGTGGGTGCCGTTGACGACGCCGACCCCGGAACGGGTGCCGGTGTCGATGGCGGGGGCCAGGAAGGTGTGGGAGAGGTAGAAGCCGAACAGGGCGATCACGACGGCGACCCAGAGGCGGATGCCGAGGAACTTGATCGCAGCCCAGGCGATGACGCCGAGGACGAAGACGAGCGGCAGCGAGACGGTCACGGGAGCTCCCTCAGCGGACGGCGCAGCGGTGGGTGCGGGCGGCCAGCTCGGCGGCGGCGCGGCTGTCGTAGTCCGTGGAGAAGCCGCAGCGGGGAGCCGTGCAGGCGGCGGTGTGCTTCTCGCGGCCTCGGCCGTCGTAGTACGTGGCGACCTGGACCGGGCCGATGCGCACGACGTTCCGAAAGCGGCGGTTGGCGGTCATCAGCGGATCTCCTTGTCGGTTTCGCCGGTGAAGTCGGTGACGTGCTCGGCGAGCCAGCGCAAGATCTCGTCGCCCTCGTAGCTGTCGGCGGCGAGGATCACCGGTTCGGCGATCAGTACGGCTTCGGTGAGGCGGTTCTGGCGGGTCAGCTCGGCGGCGCGCTTCAGCGCACGGAGCGTGGACGGACGCAAGGGAAAGTTCCTCCGGGTCAGGTGAGCTGGGCTGCGACGGCTTCGGCGAGGGGCAGCGGGACGCCGAGCCGGGCGCGAAGGGTCGAGGTGTCGATTGCGGATCCGGTCCGAGCGCGGTGTTCGTCGGCGACCTTGCGGCCCAGGGCGACGAGCGCGGGCGGCGGGACGGGGGCTGTCGAGGGCGGGGCCGGTTCGGGTTCGGCAGCGGGCAGTTCAGGGGCTGAGGGAACAGCTGGGGCCGGGTTCTCTTCCTCTCCGTGGGCCGGTGTTCCTTCCGGCTTCGGGGAGCCGTGGACGAGGAGGGTTCCGCCGAGGAAGGCGACGGCAGGCCATCCGGCGACGAGGATGCGCAGCCAGGCCGGTACGGCACCCAGGTCTAGGAGTCCGGCGGTGGCGACGTTGGCGCCGAGCGACGCGACCAGCGCGACGAGGAACCAGCACCAGGCCGCCGCTTTCGACCCGCCGGAACGAAGCCGCCGCCAGGCAGCGACCAGCAGCAGGTCAACGCTGATCGGGTAGGCCCAGGCCTTCCAACCGGCCTGTCCGGCGGCGGCAGCGAGGTCATGGAGGTGAGCGAAGGACAGGGCACCGGCGATAACTGCCTGCACCAGGACCGCGTCCACGCGCGGGGCGGGCCGGGCCATCAGACCGACTCACCGGGGTAGTCGGAGTCGTCCTCGCAGCGGGGGCGCATGGCGAGTGATCTCCCTTCTCCAGGCATGGCGGGGGTAGGGACTTGGCGCGGGACGGCCACGCCGGCCGTTGGGTGCGGTGGGCTACTCGGTGACCGGACGAGGGGCGGTGACCGGTCTCGTGGGCTCTACGGGCGCGGGCGGCACGTACGGCCTGAAGGGTGTAAGCGCCGGTACGTCCGGGGCGAGGTGCGCGGACTCTCGACACACGGCCGCAGCATCAGCGAGGGACAGGTAAGGGGTACGGATCCGAGACCAGCCGCCGGAGGTGTCCCCAGCGACGGCCAAGCCCGGTTTGTCAGCGGCGATGGCACAGGTGGCAGAGGCCGCATCGGGGGCGATGTCGCCGAGCGCCATCTTGGCGGAGGCTTCGTCGTTGACGCGGTGGCAGACACGTCCGGTGAGCTGAGCGCGGAGCATGGTCGCGCCCTTGCCCAGCTCGGCACCGAAGCGCTGCCCGCAGACCTCCAGGTAGATGCCGGCGGCGCGGCCGAGCTGGGCGAGGCGGATGAGCTGGGTGACCATCTCGTCCCGCCGTTCCTCTTCCTTCCGCGTGGCCACGAGGAAGAGTTCGGCCACCTCATCGATGAACAGCACGACGGGGGCAGGGCGTTCGCCCTCAGGCAGGCCCCAGATGTCCGAGGTGATCTCCTCGTCCGGGGTGCCGTGCGCGATGCCCTGTCGGGCCTTGATCAGGTCGTATCGGTCCTCCATCTCCTTCACGAGCACGGGCAGCAGCTCGGCCGCCTGGTCCGGGTCGGTCGCCAGCGCGGAGAGGCGGGCGGCGAACGGGGCCAGCTCGACACCGCGCTTGCAGTCGATGCCGACCAGGACCACCGGTTGAGCCGCCAGCCCAGTGAGCAGGTTCCGCAGGAACATGGACTTGCCGGACAGCGTGGCGCCGAGGACGAGTTCATGCGGCACGGTGCGGTAGTCGCGCAGGAAGGCGGTTGCGTCCTCCCGAAGAGCCACCGGGACCTGGAGAAGACCGCCGTCACTCCGGCGAGGCATCCGCACCTTCCGCAGGACGTCAAAGCCGACGAGCCGGAGTTCGACCACACCGGGCTTGATGTCCCGTACGTACACGGCGTGGACGCCCCAAGCGTGGCGGAGTCGTTCCGCCGAGGCCGCTACGTCAGCCGGTTCCTGCCCCGGAGCCAACCGCAACCGGATCCGGAGACCGGTCGAGGTGGGTCGGATCAGACCCCGGCGAGGCGGGACCGGCCGCACCTCACGACGAGTGGTCGCCTTGACGGCCAGCGCCCGCCACCGGGACGGTTCGACGGTCAGGCCGCAGGCGTCCATGGTGGACGAGTACGAGGCCACGAACCGGGCCACCGAGACCGGGAGCCCAACCGTGGACCAGTACAACGCCGGGTGAGCGTGCCGGGTGTAGGTCGCGCCGCCTATTGCAGCGAGCGGCCCTCCCAGCTCGGCCACAGTCATCAGGTCGGTCACGTCGATCAGCCCGCCTGAGCCATCGGGAACGCGCCCGGCGTAACGGCAGTGGCCCGGTAGGCGATGCCGTGCCGCTGCTGGCCGTTGAACACGCTCTCCCACGGCCGGGCAACGAGTCCCGGCAGCGAGACGGGAGCACCGACAGTCAGACCGTCCGTGACACCGCTCTCAGGAACGGTGACCTGGACCAGAGACGACTCGCCCTCATCGATGTAGACGACGCCGACGGTCATCAGCGCCTCACCGGACACGGCGTCCTTGGCGATCTCACCGGTCTGCCGGTCGCGCACCTTCGGCGCCGGCGCTTCGGTCAGCAGGATCGTGGCGGAGGAGGCGTCAACACGGATCACACGCACAGGAAGTGTCTCCTTCGAGTTCGTTCAACCTGTCACCTGACAAGTTGACTTAGCAAGTTCGAAGCTAGAGATGCCAAGTTGACTTGTCAAGTGAAAACAGCGGAAGAGGTGCCCGTGCCGGGCTCAGTTCAAGCGGTAGGTGTCTTCGAGTTCCTGCCGGTCGGCAGGCAATAGCACGTCGGAGACCTGCAAGGCTTGCCCGGCGGCATCGCAGGCGATGACCAGGACACTGAGAACCGGCACCCCTCCGGGTAGGCCGAGAAGAGCAGCTTCGTTCGCTTCGGGCAGCCGAGCCGAGACCCGCTCGGTCACATGGTCGAAGCGGATCTTCTTCCGCGCCTCCAAGTGCTCACGGACACCGCCGACCAGGACGTCTCTGCTCGCCAGCTCGGTACCGTCGACCAGGCCGGCGGGGAAGTAGGTGGAGACCAGCTCGACGGCTTCGGCGTCCTCTTCGACCAGGAATCGACGCACGAGCACCTTGGCCCGCTTGGGCAGACCAAGCGCGGAGGCGACACGGGCGGGTACAACAACTTCGCCGACCTCAACGAGGCGCCCCGGCGTCTGCGACTCGTCGCGCTCCAACGCCTCACGGCCTCGACGGTCCTTCTGTTCCACGACGGCCGGGCGTCCGCGGACGATCGTGCCGTAGCCCTGACGCGATTCCAGCCAGCCGTCACGCTTTAGCAGCTCCAGAGCCCGCACGACCGTCGGCCGGGACATCCCGAACGCCTGCACCAGCTGATTCTCGCTGGGAACCCGCGTGCCGGGCGGGTAGGTACCGTCCTCGATGCGACGCTGGATCGTCTGCGCGAGGCGTACGTACTTCGGCGCCTCCACCTCATACGCCATGAACGCCGCCTATCGAGATTGGGCAAGTCAACTGGTCAACCAGACTAGCGGCGCATGGCAATGCAATGCCATAGGGGTGCCCTCATTGCCAGGCATCAGCCATCGCGAAGGACACGACGGTGCCGCCGAAGCGGCTGGGGCCCGAGTGCCACGAGTCGGCGATGGCGTCGACGAGGAGCAGACCCCGTCCGTGCGCGTCGTCCTGGTCCGGCTGGCGCATCCGCACGTTCGCGGGGAAACCAGGATTGTGCACCTCGATCCGGAGAGAGCTTCCCTCGCGGTACCACTCCACCCGGACGACCCAGGACTCATCCGACCGACCGTAGAGGATCGCGTTGGTCACCAACTCTGAGATCAACAGGACACAGTCTTCGATCGAGCAGGTGGGGCAGTACGGAGCGATGAACTTCTGAAACCACCGTCGTGCGCGGGGCACCGACTCGGCAGTCGGATGCAAGGTCATCGCTCCGAGCCGAGGCGACTCGGGGCATGGGTCACGGTCGAGCATGTAGGCCATCCGTGCTCACTCCTTGCCGGTGCCGTCGCAGTCGAGGCACCGTCGCTTCGATGTGGCGCGGGCACGGTCGTTGACGGTGGAATGCGCCAGCGTGGTACGCGTGCTGACGCGCTTCCAACCGCGCCCCCGGCAACCCCGGCAAGCTAAGCGCGCGTCCTGTTCAGGCCGCCGACTCGTCACGCCGTGCCCCCTTTCACTGAAGTGGCCTTAGCCACTTACTGGATAGTGGCATTAGCCACTCACGCTCTGCAAGCACTTCGACGCAACTGAAGGCAGATCAGGTGAGCGGGTAGCCCTGTTCGAACGCCCAGCGATGCGGCGGGTAGGTGGCTTCGGCGAACTCCAGCGGGCGATCCTGGAGGTCAAAGACCACGTGATGGACGATCAGGACAGCGGAGCCAGGCTCCAGTCGAAGGTCAGCCGCTTCTTCGTCCGTCGCAGACCGCGCACACATGCGGTCCTCGGCATAGCTGCCCTGGCGCCCCGTCATGTTCTCGACGTACATCAGGGTTCCCTCTTGGATCCGCTCAGGATCCAAAAGCTTCGGGGCCCTTTGGCCGACGTCCGGACCGAACCATGAGGTGGACAGCGTGATGGGCCCATCCTGGTTGTTGGTCACGCGGCGCCGATGCACGGCCCGGCGGTCCTTGGTCAGCCCCAAGGCCTCGGCCACGTGGTCTGGTGCGTCCGCCCAGCCGGCAGACGTGATGACGGCGTACTCGCCAGGTGTGTAGATCTTCCCGGTCTGGCGAGCGCGGCCGTACAACTCCCGTGCTCGCCGGTTCACTTCGAGACTACGGACGTACGTCCCAGATCCCTGCCGCTTCTCGACCAGGCCCTGATGACTCAGCGCCTCCAGTGATCGGGCCGCAGTGGGCCTGGACACCTTCCAGTCCAAGGCGAGTTGCCGTTCCGATGGGACCTCGTCTCCTGCCCGCAGGTCTCCTCGAAGGATCTGATCACGAATGAAGTGGGCGATCTGCAGGTACTTCGGCTGAGCCTCCTCAATCTGAGGCATGCTCCCTCCCTGTCTAAGTGGCTATGGCCTCTAGCCACTATAGGGTGAGTGGCCAACTTTGGAACCCGTAGGGTGGTTGGCATGACGCGGTTGATCGTCGCAGCAGGAGGAGGGGGCGACGCTGTCGCTGCCGCAATGCTTGACGCCGCCCTGTACGGCGACGAGGACCAGGCCGTGATCCTCACGTACGCGTGGGATCGCTTGCTCATCGATCCGGTACCGGGCCCGCGAGGAGCCCACGACTTCACCGGCCTTAACCAGATCACTCCCGGCGTCTCAGCAGTGCCAGCCGAAGCCCGCCCGGTCGCTCCGGCAGGGTCCACCCTCCCGCGACTCGCGGCAGAGCTCCCGCACACCTTCGCATTGCTCGACCCTCACCAGGGCGCCGAGGGCGTCACGCGCCAGTTGGAAGAGTTGATCAGTCACCTGGAGCCGGAGTCGATTGACCTACTCGACGTCGGCGGCGACATCCTTGCGCGAGGCGATGAGCCGACGCTGAAGAGTCCGCTCGGCGATGCCCTCACCCTGGCTGCCGCATGTCAGGTCAACGCGTCCATCCGCCTGTTGGTTGCAGGGGCCGGCGTGGACGGCGAACTCTCCGCAGATGACCTTCGCCCCGTGCTCGGTGCCGCCGTGCACACCCTCACGGAGAAGGACCTAGAGCCGATCAGCGCGGTCCTGGAGTGGCACCCCTCGGAGGCGACGGCGATGCTCGCTGCAACAGCCCGAGGCGTCCGGGGCACCTGCGAGATCCGAGACGCCGGCCTACCCGTGCGGCTCACCGACGAGAGCCCGAGGGTGTACGAGGTCGATCTGGACGAAGCGCTGAGCCGCAACACCCTGGCCCGCGCCATCATGACCACCGCCACCTTGGACGAGGTTGAGGCCTACAGCCGCGAAATCTGCGGCTTCTCCGAGATCGACTACGAGCGCAACAAGGCTGCGTGGCTGAAGGATCAGCCCCCCGTGCAACTCGACGCCGAAGCCGTACTGCCCCGGCTCGACCAGTTCGAGACGGAGGCCCGCAACCGCGGAGTCACCCACACGACGTTCCGCCACATCACCGAGGCCCTGAACCTCAACGGCTCCCAGCGCGATGCCCTGCGCCGACTCCTCATCAACAGCCGCCCAGAGCAGTACGACGAGCCCCTGTGGCACATCACGACGAAGCCTGAGTAACAACTTTCTTCACGGGTTCAAGCCCCGGCTGCGCTCCGCTCCGCCGGGCGCGCTTCCCGGCTCCGCTGCGGGCGCCGCTCCTGCCTCCGGCCCGCTCCGCCCGCGCTGCGCCGACGCGCGCCCACTGGTGGATAGGGCCGGTGGCCATGAGTCCATCACCGCGTACGCGGCCGGTCAGGACAGTGCCTCCGGCGGGGGATCGGCCGACACCGGGATGGAGGAGGCGCCGTCGCCGCCCGCGGGTCCATCGTGGCGGATGCTGGGGGGCTCCCATCCCACACACCATCGACCCAGGCAGAGCCGAGCAGACGCGGCCCCTGGCGTCCAGGTCGTTCGTACAGTGGCGCGCTCCACCTGGACGCCAGGAACCACGCCCGCTCCACGGTGTGTGGGTCGACGGCGTACGGGATGGGAGCTGGGGTGAGTGGTGGGTGAGGCAGGGGGTCAGACCGGTCGGAAGACCTGGACCTCGTGTCGGGCGAGCGGCACCTGTAGTTCCCACCTAGGGTTGAACAAAGAGGATCAAACGAAGTGGATCTCCGCTACAGGTAGCAACGCAGCGACAAAGGAGGCACTCATGGCCGGAAAAGCCAGCATCGTGCTGGCCCACGGCTTGTGGGCCGATGGCTCGTGCTTCGCAAAGCTCATCCCCGCACTCCAGGCCGAGGGTCGCGAGGTCTTCGCGTCGCAGCATGGGCTTGACTCGCTCGCAGGCGACGTCGACTGCGTAACCCGCGCGATCAACCACGTGCCCGGCCCGGTCGTGCTCGTGGGCCACTCCTACGGCGGCACGCTGATCACCAAGGCGGGCGTGCATGACCGGGTGGGTGCCCTGGTGTACATCTGCGCGCTTGCCCCGGACGACGACGAGACCTCGAAGCAGCACCTGGCCGCGTTTCCCAGCTCGCCGGTTTTTGAGCATCTTGAGGTCGCCGACAACCGCATCTACCTCAAGGAGTCGGGCATAGGCGACTTCTGCGGCGACCTGCCGCTGGAGGAACAAAAGCTCGTGCTGGCGACCGCTAACCCGCCGATCGCGGACCTCTTCGACCAGCAGGTACCTGGCAATGCCTGGCGAGCGAAGCCGAGCTGGTACATCGTGGGCACCCAGGACCGCACGGTGAACCCGGACCGGGAGCGCGCTTCCGCCGAACGGATGAAGGCCACGACCGTCAGCCTCGACAGCAGCCACGTCGCGATGCTCTCTCAGCCCAACGCTGTCCTCGAGGTCATCCGCAACGCTGCGAAGACCCTGGAGTAGGGCCGAGGACCGCGGGGCACGCGGCCTTTGGGCATCCGTTAGGCGTGCCCCTCGCGTGCCCGTTGAGACGAGCACAGACGGGGAACAACGGGGAACTTGGGGCACCGCACCGCCAAGTCGCAGGTCAGTAACCTCCCAGCTCAACAACGACCTGCATACGCGATCTTCCAAACAAGTGCTCCAGGACCCGGCAGCGGCGCTTGACTGGGTCATTGAAACTCCCGGCCAAAGCCGCTACGCCGACCGCGTGGTCTCGTGAAGGCAGCAATCCAAGGTCGCGTGAGCCTGGCTACGGCAATCGCCTCAGCCACAACAGGGCAAGGCAGTAGGCGCCAGCAGCCACGATGAGTCCCACTAGCACAGTAGCCGTGTACGCCCAGTCGGGCAGCGCCTGCCTGAAGGGCTCAAATGCGACGTCGCGAGTGATCGCGAATGCTGCGGCAGCGGCGAACGTCGCGCCCGCTGACTGCTTGGTCCACCGGCCCGTTTTCGCGGCCGGGCGGGGGACAAGAGGTTCTGTCACTCGTCAGTTGTACCGGCACCTGATCCAACTCATCAATGGCGACGTACCCGGCGGCGGTACAGCAGCGAAGTACAGCAACCCCACCGACCAGCGCCAGCCGTCTTCGCCCCCTAGCCAGGTGCGCCACCAGCCCAGGAAACCTCAGTGACCACCATGCCCATAGTTCGCATTGAGGGGCCAAGGACGGTCCCCGGCTGTGCCACTCTGGCTTCAGAGCACTCCGCCGCGAGGTGAGCCTGGTAGGCCGATCGGGGAATGCGGTACGCCGGAGCGGGCCTGTCACGCGACATCCTCTGGTTCTGTCTGCTCATAGCAGTCCGGGCACAAGGGAGCGCCCACCCCTTCGACGACGGCCCCGATAGGCCACGGTCGGCTACATCCCGCGCAGGAAATAAGCTCCCGGGGGGTGTAACGGGCCGTGCAGGTGAAGCAATAGAGAGCGTCGTCCACCTCGACCGTATCGGCGAAGATGACGCCCTCGGTCAGAGTCCTATCGTCGCACTGCGGGCACGGGTGCCCCCAAGCTGCTGAGTTAACCAGCGAGTAATCATTAGCCAACGCGTAACCGGAAGGCCAGGACTCGCCACAGAAGTGGCACAAGCCGCCGCCTGGTGCGACGACGAGGGTCATCTGCTCGCATTCCGGGCACTGGATGGTCGAGTTCTCTAGCCCCTTCAGTTCGCCGCGAAGCCGGTTCAACCGCCGCTTCACGTACGAACTGATGTTTTTGACGCCCTCGATAACTGGGACCATGTCGCGGGTTGCCACCTCGCGCTCTGAACCGCTGAGCAGCGGCAGGAGTTCCTTGTCGAGGAAACGCATGAGGAAGTCGAGTACCCGCCCCGCGCGTGCTTCGACCGCCGCGGCATTGTGGGTCAAGCCGTAGTGCTGAAGGGCATTGCGATCGGCTGCCAGATCCGAGAGTGCCTCGATCTCCTTGGCATCGAACATGATGCCCGCTATGTCGCGCAGCCGTTCAAGTGCGGCACCGGTCCCGCAGCTTTCGAAGTTGGCCTTCTCGAAGTTCTCGCGCGTTGCCTTGCCGGGATCCTTGAAGACAAGGCTCCAGTGTTCGCGCAGAAGCCGGGCCTTGAGCAGTACCTCAGCAGCGGCCTGGAGGTGCAAGACCGCGTACTTCAGGTCACGAGGCATGACGCCAGACACGGCCTCGTCCAGATGCTCGACGACGCTGGCCAGGTAGTCGATGCCGTTGCGTACCGGCGGAAAGTCCAACTGCCGTGGGGAAGACCGGCGTCCCGGTGGCACGTACCGGCGGTCGCCCTGTGTGCGTTGTCCTTCTTCCACCTGTTTCCCCCAGCCGCGCTTCGAGAACCGCTTAGCGTAAATACCGCAACTGTCTTGGTATCTAGCTCGGGCCCAAGCCGGCTGCCTTGGCCACTGCCTTGACGAAGCGGATGTCCCACGAGGTGAGGAGTGTCGTCAATCGCAGGTACAGCGGGTCATAGCCCCGCGCCATGAGGGCAAGGTTCTTACCCTCTAGCCACGCCTGCGTGATCTGAGTGACGGGGATACGAACGTCGTCCTGGCCCGCTCGGTGTACGACGACAGCTCTCCCATCGCAGGCCACCCAGCCGTTCGCGATAGACCGCCGCGGCGCCACCAGGGGACCGGGGCTCCCCGTTGGTGCCGGCGCGGAGCGACGCGACGCTGCGGCCTGCTTCTGCTTTGGCTTCCGCTTGGCGGGCGTGCTCGATGATGACACAGACATTCCGTCGGCACGAAGCGTCGTCGTTCTCCGGCCTTTGCTGTTCAAGGTCACTCGGCCGTTCTTGCCGCCCATGCTGATGCTCGACGACTTGGTGCCGAGCCGGACCCTCACACCTCCACCCAGGTTGATCGACGTGCTCATGCCTCTCCGCCTAGCCATGTCGCCCCCTCAACTCGTAGACGAGTAAACAAAGCATGGCACTCGCGTGATGGATCCGTGTATGTATTGCCGAGCCCTGACCCGGTGCAGCCGAGCGACTGCGTGCCACGCCGGTGCGACGAAGCCGAGCAAGAGCAGCTAACCTCCCGAGCCTTCCACGCGTCGACGCACCACAAGCGCACCAGATCGGGCGGGAACCAGCGGGGAATCACGGTAAAAGCGGCCCCGCCCGACGATCCCACCACATCGTCGTTTGTGCAGGTCAGCGCCCGAACTGCCCTCAAATGACCGCAGCTTCCCAAGCTGAGAGCGCGAGTTCGATTCTCGTCACCCGCTCCATGATGAAGGCCCAGGTCAGAGACCTGGGCCTTGTTGTTGTGCGTGGTGATCAGCCGCCGCGTGCCAGATTCGGGCGCGAAGGCTCGTCGGGCACCTTCCTGGCTGCCGCCGCCCGAGCCTTCCGGACAGTGGCGTCAAGGCCTGCGGCGACCTCTTCCTGTCGCTCGTCGTCGGAGTGCTGGTAGATCAACGCGGCCTTCTCCGACGACTGCCCGACACGCACCATCGTGTCCTTGGGGGTGGCGCCGGAGCGCGTGGACAGCGTGTGCCCGGTGCGCCGGAGGTCGTAGAACCGGAAGCCTTCAGGCATGCCGACGATCTCACGAGCCTTCCGCCACCTCCGGCCGAAGGTGCTGCGACGAAAGGGTGCCCCTTCTCCCCCACGAAGAGCAGCCCATAGGGCCCCGTCCTTCTACGGTCTACTTCGGTCGGCGGAGCGAGCGTCCCTCAGCTGGTCCCGCAGCCAGCGCGTCTTGGGGTGGTCCGGGCCGAAGACCCGCTCACAGCCGGCCAGGGCTCGCTTCCACAGGCGGATGGCCCGCCGCAGGTCTCCAGCGCTGCTGTAGGCGCTGGCGAGGTTGTTGCAGGAGCTCAGGGTGCCGGCGTGGTCGTGGCCGAGCAGGCGCTCGTGGTCAGCGAGGCTCTGCTCGAGCATGGGAATGGCCCGCTCCAGGTCCCCCAGTAGCAGGTAGGTACTGGCGAGGTTGTTGCGGGAGGTCAGCGTCTGGGGGTGGTCGGGGCCGAGTACGCGGTCGCGGTCGGTGAGGTCCTGCTCATGCAGGATGATGGCCTTCCGCAGGTCTCCCGCCATGTTGTAGGCGTTCGCGAGGTAGCTGCGGGAAGTGAGCGTGGTGGGGTGGTCACGGCCGAGAACGCGCTCGCAGTCGGCGACGGCCTGCTCATGCAGGGGGATGGTCCGCCGCAGGTCTCCGGCCACGTGGTAGGCGTACGCGAGATTGTTGCGGACGAACAGGGTGTCGGGGTGGTCGTTGCCCAGGACACGCTCGCAGCCGGCGAGGGTCTGCTCCCAGAGGGGGATGGCCCGCCGCAGGTCTTCGGCTGCCTCATAGGCGGTCGCGAGGCTGTTGCGGGAGTTGAGGGTGTCGGGGTGGTCGTCACCCAGGACACGCTCGCGGTCAGCGAGGGTCTGCTCCCAGAGCGCGATGGCCTGCCGTCGGTCACCGCGCGAGTGGTAGGCGATCGCGAGGTTGTTGCAGGAGGTCAGCGTGTTGGGGTGGTCGTGTCCGAAGATCCGTTCGGTATCGGTGAGGTTCTGCTCGAACAGCGGGACGGCTCGCTGCAGGTCCCCCGCCACCTCGTAGGCGTGGGCCAGGTTGTTGCGGGAGGTCAGCGTACTGGGGTGGTCGCGTCCGAAGATCCG
Source organism: Streptomyces sp. NPDC031426 (assembly GCF_055581585.1). NCBI lineage: Bacteria > Bacillati > Actinomycetota > Actinomycetes > Kitasatosporales > Streptomycetaceae > Streptomyces > Streptomyces sp. NPDC031426. Next base: position 98,168 of record NZ_JBVIJE010000027.1, read on the forward strand.
TTCGGTATCGGTGAGGTTCTGCTCGAACAGCGGGATGGCCCGCCGCAGGTTTCCGGCGGCCTGATAGGCGATCGCGAGATCGTTGCGGACGGTCAGGACGTCGGGGTGGTCACCGTGCAGACCGGTGGTCAGGACCTGAGTGAGGCGCTCGTAGTGACCGGCCGCGGCGGCGGCTTGGCCCGTTTCCAGGTCGTAGCGGGCCACGCTTCTCAGCAGGGCGAGCGCCTGGGGGCCGTCGAGATCTTCGGTCAGGGCGCGGGCGTGGGGGGCGATGTCGGCGAGCTGTAGTCGGCCTGGGGTGTAGACCGGCCGCATGAGTTCGTTGGTGGCGGTGAGTGCGGCCACGCGGATGGACGGGTGGGTGAGCGCGGCGTCTGGCTGCAGGGTGAGGGTGCGGCTCACCAGGGCGTGGACGAACCACGCCGGTGGATTGGTGCCGGTCTGGCGGATGAGGGAGCGGCGCTGCGCCGCGCTGAGAGCGCGGCGGACGGTTCGCCGGGCGGACTGCTCGTCGCTGTCGTGCAGTGTGGCGGTGACGGCGGTGAGGAGCCGTTCCGGCAGTGAGGCGGGGGCCAGTGTGGCGGAGATCCGCAGGATGGTGACAGCCTGCTCGTCGAGGTGATTGAGACTGCGGGTGAACGTGGCGGCGATGTCGTTGGTATGACCGCTGGGGACTTGCAGATAGAGGTCGTCCACCAGGCGCTGGAAGCCGTCGCCGTGCTGGGTGTCGAGTAGTTCTTTCAGCAACTCCGGGTAGCTGAGGCCAGGTTGGTCGGCGAGACAGCCGCGGGCCAGATCAACGGCCAGGGCATGGAAACCCACATTGCGGGTGAGCGTGCGGGCAGCCTGCTCGTCGGCGAGGTCGACCGGGGTGCGCGCCGAGGTGAGCAGGCGGTAGGCCTCGTCAGGGTGCAGGACGTCGATGTCGACGGCGGGAAGGTGGTATCCGCGCCAGCGCGTGGTCAGCACGGTGCGCCCCAGCGGATGCGGCGCGGCGAGTTCGCGTACCACCTCCGGAGGGAGCTCGCCGGGAATGTCGTCGACCACCCACAGACAGAGCTTGCCGATCTCCTGGATCCGGCGCCGGGCTGCCTCGCGGATCTGTTGGGGGTTGCGCTGGTGCGGGTCGACGTCGAAGATGCCGGCGACCTGCTGGTGGTGCTGCGCCAGGACCTCCTCGGGCAGCACACTGCCGACGGAGGGGTAGGCGGTGTGGCTGGCAGCAGCGGTGAACCAGTAGACACCGCCCGGGTAGAAGCAACCGAATCGGCGAGCGTACTGCTCGGCCAGCAGGGTCTTCCCCACCCCGCCCAGGCCGACGACGACGGCCTGGCCGGCGCCCGTCCCGTCGTGGGTGGCCGGGTACTCCAAGGCGTGCAGCGCACTGTGGAGCTGCCAGAACTCCTTCACCCGGCCGACGAAACGGTCCGAACCCAGATGCTCGGTGGGCCGCCATGTCGGGCGCTCCTCTTCGATGGCGTCGCCCAGGCGAACGGAGCCGGCCGTGACGCGACGCGTGATGTGCCGGACGAGGCGGGAGACGGCGTCGTCGTCGGTGGTGGCGTATCTGCTGTCGCGCAGGGACACCGGCTGGATGTGGTCCGGACCGGGCTCCGGGTTGATCACCAAGATGCGATCGGCGGCGTGGCCCAGGGCGGTGGCGGCGCGAAAGGCGGTCAGCAGTTCCCACTGGCACGCCGGGCGGGTCGGGTAGGTGACCGAGTAGTAGGCCACGAAGAGGCGAGCCCCTGCCAGCGCGCTGCGGATGCGAGGGGTGATGCCCTGGAACTCGTCAATCCCCGTCTCGTCCAGGAACACCCGCAGCCCGGCACGGCGCAGAGCCTCCACCACGGGCATGGCACCGGCACGGTCCGCCCTCGCATAGCTGAAGAAGACTTCGTCCATCGCACTCGCACTCCGGGGAGTCTCTGGGGCGGCCCGATTCCTTCCAGCCACCCAGGTCCCTGGTGTCCGGCGGATCCGCACACACGACAATGCGAGACCTCAGCGTAGCCGTGCGTGGTCACGGTGGTGACGATTCCCACAAATACGGGGAAGGCGGACGCGGCCGTAACCCCACGTCAACCGGATGGCGCCTGTGCACTTGAGCCAGGAGTCGGGTGTCGGCGGCGGAGTCGTGGACGCTGGCGGCGGTGACGGTCGGGTGCCGCTCGTGAACACTTCTCCTGGTCACGTAGACCTGCGAGCCCGTTGTGGCGGACGCTGGGGGCTCCCATCCCGCACGCCATCGCCCCGGGCAGAGCCGAGCGGACGCGGCCCATGGCCATCCAGGTCGTTCGTACAGTGGCACGCTCCACCTGGACGCCATGAACCACGCCTGCTCCACGGTGTGCGGGTCGACGGCGTACGGGGATGGGAGCTGAAGGTGGTCGTGGGCAAGGGAGTCGATGGGAGTACCGATCTGGCTGGGCGCCGCGGTGATCATCGTGTTGCTCTACGCCTACGCGCGTTAGCGAGTGGCGGGCACAGGTGGACCAGAGCCGCACCACTAGCGCACCAGATCGAGCGGTAAACAGCGGGCAATCACGGTGAAAGCCGACGAGGCCGACGAGACCCCGTACGGCCTGTGCGCCCAGGTCAACGCCTCGCGTAGCCCCCACTGACCGCAGCTTCCCAAGCTGAGGTCTCACCTCAGTCGGGGCCCGTTAGTCCAGCCAGACGAGCATCGCGTCGTCCGCCCTGGCAGCAGCCTCGAAGAAGTGTGTGAGGCCGTCGTACCAGGGGCGCCCCCATTCCAGTGAGCCGGGCTCACTCCATCCCAGGGGATACACCTCGGCGCTGACCAGCTCAGCAGGAGCCACGCCACTGGCGAGCTGGTCATAGCTGGTAGCCCGCAGAGCCTCCGCCGCGAGGCGGACCCGCTCAGGCCGCAGGTACTTCGGAGGCCCGTAGCCCCAGTCATGGTCTTCGGCGAACGGCTCCTCGCCGTGGATCACGTTCACGGGGAACTCTGCGTGCGCCAGCAGGAAGCGGAGCATGTCCCAGGTTTTGTAGGTACTGAAGTGGCGTGCCTCGGCCGGCGCAGGCTCCGTCTCCTCCTCGGCGTCCTGGACCTCTTCGACGAAGTTCAGAGCCCAGTCGGGATCTTGGATCGCTCGATCAAGCTCAGCAGCCGTGACACGCAGGTACTCACCGATCATGCTCATGGTCGGAGACTAGGCGTGGCCACTGACAACGACCGTCGGACGGGCCGTCTCAGTTTCCGTCGCATTCAGCCTGGTTCACCGGCGTTCAGCCGGGCCCCGGAGCCGATCCCAGCTCGGTGCCGACCCGCCAATGAACGCAGGTGAACGCCCCTGCACGCCCCGCGCTACCCCACCAACACAGTTGGAAAGCGTGCGTCCTCCGTCGTCGTCATGGAGCGGGGGGGCGGGTCTGGCGTTGTCGGGGTGGTGTGGGTTCGGAGTGGCTAGCCTGGTTGTGCCGCAGTGTGATCGGTATCGGATGGTGTGCGGCAGGTACGGGGGGTCTTCATACATCCGATGCACAGCACCGTTCATGCCCTGGGGGAGGCCGGTATGGGTGAGGTGTTTTTCAGCTATCCCAGAGCGGATCGCGCTGCGGTTCTGCCGCTGGTGGGGGCGCTGCGGGCGGCGGGGGTGGGCGTTTTCCTGGACGAGTCGGGGATCGACGAGTTCGAGGGCATCACCGACAAGATTCGCGCGGCGCTGGCGGGGGCCCGGCTGTTCGTGGCCTACTACTCGGCCACCTACCCCACTCGTCCGGCGTGCCAGTGGGAGTTGCTGACTGCGTTCCGTGCATCTACCGCGCTGGGGCAGGCCAGTGAGCGCATCCTGGTCATCAATCCGGAGCCTGCTGCGGATCACATTCAGCCGGTGCAGTTGCGCGATGCCCGGTACGGCGTCGCTGCCGAGCCCGTTTCTACGGCGCGGCTGGTCGAGCGGATCGTGGCCCGTGTCGGAGGGTCTCCGGGGTCTTTGGGGGATGCGATTGAGTGGAGGCGGCCGGTGTGGCGGCCGTCGGAACATCTGGGTTCGGCGCGGTTCATCGGCCGGGTGGACGAGTTCTGGCAGCTGCATCATGCGCTGCACGCGTTCGAGTACCCCGCGACGCAGGACGGGGCGTCGGCGGGTCAGGCCGTCGTCATCGGGTTGGGTGGGGTGGGCAAGACGCTGCTGGTCGAGCAGTACGCCCGCCGCTTCGCGTCCTTCTACTCGGGCGGGATCTACTGGTTCACCTCGGCTGCCAGCCACAACCCGCACGCATTGGACCGTGGCAGTGGGCAAGCGGATGTACGGGTGCAGCACTACCAGCAGGTTGCGGCAGCCTTGGCGCTCGACACTGCCGTACTCGACCCGGCGCAGGTACGGGAGGCTGCCCGCCAGCACATTCACACGGTGGGTGAGCCGTGTCTGTGGATCGTCGATGACGTTCCCGGCGAGCTCCCTCCCGGTGTGGTGCGGGAGCTGGCGGCGCCGCATCCGCTGGGCCGCACGGTCATGACCACACGGTGGCGCGGCTACCAACTGCCCGTCATCGACGTGGATGTACTGCATCCCGACGAGGCGTACCGCCTGCTCACCACTGCCCGCACCCCCAAGGGCCCGGCCGAAGACACGGCTGCGCGGACTTTGGTGAAGCGCTTGGGCAGTCACGCCCTCGCCGTGGACTTGGCCCGCGGCTGCCTCGCCGACCAGCCGGGCCTGACCTACACCGAGCTCCTCGGGCAACTCGCCGACACCCAGCACGGCGACGCCTTCCAGGATCTGGTCGACGACTTGTACATGCAGGTCCCCACCGACCACACAAGCGACATCGCCGCCACCTTCACCCGCAGCCTGCACCACCTCGACGGCCACGCCCTGACCCTGATGCGGATCGCTGCGCTCCTCGCCCCCGCACCGCTGCCCGAACGCCTCCTCACCAGCATCAGCCTCACTCTGAGCCACCAGGACGACCAGAACACCCGGCGCGCGGACCGGCGAGCCCTGTCCGCCGCCCAGCGGCGCTCCCTCATCCGCCAGACAGGCACCGAGCCCCCGAGCTGGTTCATGCACGCCCTGGTCAGCCGCACCCTCACCCTGGCCCCCGAAACAGCACGCCTTAAACTCACCCTGCGCCGCGCTGCTCTCGCGGCCACCACACGCCTGATGATGGCTGTCTACACCCCTGGTCGACTGGACCTGGCCGACGTCATGCCCCACGCCCGCGCCCTCATCGAAGAACTCGACACCGACGAAGGCCTCGACCTGCTGGCCAGCGTGGCCCGCTACGACTATGAGAGCGGACAACCCGCCAGCGCCGTACACCACTACCAACGCCTCACCGACGCACGCACAACCCAACTGGGCGACGACCACCCCGACACCCTGGGCTCCCGCAACGACCTCGCCGGCGCCTACCGGTCGGCGGGGGACCTGGGCCGGGCCATCCCCCTGTACGAGCAGAACCTCACCGACATGCGGCGGGTGCTGGGCGACGACCACCCCGACACCCTGGGCTCCCGCAACAACCTCGCCTACGTCTACCGGTCGGCGGGGGACCTGGGCCGAGCCATCCCGCTGCTGGAGCAGACCCTCGCCGACCGGGAGCGGGTGCTGGGCGACGACCACCCCGACACCCTGACCTCCCGCAACAACCTCGCCTACGTCTACCGGTCGGCGGGGGACCTGGGCCGGGCCATCCCCCTGTACGAGCAGAGCCTCACCGACATGCAGCGGGTGCTGGGCGACGACCACCCCAACACTCTGCGGACAACCCGCCTGCTGGACGGCCTCCGGTAAAGGCACGACGGGCCCAATCCTTCGATCGCTTTGAGGTGCAGCGTGCCCCGCGATCGTGCCGATACGGTGACCGTGAGCGGCGAATCTTTTCAGGTCGTGGACCCCTGGGTGAAGGAGCGGATGATGGTGCGGGCGCCGAAGAGCGTAGAGGTCAAGATCAACTTGCGGGTGCTGGAGATCGCCGGTACGTGGGAACCCAACGACACCGAAAGGCGGGCGGCCTGGGAGCTGTACGTCGAACTCGTCACCCGCGTCTCGGTGGTACCGCTTCGCGAGGACGAAGGGCTTCTGCGGGAAGCGCTGAGCAGCCTGTACTCGCTGTTCAAGACGACGCGCGAGGTGCTGCGCAAGTACGGCCCCGACGTTGCCGAACCCAAGAAGAACGGCCAGTACAACTTCGGATACCTGGCCGTGGCCATGCTCAACTACGGCCTCCGGCCCCTGCTGGCCTCCTGGCACCCTGCCCTGGAGGACTGGGAGACCCGCCGCCCTGCCGACCGCTCCCGCCGCGAACACGAACAGGCCTGGCCCAAGGCCGGAGAACTCCGCACCGCGCTGCGTGACGCCCGCACCACGCTGACCGCCTACGCGGACCTCCTCGCCACCGCCTGCGGCGTACCCAACCTCCTCGAAGCCGTCCCCGAAAACTGACAGCAAAGAGCTCCGATCGCTCACTGAGGTTGGACAGCCGTAACGGTGACGGCATTGACGGCAGCGCTGACGGCAACGAGAGCGGACGGCGACGGTACCCAGCAGACATCTGCGGCGGCGATCCGAGTCCGCCCAGCCGAAGCAACGGGTTGTGCCCGCATCTTCTAAGCGCTTGGCCGCAGGTTCGAGTCCTGCCGGGGGCGCCAGTCTCCGCCCTCCCTTCGGGAGGGTGTTTCCGGCTGTCACCGGACTTCCGCGGGTGACCGCAGCAAATACGTGGCGAAGTGCCAGCTCCACTCGGTGATCGAGCGGTCCACGAGTCGAACGGTGCCAGCGCCACGGGGGACCTCTAAAAATCCGATGACGACCACGACCGGCCGCTGCCAGGATCACAAGCATGGACGAACCTGCTGCTGCGGAGTCGATAGCCGAAGATCAGCCCATGTTGCTGACCTTCCTGGTCGCGCTCCCGCATCCGTGCCCGATGCCGCACGGCGCCATCATCGCCCGCCACTTCACTGAGGAGCTACGTGGGTTGCAGGGCGTCAGCATGCGCATGAGCCCAGACACGCCTGATCTGCCCGACGAGGCGGCGACGCGTCTTTTCGTGTCCTTGAAGTTTTGGCAGGTAAAGGAACGCGTGCCGGTTGGGGACATGCACCTGGACGCGCTCTCGCGGGTAGCCGTTGAGTTCGCGGGCGGGGAGCCGTTCTCGCCCGCGGAAGAACTTGAGCGGGAGGTCGACTCCTATCGCACTGTCGTCGAGATGATCACGGTCCAGAACGCGGATGTGTGGGCTGCTGACGAGCAGGCCGCAGTGGACGAAGCCCTGACTCGATGCTTCGACGTGCTGTCAGACGTGTCCTCCATGGCGCGGCTTGTGAAGCATTGGGGACACCCCATCGCGACGAAGGAACAAATAGCCGTCGCTTTGTGGTTCGGCCGGCCCCCAACGTCTCCGTCTTACAAGACCGGCATCGGAGGCATCTTGATGCTGACTCCTCCCTCTGACCCGGTAAAGGAAGTGTTTGAAGAACCGGAGATGAATCGCCTAATGGCTCATCTCAAGCGAGTCTGGGACGGCTCGCCGCTTGAGCTCGCTATGGACCGCTCACTGGAGGCGAGTACCTTCATGCGGCGCGATGGTGACTATGGCAATGCAGTCATTCACGCTGCGTTGTCCTCTGAAATCGTCCTGGACAGCGTTCTTGCTCTTCTCCTCTGGGAAGAACAGCTTCAGGTCCCATCCGTCGATGCTGCCATCGCGGCTTTCGATGAGTCCCGAGGGGGCCTGGCAACACGAGTCCGACGCGAATACGCTCCCAGACTCGGCGGTACCTGGGATCCCGAAAAGAGAGGCGCGGTACAGGCTTGGGCCCGCGATCTAGCCCGCCTGCGCGGTCGTGTAGTCCATCGCGGGTATCGCCCCACTGAAACCGAGGCCGTGGCCGCTCTATCCGCGAGTGACGCGCTGCTGGACTTCATCAAGGGGCGCTTGGCCACCAAGGCCAGGACCTACCCTCGCACGGCCTTGCTTGTACTGGGTGAGCCAGGCCTCCGCAGGTTGGGCGGTTGGAAAGTGGCTGAGGCATACCTCGAGGCCAGCCAACATCGTCCAGACGATTGGTTCCGTGAATACGCTGCTTGGCGAAACAAGGTAGACGCCGCTCGCTGAAGGGCTCATTCGCAGAGACCTTCTGTCAGCGTCGACCAGTAGCCTGCGCTGGTCACCCGCGGCACGCCTGGAGGGCTTGTGGAAGCTACCGCTCTTATCAGTCCCGATCGGTTGTGGTCGGCGCAGGAGATCTTGGGGCGTCCGAGCCCTGTTCCGGCGGTGGCAGGGGTCTACGGGTGGCACTTTGCCCAACCGCCCCATCAGGATCTGGACGCTGGGCGCCTGCTCTACGTCGGGATAGCCCCGCGGTACATGGCGAACCGGACCAGCACCCAGAACCTGCGCAAGCGAGTGCGCTACCACTACCGGGGCAACGCAGCCGGCTCGACGCTGCGGCTCACCCTCGGTTGCCTGCTAGGACTTGAGCTGCGCCGGGTGGGCAGCGGCAAACGGATGACCTTCGGCAAGGTCGGCGAAACCACCCTGAGCCAGTGGATGGCGGACAACGCGCTGGTGTGCTGGATCGAGCAGAGCGAACCGTGGGACCTAGAGTCACAGCTCATCTCCCAACTCGACCTCCCGCTGAACCTCGACCAGAACCGCCACAACGCGTTCCATAGCCGCTTGAAGGAGATACGGGCCCAAGCTCGCCAGCGAGCGCGGGAGCAGCCCGTCAGCTCGTAGATCGCCAAGCGGGCCGCCGGGCCGTTATTTGGGCCGTCTCTGGGCCGTCCGAGGTCACTCAACAGTGGCCAACAATGACCACTGGCAACTGCTACCCGGCTCATGAACAGTGGCCTGACCAGCAAAAATCCAGTTCATCAAGATCCCCGGCAAGACCCAGGGCAAGAAGAAGTAGGTCTGGTGATCATGCCCCTGACCTGCGCGGGAAGCGCAGATCAGGGGCGTTTTCACGCTTCGGAACCTCTCTGGAACCTCACGCCTTGGGATCTTGGGGCCGGAGCGCCCTGCCGAGAGCATTCCGGGCCCGTTCCTGACTGCTCGGCATGAGGTGCGCGTACACCTCGAGCGTCAGGCCTGGGTACGAGTGCCCGAGGTACTCCGCTAGGGCTTTGACGCTCTCCCCGGCATCCAGGAGCACGGACGCGTAGAAGTGCCTCAGGGGTGCATGCCGTGCTCGCGGGCAGCGGCGTGCTCGCGGCTCTTGGCCTTCGGGATGACGCCCGCCTTCGCGAGTGAGGGCTTCCAGTGGTCTTCATTTAGCGACGTACGCCAGGCGTGCCCGCCGTTGGGCCCCGTGAAGATGAGCCGCCGGGCAACCGGCTGGCCGTTCGCTCGCATCCACGGGAGTTTGATCTCCACGGGCGGGAACCGCTTGATGTGCTCTTTGAGCGCGTCGGCCACCGGTTCGGGCAGCGGTACGTCACGGAGCTTGCCGCCCTTCGGGGGAGCGAACACGGCTTTGCTCAGGCTCAGCTTGAGTTGCTGCACCACGTGCAGGGTGCCGGTCTCGAAGTCGATGTCATCGACAGACAGCCCGAGGATTTCGCCTTGCCTTAGTACTCCAGCCGTAGATCGTGATCACGGAGCGGAGGCTGCTCGTCGGTAGTCTGCCTACGTGGCTGAGACCTGGGACGAAGTGCAGCTGATCGCGGACGGCTTTGAGCGTGTGTACGTCGAGTTGGAGTGGTACGACGGCCCCCGCTTCGGCCTCGCTGACGTAGACGGCAAGCCCCACTACTTTCAGAACGACGACTACGACCACGCCGACGAAGCCAACGAGTGCCGTGTTTGGCCCGCCGACGAGGCCGCGGTGGAGCTGGAGCGCGAGCAATGGGCGATCTTCGCCCGGTGGAACCAGCGCTATGAGGCCGGGACGGTCACCTCTGAGAGCCATCCGGGTCACGGGGGAATCGATGCCCGCTACGACGAACTGACACTGCTACTGGCCCCGCACCGCCAGGCACCGGACGATGCGCGTCGGCTTGTGGGCGAACTGCGGCTCGACGCGGGTGCTCGCTACCGGGTCGAGGGGCTCAACTACTGGTTCCGATGGCGTCCAAGCAGGTGAGGCCGCCGATGATCATTAGGTGTTGTGTGGACATCCAATGATCACGCGGCAGCCTCGGGCGCCAGCGTAGTACCCGCCCGATGGCAGGATGAGCTGCACCCCGTTTCGTGGAGTCCCTGAAGCCAGGCTTATGATCCTGGCCCGAAGGAGAACCACGAGCAGTGCCAGCACCACGTAAGTACCC
>NZ_JBVIJE010000028.1:0-106923 GCF_055581585.1 Streptomyces sp. NPDC031426
GGCCGCCGCCCTGCGGCCGCGATGGAGCGGGTGGGACCACCCGCTGGAACAGCTCCCACAACCCGTCCGGCACCATGCGTTCGACCATCACCACACGGTGCAGATTACCCAACACTCCAAATGAGACGGCGTCTAAGACTCCGCCGCCCGCTGAGGCCCCGTCCGGGGCGTGTTCACGGATTCGTATAGCAGGGCATAGCGGGTCAGTTGGGGTCGTAACGCGACGACGACTGGCCCCTCTCCGGTGTCGACATCATCATCCGAACAGAGGCGGGCACGGTGTTGAGGGGCCAACTGCTCGGCCTGGGGTGGGCCGCTCGGCTGACCGGAGGTAGCATCCCGGCGCTGCTCGATGGAGATAGTGCTACGGCCGCTCAGGAGTTGCTTCGGTGATGAGTGCTTGTTCGGCCCAGATGGTCTTGCCTTGGTTGGTGTAGCGCACACCCCAGCGCTGCGCGCAGTCGGCCACGAGGAACAAGCCGCGTCCTCCTTCGTCGGTGGCACTCGCCCGGCGGATGTGCGGAGAGGTGCTGGTGCCGTCGGACACCTCGCAGATCAGGATCCGGTCGTAGATCAGCCGCAGCTGCATCGGCTCACGGCCGTAGCGGATGGCGTTGGTGACGAGTTCGCTTGCAATCAGCTCCGTGGTGAAGTCAAGGTTCCCCAGGTCCCACTGACCGAGCTGTTGTAGAACAAGGGAGCGGATGCCGGCGACGGCGGCTGGGTCCCTTGGCAGCTCCCAGGTAACCACTCGGTCGCCGCTGAGCGCGCGTGTCCGAACGACCAGGAGCGCCAGATCGTCCTCAGCCGCCAGGAGAGGCGTCATGGTGTCGACGGTGACCCGCCAGGCGTCATTGATCGACGGGCCGCTTTGACGCATGGCTCTGCCGAGTAGCCCAGCTACGGCATCGTCCGTGCCGCATGCCCGCACCAGACCGCCGGTGTAGAAGAGGAGGGTGCTGCCTTCGGCGAGCTCAAGGTCGAGCGACTCGAAGACAGGCTCGCCCATGCCCAGGGGCCTGTTGCTGGGGAGCTCGGGGACGTGGACAGATCCGTCCGGATCGGCGACCGCGGGCGGGGGGTGTCCAGCGCTCGCCATGACGCACCGGTGCGCGATGGGGTCATACACCGCGTAGAGGTACGTCGCGCCGACCAATCGTTCCACGAACGGCAGAGACCACTTGTTGCCCTGGCCTGCGGTAAAGCGCGACACGATGTCGTCCAGCCGAGCAAGCACTTCCTCAGGTGCGAGATCCAGCTCCGCCAGGGCGCGGACGGCGGCGCCGATCAGTCCGATGCACACGGTGGCCTGCATGCCAGAGGCTGGGACATCGGAGACCACAAGAGCGACACGCGCACTGGACAGCGGGATTACATCAGCCCAGGCGCCATTCACACCCGTGCCGCCACGCGCGGGTACGTACGAGCGAGTGATCCAAGCCGCGCTGTGGTCAGGTGCATCAGCGGGCTCCATGCGGCTTCTCAGGGCACCCGCTGCGATGCGCTCGCGGTGGTGAAGCCAGTCTTGGACCGCCGTCGGCAGCGAAACGGCAGTCACCAGGATCACCGTCCCCTCGCTGCCGGGTACGACCGATGTCACGGGATAGGCCGCGAGTGTGACGGGCACAGGATGGCCCTGCCGATGCGTGAGGACGGCAGTAGGCCCGGGGGTGCCGGCCTCAAGGGCTGACGAAAGCTGCTGGGGAGCGTCCCAGGGGATCACTGGCCAAAGCTCAGCAACCGGCCGGCCTACGACCTCAGCCGTCTCGTAGCCCAACAGACGTTCGGCCGTCGGACTCCACGCGGACACCACTCCTCGGGCGTCCACCACGAACGCAGCCGGGCCGCCGGAGGGGCCCGAGGTACGGACGGAGGATGCCCCCTGCAGGGTGCCCATCTGACCGACCTCGTTGTGCGAGGGAACTCGTACACAATGACGATACGCCGTCGCCGGGTCCGGCACCTTTCCGCCAGCTCCGGCGCCTTTGCACCGGTTCTGTCTGGCGCCACTGAGACAGCGAATCCGAGCGAGGTCGGTGGAGTCCCCATGGGCGAGGCACGTCAGCGAGCGCTGCACATCGCGCTCTCCCCCGCTATCGGACGCGGCTCAGCCCAGGTAGAAGTCCCTGCGGGCGGCCACGAACGCCTCGATCGACTGGGCGGGGATGCCCGTCACTCGCTCGACGCCGTCGACGGTGCGGTCGTAACGGTTGTCCCGGTGCAGCTGGGCCATGGTGGCGACGTGCTGTTCGAGGTGCGGCGGCATTCCCAGCTTTGGGAGCTGGGCCTCCCACCTTTCCGGAGGTACGTCCACGTAGGACACCGGACGGCCCAGCGCCCGAGAGAATTCCGCGGCCAGCTCCGTCATGTCGACCGAGCGCGGCCCGGTCAACTCGTAGACCTGCCCGATGTGCGGAGCCGGGTCGCGGAGCACGGTGGCGATGACCCTGGCGACGTCGTCCACGGCGACCGGCGAGGTGCGTCCGGTGCCGAACGGCAGCGCGATCGTGCCATTCTCCTGAATCGACCGTGCCGCCATCGTGGTGAACAGCGGAGTGTCCAGGAACGCCGTCGGCCGGATGTGCACCACCGGCAGACCCGACCAGTTGAAGACTTGCTCCGCCAGCCAGTGCAGCCGCTGCTGGTGCGATTCTTCGGTGCTGGTGGCGGTCATCTGCGACACCGTCATCTGCGACAGGTCGACTAGGGCCTCCAGCTTCGCGTACTCCCTGGCAACGGAGGCCACCACGGTCGCCGCCAGCAGGTGGTCCGGCGACACGCGCATCGCGAAGTACATCCGCGCCACGCCTTGCAGCGCGGCCGCTACCGTCTCGGGCCGCGTCAGGTCACCGATGACGACCTCCGCGCCGAGCGCCCGCAGCTCAGCCGCACGCTCGTCCTCGCGACGGACCATGAAACGCACCGGCACATCCTGAGCACGCAAGTGCTCGAAGACCGTACGGCCCACGCCGCCGGCACCAGGGATAAGAACAAGGTTGCTGGCAATCATCAGTCGATCTCCTTCGGAGTAATGGAATATCTGAGTTGAGGTGTGATCAGATCGTCGGTGGAGCTGTCAGCAAGGCGTTGGCCCCGGCGATGTCTCCGCTGATCCGGGTGGCGATTTCACAGGGGCCTCCAGTGCTGTCGGTGGTTGTGTGATTGGCGGGCGGAGGAGGTCAGCGGCACCGAAGTCGGCACAGGCCTCACCCGCGCGGGCGCACTCCTTCGAGCACCGTGTCGACCATCCGCTCGGACAGCCCCTCTTCCAGCGAGGAACCCGGCCGCAGCGTCGCGCGCGAGAGCATCGACCCCACGATCAGACCGCCGAGCAGCTCCAGATCGACGTCGCCGCGGATCTCCCCGATGTCGATGCCGCGCTGCAGCACCTCGAGGACCTGGGTCCGGCGGACCAGGATGACGGTGTCGCGGTAGAGCTGCCGCAGCTCGGGCGCATAGGAACTGCAGCATCACGTTGCGCAGCACGGCGGAGTCCCGCTTGGCCAGCCCGCATCGCCGGACGAACTCGACGAGCAGGGCCAGTTCATCCCACACTCTGCGGCCCGGCAGCTCCGGCGTAGGCTCGTCCAGAGTCCTCAAGACATCCATGAGCAGGGCGCCTTTGCCGGGCCACCGCCGGTAGATGGTGGCCTTGCCGACGCCGGCGCTGCGGGCGACGCCCTCCATGGTGAGCTCGCCTATCGTGGCGCCCTCCTCGAGCAGCCGCAGCACGCTCTCGATGATGGCGGTGTCGGCGGCGGCACTGCGGGGGCGTCCCCGGCAGGCGGTCGCCTCCGGTGTCTCGCGGGGATGATTCGTGATCACCCTTGGGCCCCTACGGTCTGGCGTTCGGGCTTATCACCGCTGGCAGCCACGGCGGCGTCCTTGCGCGGCAGGAAGAGCAGCACGACGACCGCGCCGACCAGGGCGACGGCAGCCGACCCTATCGCTGTGATGTGCATGGCATGGATGAAGGCGTCGTGCGCGGGCTGCACCAACGCCTTGCCGGTCGGTCCCAGCTTCTCGGCGACGGCCAGGGTTGCCTCAACGGATTCACCTGCGGCGTGCCGGTCGGAGGCGGGCAGTACGCCCAGGTGGCCGTCTATGCCGCTGCGGTAGGTGGTGGACAGCAACGCCCCCAGCATGGCGACCCCCAAGGCCCCGCCGACCTGCCGGAAGGTGTTGTTGATCGCGGATCCGGAGCCGGCCTTCTCCCGCGGCAGCGACGACATGATCATGACGGTGACGGGCGGCATCACATGCGCCATCCCCGTACCCATCAGGAAGAACAGCACCTCCAGCACCCAGATGGGGGTGTCCTGGCCGAGCAGCAGGAAGCCTGCGAAGGCCACCGCGGTCACGACGAGGCCGCCGGCGCACACGGCTCGGGCACCGAAGCGGTCGACGACCAGCCGGGCCCGCGGGGCGAAGAACATCTGGGAGGCGGCCAGCGGCAGCACGAGCAGACCGGACTGCAGGACGCTGTAGCCCCGAACGCTCTGGTTGTAGAAGACGCTGAAGAACGTGACGCCCATGAGGGCGAAGAAGACCAGACCGATGGCGGCGACGGACGCGGAGAACCGCCGGTTGCGGAACCAGGTGACGTCGAGGGCCGGATGGTCGCTGCTGCGCTGATAGGCGACGAAGACCCCTAGGACCGCCAGGCCGGCCACGATCGGGCCCCAGGACTGGGCCACAGTGAAGTCGCCCTCCTGGCCGCCCTTGATGATGCCGTAGATCAGCGAGACCAGGCCAACGATCGAGAGCACGACGCCGACCGGGTCGAGCTTGCCGGGCTTGGGGTTCTTCGAGTCGGGGACGATCGCCACCATCGCGCTCACCGCGGCTACCACGATGGGCACGTTGACCAGGAAGACCGAGCCCCACCAAAAGTGCTGCAGCAGGATGCCGCCGGCGATGGGGCCGAGGGCGATAGCGAAACCGACCACACTGGTCCAGATGCCGATGGCCTTGGGCTGCTCCTCGCGCTCGAAGACGTTCATGATGATCGCGAGGGTGGCGGGCAGGATGAAGGCGCCGCCGAAGCCCATCACAGCGCGGAAGGCGATGAGCTGCCCGGAGGAGTCCGACATCGCGGACAGCGCCGATCCCGCGCCGAACACCAGCATGCCGAAGAGCAGCACCTTCTTGCGGCCGAGCCGGTCACCGAGCAGACCCGCGGTGAAGAGCAGTCCGGCGAAGACCAGCGTGTAGGAGTTGATCGCCCACTCCAGCTGGCTCTGGGTGGAGCCGAGTCCGGTCGGAGCGGGTTGGGCGATGGTCTTCGTCGCCACGTTGAGGATCGAGTTGTCCAGCATCACCACCAGGAGGCTGGAACAGAGCACGGTCAGGATGGCCCAGCGCCGGCGGTGGACCGCCTCGGAAACGCTTCGTCGCTGGGCAGGCGGCACGGGTGGCGTGGGCCCCGCGGGCGTCGAGGAGTCGGTGGGGGTGGGTGGTGATGGCACAGGGGTCTCCAGTGCTGTCGGTGGTTCTGCGATTGCGGGGCGGAGGCCGTCGGCCTGTGGGAAGCAGCGCAAGGGCTTGCTTGACCTGCCGGGTGATCTCAGCGACCTCAAATAGATGTCGTCATCAATCTAAACGGAGGCTAGGATAGATGGCAAGCGACATCCAACTGAGGAGAGTGATTCCATGGGCCGCGTGTCTCGGGCGCAAGCACAGGAGAACCGGCAGCGCGTCGTAGCCACCGCCTCCCGGATGTTCCGCGAGAAAGGCACCGCGGTCAGCATCGCCGACCTGATGAAGGTCGCCGGGCTCACCCACGGCGGGTTCCACAAGCAGTTCGCCTCCAAGGAGGACCTGGTCGACGAGGCCATCGCCCACGCCTTCGCCGAGCAGGCCGCACACTCGGCGGTGGCGCTCGAGGAGCACGAGGCCGCCCGCCGGACGCTGATCGAGGACTACCTCTCGGTCTGGCACCGCGATCACGCCGGGGACGGCTGCCCCGTCTCCGGATTCGCCGCTGACCTGGGGCGCGAGCCCGACCAGGCCGCCCGCGCCCGCCACGTCTACATCAACGGGGTACGGAACCGCGCCGCTCGGCTGGCCACCGGCGACGACGACGGCATGGCCCAACTCTGCACTATGGTCGGTGCCCTCGTCCTCGCCCGCGCCACCCGGGGCAACCCGCTCTCCGAAGAACTGCTGCAGGCCGCGCGCAAGGCTCTCACCGCGAGCGGCACCGAGCAGTCCGAATCGCAGCAGCGCACGGACTGACCGGGGGCCGGCCGACGGCGTCGGCCGCCGCCCGGGCCCGGCTGCACCGCCGACCGGGGCCCGCAGGTCGGCTCCAGGCGGGGCCCGGGCAGGAGACCCGCCTTGACCACCTCGGCGTGGAGGTCGAGTCCACCGAGCAGGTCAACGCAGCCACCGACCGGTTGAAGAGCGCCGGACTGGCCACCTTCGAGGAGAAC
The DNA here is from genome assembly GCF_055581585.1 of Streptomyces sp. NPDC031426. Classification (NCBI taxonomy): domain Bacteria; kingdom Bacillati; phylum Actinomycetota; class Actinomycetes; order Kitasatosporales; family Streptomycetaceae; genus Streptomyces; species Streptomyces sp. NPDC031426. Next base: position 6,435 of record NZ_JBVIJE010000028.1, read on the forward strand.
GACACCTCCTGCTGCTACGCCCTCTAGGACAAGGCTGGGTGCACGGACCCGGCCAGGAGCCCTGGGAGGTCTACCTCGTGAAGGCCGACGCCGACACCCTCGGCAAGAGCGCCGCCCCTGACGTCACCGGCGACTGCTGCTGCAAGCCAGGCCACTGAGGCGACAGCGGCGGCAACGGGCTGTAGCTGCGGCTGACCAGCAGCTCTCCACGAATGCGGCGGTGGTTGCTGTGCAGCAGCGAAGTACAGCACCACCACGACCGCTGCTAACTAGCAATGGCTCTCCATAGCCCCATGATCAGCCTCCTGGACCGCAATAACCGCGTGGCCGATAGTTCGCATCGAGGGGGCCCAGCAACGGGAACCACTAGCGGCCCCGGGGGTATCCCTGGGGCCGCCTGTGGGCCGTCCGGGGGCGGCCGACGACGACAGATGACGACAGCCGAGGACAACCCTTCCCCTGGTGAGCAATGGTGGCTTGGGTGTAGGCGCAAGCGCCCATCAGCAAAGCAGTGTTGAGGAACGTCCGGTAGTGGCGGACCGGACAGATGCTCTGCGATGGGGGCTGAACTCTCCGACTCGGACAGCCTCTGCGAGCATGCTGGAATGAGCATCGAGAGCCCAGCGGACTCCAACCGTTGCCATGTGGCACTCCAGGCTGGCATTGCCAGTTCCGGCAGGCCAGTGTTCGAGACGCTTCCTGCCCGGGCGGTCGGTCCTGGCAGCTATGAACTGTTGGGTAGCCCTGGCATGGTCGAGGGCTGCGCGGCGGGGGACCTGCTGAAGATCAATGCTGATGGCCTGTTCCAGGTCGAGCGGCGAGGCCCGAACCTCTGCATCCAAGCATTCGGCGAGCCTCCCTTTGCTGCTGAGTCGCTGGAGTCCCTGATCGGGGCCTTCCTCTCCCTGGGCGGACTGGTGGAGGCGCCTGCCGACCGGCGGTTCATCGTGGTGACGGTGCCGGCCGCTGCCGGATTCCCCGCGGTCGAGGCCGTGATGGAAACGTGGGCAGCAGGCGTGAGCGTGCTGGTCGAGTGGGGCTTCAGTAATGTGTTCGGACCGGACGGAGAGCCGCTGAACTGGTGGCAAGAGTCTGAGGCGTGACCGGCGTGCCCTATGCGTGCCCGTTCGGTCGGGCAACAATGGGGAACAGCGGGAATATCAGCGGGCACCCCACAAACGCGCAGGTCACCGTCTCGCCAGGTGAGCTCCCACGCGCGTACGCGATCTTCCAAACTAGTGCTCCAGGACCCGAGCAGCGGCACTTGACTGGGTCATTGAAACTCCCGGCCAAAGTCGCTACGCCGCCCGCTCTGTAACGTACGCACGCCGGCTACGACGGCATCGCGCAGAGTGTCGTGCACCTCAAGGTCGTGAGTGGGGCGCGTCGTGCGCAGTACTTTGCGCACGATCCCCTGCGGGACCACCAGACCCCGTGCCGGGCGGCTGCATGGTGTACGCCAATGAGCACGCCCAGCCCGAGCGCGTCGCAGAAGGTCACGTCGCCGAGGTCGATGATCACCCGAGGCGGCCCACCGTGGTTGACCACAAGCTCTGCCAGGTGTGCGCGCAGTCTCGACGCGGTCAGGATGTCGATCTCGCCTGCCAGGCTGGCAACCGTCCAGCCGTCGAGGCGGTCCAGGGACATTCTCAGCTCCGCAGCTTCCTCCCCCGTCGGTCATCACCGCCCATGGCGCACCTCCAATCGCGCCCTTACCGGCAGCCTCATCCGACCGGCAAGCTGGCAACAGGGGCGACCGGTCCCGGATCAGATGCCGTCCGTCTCTCCGCGCAATGGGCCAGTCGGCCCATCTCTGCCGCACTCTTCTACCGGGGCTCACCGTTGAACGGCCCGGTCAGACTCTGCACCAGGCCCGGAACCAGGGGCTTGGCATCGGCTTGGGCCGACATGCCACGCATGGCGTAATAAGCCGCTCGGGCGAGCTTCCCAGGTCACGTTGTGCACAGGTGGTGACCGAGGTGAGGGCAGGCAGGAGATGGTTAACCGGGCCATGGGCGAGGAGATCCCGGAGGACCGCTCGGAGGGTTTCGGCGAGCGGCTGCTCGGCGTACTGCTGGACAGAGCGCCGCATTTGCCGCCGCAGCTGATCGCCCCGCTGATCGCGGAGGAGGTGGCCAGGATCGGGGGCCGTGACGTCTCCATCCTGCTCCAGGACTACGCGCAGGAGCTGCTGGTGCCGCTACCGGGCAGAAACCTGCACGTCAGCCAGCCCCAGCCGGTAATGGACTCCCCCGCCGGCCGGGCCTTCTTGCGCGGGCAGGTCGTCGAGGTGCCACAGGCCCACAGCGTCCGGATGTACCTCCCGCTGCTGGACGGCAGCGACCAGGTGGGCGTGATGGCCCTCACCATGGATGCCGTCGGCGACGACGACCGGCGCCTGCTGCGCAGGCTCGCCGGCCTGGTCGCCGACCTGCTGGTCACCAAGAACGCCTACACCGACCAGTTCTTCCAGGCCCGGCGCCGGGAGCCGATGAACGTGGCCGCCGAGATCCAGTGGAGCCTGCTGCCGCCACTGTCGATGTCCGTGCCGCAGTTCGAGGTGGCCGGCATCCTGGAGCCCGCCTACCGCGTGGCCGGCGACAGCTTCGACTACGCCCTCAACGACGACATCCTGCATGCCGCCCTGATCGACGCGATGGGACACGGCCTGGACGCCGCCACGATGGCAACCGTGGCCATCGGCGCCTACCGACACGCCCGGCGCGTGTTCATCGACCTGGCCGAGAAGTACGCGTTCATGGACGATGCCATCTCCCGGCAGTTCGGCCCCGACCACTTCGTCACGGCGCAGCTGATGCACCTCAACATCGCCACCGGTGAGATGAAGCTGGTCAACGCGGGCCACCCCGCCCCACTGCTGATCCGCGACGGCCGGGTGGTACAGCAACTGGAGAGCGCGACGACACTGCCCGTCGGCTTCGGCGGAGAGGTACCCCGGATCAGAGAGCACACCCTCCAGCGAGGCGACCGCGTGCTGTACTACACCGACGGCATCATCGAAGAGCACGTCTCTGGCGGGGAGCTCTTCGGCGAAGAACGCCTCACCCGCTGCGTCAACCGCCTGGGAGAGGAGCCGTCCGAGGGAGTACGGGCGGATCTGCGACGGCTCTCCCACATGCTGAAGAAGGAACGAGACGGGCACACCAGCGACGACGCCACCCTTTTCATGATCGAGTGGCGCGGAGGCGCCGCCGACCACCTCGCAGCCCTTGACTGAACACCCCGACGCCAACCAAGCCCACACCAGACAGCGCCGCCCCTTGGACGCCGCCCCCTGCGCGCCGACGATGCCAGGCGGCAAGGCGCCCCAGCCTCTCTCCTAATGCGGTGCTCACGCACGAGCACCCTCCCGGGCCGTCCTCGGGCCGCGGAAGGGCGCTGAGCGGTAACCAACGCCGTCAGGTGTCGACAGCTCGGCAGCAGGTCAGGGCGTTGATCGATTCGGCGGCCGCAGGTAACAGCCGCCTGTGATCAGTTGTGGCTGTTCTGAGGAAGTGACACCGATGCACCCGTCTTGGCCTGATTGATCGCTTGTGCGCCCTTCGTGTACCTGCCACACAGTTGAAAGGCGGGGTGATTGGACGGAGGGGGATGCTGCATGTCCGTGTGGGGTGGGGATCCGGTAGAGCCGTCGGCTTGGTCGATCGAGCGGTTCGGGCAGCAGGCCGGCGAGGGCGTGGCAGCCGAGTTGCCCGGTGGGGAGAGCCAACCGCTGTGGCGCCTGCGCTTCACCGGCGTGCTGCACACCTGGGGCGTTCCAGGCGGCTATGCCCAACGGGAAAGATGTCATCACGTGGAACCGTGGCGAGCACGGTGAGTGATCGGCGCGCGGCCTGCGTGAGGCGGCCAAGCCTGTCCCGGTGGTTGCAGCACCGGTGGCAGTTCACCGCCGTACGTGGCCATCCGAATTCGAACATCCCGGAGAGGGCTCCCTGCGGCGAACGCCAATGAATCGAACAAGGTTGGCATCCAGGAGGCTTAAACCTCGCTGCCCCTTCGCGGGCGTGCCGGTTCAAGTCCGGCTCCGGGCACCACCTCGTCTGCATCGCAGGGCGCGGGCCACCCTCGGGAGTGCTCCGACAGTGGCCCGCTGACGTGGCGCGGCCGTATCGCTCGGTGACGCAGAGAGCGGCGTCTTCTTCGAGCGCACCCTGGCCGGTACCCGGCCCGCTCAGACGTCGATGTCGAAGAAGAAGAGCTGCACCAGACGGTGGGTGCCGTGTTCGCCGGCGAAGTGCTCGTAGGAGGTGGCCGAGTGGAAGAGCTTCGCGTCCCAGATCACCAGCCGGTTGTACTGGCCGGAGATCGACTCGACCAGCTCCCAGTTGTCCTCGTGCACGAAGTTGTACGAGTCGTAGACCGTGGAGCGCGCGGCTTCCACGGCCTCCGGGCTGCCCAGGCGTGCCCGCTCCTTCGGATGGCTGGGCGCGCGCCGGCAGCCGTGGGTCCGGTCGCGCCAGAAGCTGGTGCCGGCATGGGCGGGCGGGTTCGGGTTCAGGTAGATCGCGGCGGCGTAGCTCTGCGTATCGTGGTGCCAGACCAGCGGATCGTCGTGCGCGGTCTGCTGGAAGACACCGTTGGCGTTGTGGCCGAGCCACTCGGTGACCGGGGTGCCGAGCAGCCGTGAGAACTCCTCGCGCAGGCCGGGCCAGAGGTACTGGTGGTCGCTGCGCAGCCCTTTGAAGTGCTCCGGATCGGCGTGGTAGCCCGCGCTCAGCGCGATCTCGCGCACCTCGTCCGGGTCGTCGAGGAAGTCGTCCACGGAGAGCAGATGCGGCACGCTCGGGGTGAACAGCCGCTTGGCGGCCGGTCGGCGTCGCGCGTTCTCGAGGGAGCGGCGGGGGACCACGATCGGCAGTCGCGCGTGACCGCTGGAGATCAGGTAGCCGCTGTCACCACGGTCTTCCAGCACCACGGCGGTTTCACCGCCGAAATTGACCTGCTCCCCCGGGTGGAATGGCATGGACAGACTTCTTTCGCCGCGTGCTGACTGACGCCCGGAGAATACCAACCAAAACCTGGCAATTGGGCAATTCCGACACGAAGTTGCCGGACCTCGCAGCTCCTCACCCCTCGTACACGGTCAGGACCGCACCGTCCACCTCGATGCGCCGGCCCGCCCGGAGCCCGTCCGTGCGCAGGGTGCGCAGGCAGACGTGGAACAGCTCCAGCTCGTCCGCGTCCAGGATCGCGGCGGCCAGATCCAGCAGTTCGGTCACCGCGTCCTCGGTGAGCACCTCCGGCAGTTCGCCGGAGAGCAGGACGACCGATTCACCGGCGGGACCCCGGACCACCGCGGTGGCCGGCCCGCCATGCACGAACAACACGTTCCCCCCAAAGGACCCGCGTAGCACGGCTCTCGCTTCCCGGGCAGGACGAGAGACTAGCGGGGGATGTGGGGCTGTTCGGGCGAAGTTGCATGATTTTTCCGGCGCGCCCCGGAAGTGGGCACTCCGGTCACTTCTCCGGCGTCGACGGCGCGGAGCGCCCCAGCAGGGACTCGACCAGGGCGGCGACATGCCGGCGGTCCTCGGCCGACAGCTGCTGCACGCTGGCGATGAGCAGTTCCACCTCGGGGTCGGTCGCGCGAGCGGCCGTACTGTCGGCGTCCACGGCGGCCGGGCCGCCGTAGACGTGGATGCCGCAGGCCTCGGCGGCCGCCCGGCGCACGGTGTCCAGTGGCAGCTGAAGGCCCTTGGCCAGGCCCTCCAGGGTGGTGGCCTGGGGCATGCGGACGACCCGGTCGGCTGTGGCCAGGTGGTGGACGGTGGAGCGGGGTACAGCGCCGCGCCGCGCCACGTCGCCGTAGGACCAGCCCTTGGCATCGAGACGCTCACGGATCAACCGCTGCAGTGCGTTGGCCACTGAAGTCCACTTCCTGCTCGCCGCTCTACCTGACCGTGCCTGTCGGCGCCGATTCTACGGTCGGGTAGCGGGACCGCCGAAAGGGTGATTCACCGGATCGGGGTTGCGGAGCGGTGCCGCGAGCCTCTAGTGTCCAATCTCGTTGGACAGTCCGTCCGACCAAGTTGGACAGAGTGCGGGGGGAACCTGACTCTCTCCGACCGGAACCGCCTGTTTCCCAAGGGGGAATCGACCATGTTGAACGCCCATGAGCTCGACGCCGAGTCCGCGGAGCTGCTGCCGGGCCGCGAGGCCCTCGGCCGCCTGAAGTTCTGCTTCGGCCGCACGGTGAACGTGACCAAGCACATCGCGAACATCAACGCCCACAACGAGTCCGCCGCCCTGAACGACCACTCCTCGTGGTCCGTGGCCGACTCCGGCGCCGGTCAGACCATCAGCGTCAGCCAGTAGCCCGCGCGCACCCGACCCGACCACCACGAAAGGAACCACCACCATGAGCATGGACATGCGCGAGCTGGACGGCGAGTCCGCGGAGCTGCTGCCGGGCCGTGAGGCCCTGGGCCGGCTGAAGTTCAGCTTCGGCCGGACGGTGAACGTGACCAAGCACGTCGCGAACATCAACGCCCACAACGAGTCGGCGGCCATGAACGACCACTCCTCGTGGTCGGACGCCGAGTCGTCGGCCCAGCAGACGATCACCGTCACGCAGTAACGGCACCACGGCCGTGGGGACGGACCGCACCCGCCCGAAGGGGCGCGCCGAGCGCCCCGGAGGGCACCAGGCACAGGGCGTGCGGGTGGTCCGTCCCCGCGGACTTTTCCGGGGGGAACGTGGGGGGAGACCACAGATGACGGTGCTCGACGACGGCACCAGCGCGCTGTACGACACCGGTCCGGTACCCGGGCCCGGCGGCTGGCCGGTGACGTACGAACAGGTGACGACCGGCAGCCTGCCGGCCGTCGGAACGCCGGTCCGGGCCGCCCCGCGGCTCAGCGCGGGACTGCGGCTGCACGGCGAGTACCAGGGTTCGGGCTTCACCGAACCGAAGTACATCGCCCGTCGGGGGGACGGGCAGGTCGTCCAGCTGTCGCGACTGCTGTACCTGGTGGCGTCGTCCGTCGACGGCGTCCGTGACGTCGAGACGATCGCCCACCGGGTCAGCGCCCGCTACGGCCGCGAGGTGAGCGGCGAGAACATCCGCTACCTGGTGGAGAACAAGCTCGAACCGCTCGGAGTGTGCGTGCCCGAGGGCCAGGAGGACGACGAGGTCGACGCCCCGCGCTCCGACCTGCTGCTCGCCCTCAAGGGCCACCGGGTGATCTTCGACGAACGCCGTACGGCGCGGATCGCGCGGGCCCTGGCCTGGCTGCACCGCCCGGCCGTGGTCGCCGCCGTGCTGCTCACGGCGCTCGCGATGGACGTCTGGCTGTTCGGCTTCTTCGGGGCGATCGAACCGGTGCTGGAGGTCATGGACCAGCCGGTGCTGATCCTCATCGTCTTCGTCCTCACCGTGGCCTCGCTCGTCTTCCACGAGTTCGGCCACGCCTCCGCCTGCCGGTACGGCGGTGCCCGGCCCGGCTGCATCGGCTGCGGGCTGTTCCTCATCTGGCCGTCGATGTACACCGACGTCACCGACGTCTACCGGATCTCCCGGGCCGGCCGGCTCCGCACGGACCTCGGCGGGGTGTACTTCAACGTCGTCTTCATGCTGGCCATGGCCGGGGCCTACTTCGCCACCGGGGCGCAGTTCTTCCTGGCCGCCGTCTACCTCGGGCACTTCGAGATCCTGGAACAGCTGATGCCGGCCGTCCGCCTGGACGGCTACTACATCCTCGGCGACCTCGCCGGAGTTCCCGATCTCTACGGCAAGATCAGGCCGATCCTGTTCTCGCTCGTGCCGGGCGCGAAGGGCCGGGCGGCGCGTGCGGAGGTCGCCGGGCTGAAGAGGTCCGCGCGCGCCATCGTGGCCGGCTGGGTGCTGACGATGGTGCCGTTGATCATCGGCGAGATGGGCTACGCGCTGTGGAACCTGCCCCGGATCCTCACCACGATGGTCCGCTCGCTGACCGAGCAACTCCTCGGCACCGGCGAGGCGTTCGCACACGGACAGATCGTCGCCGGGCTCGTCGGGGTGATCGGCAGCGTGATGCTGCTGTGCCCGATGGCCGGCGTCGTCTATCTGTCGGTGAAGATCGGCGGCCGGCTCTTCCGGGCCGCGAAGCGCTCCACCGCCGGACGGCCCCGGCTGCGCCTCGCGCTGTGCGTGCTCGCCCTCGCCGGACTGACCGGGCTCTCCTACGCCTGGGTGTCCGGGGTGACCCCGAAGCCGCTCCCGAAGAAGCCCCCGATCGCACCGATCCTGCAGCCCGGGGTGCCGACCGAGGAGCCCTCGCCACGGGACGCCTCGACTCCGGGGCCCGGCGGGCGCGGCGGGTACGGCACCGGCGGCGCCTCCGTGTCGCCCTCGGCGGTGCCGGCAGCGTCCGCGTCGGCGTCGGGCGCCGGGTCGTCGCCGAACACCTCGATGAGCGCGTCCGCCTCCGCGCCGCAGTCCTCGGCGGCCGATCCGGCACCGGGCGCGCCGACCGGCTCGCAGTCCCATCAGCCGGAGACCTCCACCGGTGGCACCACCGCGAGCACGACCCCGCCCAGCAGCCCGGACCCCGGCCCCCCGACATCCCCGACCCCGTCGGAGAGCGTCCCCGCGTCACCGACCGCAAGCCCCACGCCCGCACCGTCCGGTGGCTCGCCCGCACCGGCGTCGTCCTGACGCCTCATCAGCCATGTCCGGCCCTCCCGGGCCGCCCGAACAACGTACGGAGACCCCAATGAGCAGCCATCGCAAGGCACGCTCCAGCAACCACCCCCTCGCCCGCCGCGCCCTGGGCCTCGGCCTGTTCGCGGCCGGAATCGCCGGTGCGGCCACCGCCGTACCGGCCCAGGCGGCGACCGGCGCCGCGCACGCGGCCTTCGCGTCCGACCACGTCTTCAGCCACGCCGACCGGGCCCATCACACGCGGGCCGAGGACTCCTTCACCATCCGTCAGTTCGGCACCGTCAACGCGGCGGGGGTGCGCAACCAGGCCAACGCGGTCTCCGCCGGCTGCTCGGCCGACGACCACTGCCGGTCGGTCGCGCTGTCCTTCCAGATCGTCACGATCGCCGGTGAGCACACGCACCTGAACGCCGTGAACCTCAGCGACGCGGCCAACAAGGAGTGCACCGGCTGCCAGACCCTCGCCGGTGCCTACCAGTTCGTCGTCTCCACGCCGGCACCGCTCACCCTCGACGACGGCGCCCGGCAGCAGCTCGCCGACATCCACCGCCGGCTGGACGCGCTGACCCACTCCACGCTGCCCGCGGCCGAGCTGAGGACCCGGGTCGACGGCCTGGCGGGCGAGGTGACCGCGGTCCTGCGCGACGCGGTCGCCCACGCGCCGAAGGCGGAGGCGCAGCCGACCGTCACCCTGCACCGCCACCTGGACGGCTGGCCGGGTCACTGAACCCTTGTCGACAGGGTCCCGCGCCCCTACAGGGGCGCGATGGGCCCATTGACATCGGTCGGCCCCCGGCGCAGACTCTGGGCGCAGTTGGTGAACAAAAGTTCACCACGCGAACGCCGTAGAGTCGACCCGAAGGGACGAATCGATGCGCACGACCGTCGGGATCATCGGAGCGGGACCGGCCGGACTGCTGCTCGCGCGGCTGCTGCACCGCGCCGGCATCGATTCGGTCGTCCTGGAGAGCCGCGACCGCGCCTACGTGGAACATCGGCAGCGCGCCGGAATCCTGGAGCAGGGCACGGTCGACGTGCTGCGCGCGGTCGGCGCCGGGGAGCGGATGGACCAGGAGGGCCTGCGGCACGACGGCATCGAACTGCGCTTCGACCGGCGCCGCCACCGCGTCGACCTCCCTGGCCTGACCGGCGGTCGGTCGGTGACGGTGTACGCCCAGACCGAGGTCTGCAAGGACCTGATCGCCCTTCAGCTGAAGGAGGGCGGGCCGCTGCTGTTCGAGGCGGAGGCGCTGGCGGTGGAGGGCGCGGACGGCGACCGGCCGCGCATCCGGTTCAGGTACCAGGGCCGCGAGGACGTGCTGGAGTGCGACTACGCCGTCGGCTGCGACGGCTTCTGGGGGGTGGCCCGGGCGGCCTTCCCGGCCGCCCTGTCCCACGTGTTCGAACGGACGTACCCCTACGCCTGGCTCGGCGTCCTCGCCGACGTCGCGCCCTCCCACGACGAACTCGTCTACGCCCGCCACGACCGCGGCTTCGCCCTCCTGTCCATGCGCCCGCCCGTCACCCGCCACCACCCTTCCAAGGAAGGCGCTTCGCTCCCTGTTGAATCCTTCGTCTCCCGCCTCTACCTCCAGGTACCCGCCGGCACGAACGCCGACGACTGGACCGACGACGAGATCTGGACGGAGCTGGAACGCCGATGCGAGACGGACGACGACTGGCGGCTGGAGCGCGGCCCCATCACCCAGAAGTCGGTCACGCCCATGCGCTCCTTCGTGCACGAGCCGATGCGCCACGGCCGGCTCTTCCTCGCCGGTGACTCCGCTCACATCGTCCCGCCGACCGGAGCCAAAGGGCTGAACCTCGCCGTCGGTGACGTCGTCACCCTCGCCCGCGCCCTCGTCCACGAGAAGGAGACCGGCTCGGCGGACCTCCTCGACGCCTACTCCGCGACCTGCCTGCACCGCGTCTGGCAGGCCGAACGGTTCTCCTACGACATGACGACGATGCTCCATCCGGCCCCGGACGCCACGCCCTTCGACGCCCGCCTCCAGCGGGCCCGGCTGGAGCGGATCGCCTCCTCCCGCGCGGCCGAGACCGACCTGGCCGAGGCGTACACCGGATTCCCGCTGGGTTAGCGGCACGTCTCGGCGAGGTAGCAGGTTCGTCATGGAACCCGATCACCCATGGCCGGGAATCACCGGTGCGCGTAGCGTGTTGGCGAGCACGGCAGGGGAAAGATCCTCCTCAGGTATCATGGTCGGTCCTTTGCCAATCCATTACTCTTGAGCCAAGGCTGCGCACGGCAGCCATGGAGGAGTGAAATGAGGAGCAGTAACCCGGTCTTCTCGCGACGGGGGTTCAGCCGCGACAACGGCTACGCCGGCTTCAACACCGCACCGCAGGCCGGGTATGCACAGGGCAACCCGTACGCGCAGAACCCCTACGCCCAGAACCCGTACGCGCAGCAGGGCGTCGGCGCCCCGCCGCAGGCCCCGGTCACCACCGACCGGATGACGATGGACGACGTCGTCGTCCGCTCGGCCATCACGCTCGGCACGGTCGCCGTCGGCGCCGTCCTCGCCTGGGCGCTGCTGCCGGTGACGGCGACCAGCTACGGCCTGGCGATCGGCTCCGCGATCGTCGCGTTCGTCCTGGCGATGGTCCAGAACTTCAAGCGGACCCCGTCGCCCGCGCTGATCCTCGGGTACGCCGCCTTCGAGGGCGTCTTCCTCGGCGTCATCAGCGAGATGTACAACAGCCGCTGGAGCGGCGCCCCCTTCCAGGCGGTGCTCGGCACCATGGCGGTCTCGGCCGCGACCCTGCTCGTCTACAAGGCCGGCTGGATCCGCGTCACCGCCCGCTACGCCCGCATCGGCATGGCCATCGCCATGGCGTTCCTGGTGGTCATGGCGGTCAACCTGCTGCTGGTCGTGTTCGGCGTCGCCGAGAACGGCGGCCTGCGCAGCTTCGGCCCGCTCGGTGCGCTCGTCAGCATCGTCGCCATCGTGCTCGGCGCGTTCTTCCTGACCCTCGACTTCAAGCAGATCGAGGACGGCATCGCCTACGGCGCCCCGCGCAACGAGTCCTGGCTCGCCGCGTTCGGTCTCACCGTGACCCTGGTGTGGATCTACCTGGAGATGCTGCGGCTGGTGGCGATCTTCACCAACAACGACTAGCGTCTGCGCGGTCATGAGGAGGGCCCCGGGTTCCGACCCGGGGCCCTTCGCCGTCCTGAGCGGCGGCTAGAGCAGCTTCCGTGCTGCCCTCCTCAGGTCGTACTCGTGGACGATCGCCTTCGCGTGGCCGTACGCGAGGTCGTACTCGTGCCGGAGCCAGCTGACCTTCTCCTCGAAGCGGAACAGGGCGGGGCCTTCTTCAACGGTGCGCAGCCAGTCGGAGACTTCGCGACCGGTGCAGTGGGGGATGCGGGCGAGCAGATTGCGGTGGGTCTCCTCCGAGAAGAGCTGGGACATCGGCGCCTCCGAACGCAAAGGGGATGTAAGCCGGTCCTTCACGTCACCGTGCCTGAGCGTTCGCGTATTGGCAACAGTGCGGCACGTTACGCTCGGCGCGTGGTTGATACGACGCCCTTGACCCGAGCAGTGGATCACTTCGCCGACAGGTTGCGCGCGGCGCCGCAGAGCAGGCTTCAGCGGGGTGCCGCGGCCGAGGCTCTCGAACTGGCCAGGGAGTTGGCCCGGCGCGCCCAGGCCGTCGAGGAGCCCGGGAGCGAGCCTCGCCAGATGCCGGACGCCGGGATGTTCGCCGCGGCCGATCAGATTCTGGTGGCCGCACACGACTTGGCGGTCGTGTTGCGGAGCGACGACGAAGTCGCCGAAGCGGTCCGGGTGGTCGAGGAGGCGCGTCAGCGGGCGGGGGTCTGAGCGCCGCTCTCTACAGGGACGCGATGACCCTGTCCGCCAGGATGTAGACCATGTTCTGGTCGTCCTCGCCGTAGGCGAAGGTGAGGGTGTAGGCGCCCGAGATGCCGGAACCGCCGAGCAGGTACGGGGCCTCGCCCGCGTCCACCGCTGCCGCCAGGCGTTCGGCGGTCTCGCGGTGGCCGGGGGTCATGCACAGGGTGGTGCCGTCGGCGAAGACGTAGACGTCGAGGGTGCCGAGGGGACCGGGGCGGACGTCGGAGAGCTCGACGCGGTCGGCGGCCAGCTGCTCCAGCGTGGTCACCGTGCGCTCGTGGTCGTTCACCGCCGACGACTGCACCGGGACGAAGTCGGGGTGCGAGGGGTGACGGCGGCGGGCCGCGGCCAGTTCCGGGGACTCCCCGGCGAACTCGTCGGCGTCGGCGGTCGGCTCGGTCACCGGCTCCAGGCCGGCGAAGTCGGTCTGCCGGGGCAGGAACAGCTCGGTGTCCGGCAGGCCGAGCAGGGTCGGGGTGTCGGAGGCGTCACGGGCCTCCTGCGCGGCCCAGAAGGCACGCGCCTCGGCCAGCTCCCGCTCCCGCTCCTCGGCGAGCGCCTCGGCCACGGCGGCGCGTATCTGGTCGGCGTCGGTGCCGCTGCGGGCGTTGGGCAGCAGTGCGCGCATGGCGGCCGACTGGTTCTCGGCGAGCTGGGTCTGCAGCTCCGCCAGCTGGCGGCGCAGCTTCAGAACGGTGCGCAGGACGGCGACGCCCACGGCGCCGGTGGCGGCCGTGGTGAGCAGCAGGGCGATCGGCATGGCGCTCACTGACGTACTCCCGGTTCAAAGTCGACCCCCGACTTCCTACATCAGCTTGAAGGGCGGACTAAGCAGCTGTCAGTGCGTAACGTCACGAAACGGACAGGACTTTAGCCTTGGGGTGTCGTCGCGGACCGCACTGGCCTGCGCTGACCTGCACCGATGTGTCGGGTGAGCGAGATAGGTCACATCCTGGGGGAGATTGGATCACGAAAAGACCCGGAACCGTGGAGTTTCCTCGGTTCCGGGCCGTTTCCTGACGTAAGGTGCCCGCCTCGCTACGGACGGTGGATCAGCTGAGGCGCTCGATGACCATCGCCATGCCCTGGCCGCCGCCGACGCACATCGTCTCCAGGCCGAACTGCTTGTCGTGCCACTGCAGGGAGTTGATGAGCGTGCCGGTGATCCGGGCGCCGGTCATGCCGAAGGGGTGGCCGACGGCGATGGCGCCGCCGTTGACGTTCAGCCTGTCGATGTCGATGCCGAGCTCACGGTAGGAGGGGATCACCTGGGCGGCGAAGGCCTCGTTGATCTCGACCAGGTCGATGTCGTCGATGGTGAGGCCGGCGCGCCGCAGCGCCTGCTTGCTCGCCTCGACCGGGCCGAGGCCCATGATCTCGGGGGAGAGGCCGGAGACGCCGGTGGACACGATCCGGGCGAGCGGGGTCAGGCCCAGCTCGCGGGCCTTGGTGTCGCTCATGATGACGACGGCGGCGGCACCGTCGTTGAGCGGGCAGCAGTTGCCGGCGGTGACGAGTCCGTCCGGGCGGAAGACCGGCTTGAGGCCCGCGACGCCCTCCAGGGTGACGCCGGGGCGGGGGCCGTCGTCCTTGCTGACGACCGTGCCGTCGGGGAGGGTCACCGGGGTGATCTCGCGCTCCCAGAAGCCGTTCTTGATGGCCTGCTCGGCCAGGTTCTGCGAGCGGACGCCGAACTCGTCCATCTCCTGGCGGGTGATGCCCTTGGCGCGGGCCAGGTTCTCGGCGGTCTGGCCCATCGCGATGTACGGGTCGGGCAGCAGGCCGTCCTCGCGCGGGTCGTGCCAGGTCGTGCCCTCCTGCTGGGCGACCGCCTCGGTGCGGGCCTCGGCCTCGGCGAACAGCGGGTTGTGCGTGTCCGGCAGGCCGTCGGAGCTGCCCTTGATGAAACGGGAGACCGTCTCGACACCGGCCGAGATGAAGACGTCGCCCTCGCCGGCCTTGATGGCGTGCAGCGCCATGCGGGAGGTCTGCAGGGACGAGGAGCAGTACCGGGTGATCGTGCAGCCCGGCAGGTGGTCCATGCCCATCTGTACGGCGACGATCCGGCCGAGGTTGTGACCCTGCTCGCCGCCGGGAAGGCCGCAGCCGAGCATCAGGTCGTCGATGTCCTTGGGGTCCAGCTCGGGGATCTTGGCGAGCGCGGCCTGAATGATCGTGGCGGTCAGGTCGTCGGGGCGCAGGTCCTTCAGGGAGCCCTTGACGGCGCGGCCGATGGGGGAGCGGGCGGTCGAGACGATGACGGCTTCGGGCATCACGGCTCCAGTGAACGGGGGTTTGCTTCTCGGGCAGGGCCGGTTGGGAAGTTACCGCTACGTATGGGCAAGGTCACCGGTCTTGGCGTGTGACACTGGCCGCAATTTACTAAGCGCTTGCTTGGGGCGGGGGCGGCCTGGCGGACAGAGGTGAACGCCGGTCACAGGGACGGGCGGGCGGGCTCGGCCTCCGGCACCCTGCGCCGCCGACGCCGCTTCAGCAGCGCCCACGGCCCCCGCGGCCCCGTCGGCATGGCGGCCGTGACCTCCGTGCCGGCCTCCGACGCCGCCTCGGCGGCCGCGCGGGCGACCGGCAGGAAGCCCTCGCGCCGCGACACGTCCGGCCGCTCCTCCTCCGCCGGCCACAGGCCCAGGGCCGCGCAGACCGTCGGCAGCACGGCCATCGCCGCCGTCGCGTAGCCCTCCGCCGAGGGGTGGTAGTTGTCCGGCCCGAACAGCTCCCGCGGGTTCGCCTCGAACTCGGGGCCCAGAAGGTCGCCCAGCGACACCGTCCGGCCGCCCTGCTCCACCGCCCCGATCGTCTGCGCCGCCGCCAGCTGCCGCGAGGCCCGCCGGGCCAGCCAGCGCAGCGGCTGCTGCACCGGCTCGATGGTGCCGAGGTCGGGACAGGTGCCGACCACCACCTCCGCACCGGCCGTGCGCAGCCGTCGTACCGCCGCCGACAGATGCCGTACCGAACGGGTCGGCGGCATCCGGTGGGTCACGTCGTTCGCCCCGATCATGATCACGCAGACGTCCGGGACGGGCGCCGGCCCCGACAGCACCGACGCCACCTGGCGGTCCAGGTCGTCGGACTGGGCGCCGGGCAGCGCCACGTTCCGCAGTTCCACCGGGCGCTCCGCCACCGCCGCCAGGCCCGAGGCCAGCAGCGCGCCCGGGGTCTGGCCCGCCCGGTGCACCCCCTGCCCGGCCGCCGTGGAGTCGCCGAGCATGGTCAGGCGGAGAGGCGGTTCGCCGGGCACGTCGTACGCGTGGCCGTACACACCGTCCGCCACCGGGACGCGGCCGCCGCTGTGGTTGCCCACATGGCGCCGGGCCAGCCGTACCTCCGCGAGCAGCAGACCGACCGCGGCCGCCCCGACCAGCCCGACCCCGCCACCGCCGTACGCCGCTCCGGCCGCGATGCGCCGGGCCACCCTCGCCCTCGACATGCTCGACATGCGTCGCCGCCACCTCCTCGTAGCCGTACACCCACTCCTTGCCCCGCACGGACCGTGCGTCAATCTCAACGGGGAGTGAACGGCCGCGCCGGCCACACAGCTGGCCTTAGGCTGGCGACACCACTAAGACCACATCTTTTGCAGCATCCGGAGACAACGGTGCAATTCCACGACTCGATGATCAGCCTCGTCGGCAACACCCCGCTGGTGCGGCTCAACAACGTGACCAAGGGCATCCAGGCCACCGTCCTCGCCAAGGTGGAGTACTTCAACCCGGGCGGTTCCGTGAAGGACCGCATCGCCCTGCGCATGATCGAGGCCGCCGAGCAGAGCGGTGAGCTCAAGCCGGGCGGGACGATCGTCGAGCCGACCAGCGGCAACACCGGTGTGGGGCTGGCCATCGTGGCTCAGCAGAAGGGGTACAAGTGCATCTTCGTGTGCCCCGACAAGGTCTCCACGGACAAGATCAACGTGCTGCGGGCCTACGGCGCCGAGGTGGTCGTGTGCCCGACCGCCGTCGCTCCTGAACACCCGGACTCCTACTACAACGTCTCCGACCGGCTCGTCCGCGAGACCCCGGGTGCCTGGAAGCCCGACCAGTACTCCAACCCCAACAACCCGCTCTCGCACTATCACTCGACCGGCCCCGAGCTGTGGGAGCAGACCGAGGGCAGGATCACCCACTTCGTGGCGGGCGTGGGCACGGGCGGCACCATCTCCGGCACCGGCCGCTACCTGAAGGACGTCAGCGACGGCAAGGTCAAGGTCGTCGGCGCCGACCCCGAGGGCTCCGTGTACTCCGGCGGCTCCGGGCGGCCGTACCTGGTGGAGGGCGTCGGCGAGGACTTCTGGCCGACCGCCTACGACCGCACCGTCGCGGACGAGATCGTCGCCGTGTCCGACAAGGACTCCTTCCAGATGACCCGCCGGCTGGCCAAGGAGGAGGGCCTGCTGGTGGGCGGCTCCTGCGGGATGGCCGTCGTCGCGGCGCTGCGGGTCGCCGAGCGGCTCGGGCCCGACGACGTCGTGGTCGTACTGCTCCCGGACAGCGGGCGCGGCTACCTCAGCAAGATCTTCAACGACGAGTGGATGGCCGACTACGGCTTCCTGGAGGACGAGGGCCCGAGCGCCCGCGTCGGCGACGTCCTGAACGACAAGGTGGCCGGCACCATCCCGTCCCTGGTGCACATGCACCCGGAGGAGACCGTCGGCCAGGCCATCGAGGTGCTGCGCGAGTACGGCGTCTCGCAGATGCCGGTCGTCAAGCCGGGCGCCGGTCACCCGGACGTGATGGCCGCCGAGGTCGTCGGGTCCGTGGTGGAACGGGAGCTGCTGGACGCCCTGTTCAACAAGCGCGCCTCCCTGGAGGACCCGCTGGAGAAGCACATGTCCGCCCCGCTGCCCCAGGTCGGCTCCGGCGAGCCGGTCGGCGACCTGATGTCCGTGCTCGGCTCGGCCGACGCCGCGATCGTCCTGGTCGAGGGCAAGCCCACCGGCGTGGTCAGCCGGCAGGACCTGCTGGCCTTCCTGGCCAAGGGCGGGAAGCAGTAGCGAACCCCCGGTGAACTGCGGGTTTACGGGCGTGACTTGACGTGAGGCGGGGTTCGCGGAAGTGGTACGAGCGTGTCACGTGCGCGCAGCACCCGCTTAACACGCGTCCGGCACATTGGTGGGTGTCGGCAGGGCGGGAGCGGCTCCCCGCCCCGGCCGGCGCCGAACGGCGCCAAGGACCTCCGGAGCGGCTCCCGGACCTCCATGGACGCCATGGACGCGCAAGCCCGGCCCTGACCCGGCCCGCGTCCCTCGCGGGGACCGCCGTCGTCCCGCCCCCCGGCAACGGGGGTGCGGCGGTCCCCGCGCACACCCTTTGCGGCTGAACCGCCACTGCTCTCTGAGCAGCGCGGGGCTGTCCGGGCCAGATCATGGTCCTGCCCACCCCACAGGCGTGAGGGTCAGTCGTCGTCGGAGGGACGGCGGCGGCCTTTGAACAGGCCCGGATTGGTGCGGGCGGCCTGGACGAGGTTGACGCCGACGATGCCGCCCCAGGAGATCAGCAGGCCGGACAGGCCGGCCTGGTGGGCGCCGATCGCCGACAGCGGGATCGCCAGCACCAGCGAGACGACGGCGAGGCCGAACCGCTCGGCCCAGGAGTCCGCGCCGCCCCCGGGGCGGTTGCCGCGTGCCATCTGCATCCGCTGCTCGGCCAGTGTCCGGCGCAGCCGGCGCTCGACCGCCCCGTCGATGCGCTGGTCGACCTTCTCCATGAAGGAGTCGACCAGCGCCGACTCGTACTCCTCGCCCAGTTCCCTGCGGTTCTGCAGGGTGGCGTCGAGTTCTTTCCTGAGGTCGGTGTCCCGCCCGTCCGTTCCGGTCATGAGGGATACGTTAGAGAGCGCTCACGCCGTCCGCACGGGGGACAACCCCCCTCTTAGAACACCCGGCTACCTCACCAGTCCGTGCTGTTTCGCATAGGCGTTCGCCACGTCCTCGGGGTCCTTCTTGTCCTTGTCCACCTGCCGGTTGAGCTCGGTGAGCTGGGCCGTGGTCAGCAGGTTGCCGAGCCGGGCGAGCGCCTTGCGGACGGTGTCGTCGGCCTTGCGGTCGGCGATGAGCGGGACGATGTGCTGGCTGGGGATGAGGTGCGCGGGGTCGGTGAGCACCACCCAGTCGTTGGCCTTGATGTCGGTGTCCGTGGTGAACAGGTTCGCCACGTCCACATCGCCCTTCTTGAGCGCGCCCTTGACCAGCGGACCGTCGGAGTCCAGCGACTTGAACTCCTTGAAATCCACGCCGTACACGTCCTTCAGGCCGATCGCGCCGACCTGACGCTTCTTCACCTCGGGGGCGGCGCCGATGACCAGCTTGCCGTTCTGCTTCTTCAGATCGGCGAGGGACACCAGGCCGTACTTCCGCGCCGTCTCGCGGGTGACGACGAAGGCGTCCGAGTCCTCCGCCATGCCGTACGGCAGCACCTGGAGGCCGGCCGGGAGGGCCTGGGTGAGGGCGTTCTGCATCTCGCCCGACTCGCTGGCCGTGACCTTCGGGGCGAGGTAGTTGAGCAGGGCGCCCTGGTACTCGGGCAGCAGGTCGATGTCGCCGCCCCTGAGGGCCGGGATGACGATCTCGCGGGTGCCGAGGTTGGGGCGGACGGTCGTCTTGACTCCGGCACCCCGCAGGGCGGCCGCGTAGAGGTAGCCGAGGATCTGGTTCTCGGTGAAGTTGGCCGTGCCGATGGTGACTCCGCCCTTGCTGGAGCCGGTACCGCCGGCGGCGGAGCCCTGGCCGTTGAGGGAGGTGATGCCGCTCGCGCAGGCGGAGAGGGCGGGTACGGAGGCGACCGCGAACAGGCCGCCGAGGACAGTGCGTCGGTTCATGTCAGGGGTTCCCTACGCGGTGCGGGTGGGGGTCCCCCCGCTCGAGCGAAGTCGAGAGTGGGGGAGGAAGAGGAAGCGCTGGAGGGAGGCCAGGGCCACGTCCAGGACGACGGCGACGAGGGCGACCAGCACCGCGCCGCCGAGCACCTGGACCAGGTCGCGCTGGGCGAGGCCGTCGAAGACGTAGCGGCCCAGGCCGCCGAAGGAGACGTACGCGGCGATGGTCGCCGTGGCCACGACCTGGATCAGGGCGAGGCGCAGGCCCGTCATGATCAGCGGCAGCGCGAGCGGCAGCTCGACCTGGAGGAGGACCTGGTGGCCGCGCATGCCCTGGCCGCGCGCCGCGTCCCGCACGTCCGGGTCGACGGCGGTCATGCCGGCGTAGGTGTTGGTGACGATCGCCGGGACCGCGAGGGCGACCAGCGCGACGTACACCGGCAGCATCGACAGGCCGCCGACCAGGAAGACCAGGACGACCAGGCCGACGGTGGGCAGGGCCCGGCCGAAGGAGGCGAGGTTGATCGCGAGGAACGCGCCCCTGCCGGTGTGGCCGATCAGCAGGCCGAGCGGCAGGCCGATGGCGGCGGCGATGAGCGTGGCCAGCAGGGAGTACTGGAGGTGCTCGGCGAGGCGGTGCGCGATGCCGTCCGGGCCGGTCCACTGGGAGCCGCTGGTCAGCCAGGTGCCGAGGTTCTTGAGGAGTTCGTACATCAGGCTCGCCTCCTGGCCCAGGGGGTGAGGGCGTGCTGGACGGCGACCAGCGCCGCGTCCGCGACGACCGCGAGGAGCAGGGTGAGGACCACTCCGGCGATCACCGGGGTGGGGAAGTTGCGCTGGAAGCCGTCGGTGAAGAGCTGGCCGAGGCCGCCGTCGCCGATGTAGGTCGCGACGGAGACCAGGGAGATCGACATGACGGTGGCGATCCGGACGCCCGCCATGATCACGGGGAGCGCGAGCGGGAACTCGACCGTGAGGAGCGTGCGCAGGGGGCGCGTGCCCATCGCCTTCGCCGCCTCCTTCACCTTCAGGGGGACCGAGTCCAGGCCCTCGACGGTGTTCCGCAGCAGGACGACCAGGGTGTAGACGGTCAGGCCGGTCACGGTGGTGGTGCGGGTCAGGCCGCTGACCGGCAGGAGGAGTACGAAGATCGCGATCGACGGGATCGTGAACAGGACGTTGGACGCGCCGAGCAGGAAGCCGCGCAGCCGGGGGATCCGGTGGGCGACCACGGCCAGCGGGAGCGAGATCAGCAGGCCGAGGGCGACGGCCGTGAGCGCGGCCTGCAGGTGGGAGAGCGTGAGGGTGGTGAGGTCGTCGGTGTGGGCCGATATCCAGGACCAGTCGATCGTCATGCGGCCACCCCCACTTCGGCGTGGGCGCGCCCGGCGTGCTCGTGGATGTCGTCGCGGGAGGAGACCCCGGTGAGCACGCCGTCGGCGTCGACCCGGGCGATCAGTCCGGTGGGGGAGGCGACCGACTCGTTGAGGGCGGAGAGGAGGGAGTCGGTGTCCCTGAGCGGGCGGACCGGGAGCTCGGCGTCCTTCGAGGCCCAGTGGAGCGGCTTGTTCCACGCGTCGAGTACGAGTGTCCAGGCGCCGCCTTCGGGTGCCGGGCCCTGGGGAACGTCGGCGAGGGTCTTCAGGGAGAGCAGCTTCAGGCCGCGCTCGGCGCCGAGGAAGCCGGCCACGAAGTCGTCGGCCGGGCGGGCCAGGAGTTCGGCGGGCGGGGCGCACTGCACCAGATGGCCGCCCGTGCGGAACACGGCGATCCGGTCGCCGAGCCGCACCGCCTCGTCGATGTCGTGCGTGACGAAGACGATGGTCTTGCTCAACTCCGCCTGGAGCCTGAGTAGTTCGTCCTGGAGCTGGGTGCGGACGACCGGGTCGACCGCGCCGAACGGCTCGTCCATGAGCAGCACCGGCGGGTCGGCGGCGAGGGCGCGGGCGACGCCGACGCGCTGCTGCTGGCCGCCGGAGAGCTGGTGCGGGTACCGCTTGCCGGCCTCGGGGGCGAGGCCGACGGTCTCCAGCAGTTCGGCGGCGCGGGCCCGGGCCTTCTTCCGGTTCCAGCCGAGCAGTAGCGGGACGGTGGCGATGTTGTCGAGCACCGTGCGGTGCGGGAAGAGGCCGGCCTGCTGGATGACATAGCCGATGGAGCGGCGCAGCTCGGCCGCGTCCTGCCGGGTGACGTCCTTGCCGCCGACGCGGATGGTGCCGGAGGTCGGCTCGACCATCCGGTTGATCATCCGCAGGGTCGTGGTCTTGCCGCAACCGGAGGATCCGACCAGGACGGTGATACCGCCTTCCGGCATCTCCAGGCTGAGGTCGTGGACTGCTGTCGTGCCGTTGGGGAAGCGCTTGTGGACCGCGTCGAACTGGATCATGAGATGTCCCTTGCCCGGCTGCATAACGTCATGCAGAGTTCTTGGTGTGTGAATAGCTTGTCAACGGTTCGGCGTTAATCCGCTGTAACGGTTGACCGCAGAACAAGAACGGGTGTCCGGGTTGAGGGGAGTTTGGGCGTGATGTCGTCTCGCATCGTGGACGCACCGGTGTCCGTGCCGTCCGCGCGGTCTGCGGCCGTGGTCCTGGACGGGGCCGGACTCGGCGTCGAGGACGTCGTGCGGCTCGCCGACGGCGCCGCGCATCCCGTCCCCGGAGCCGACGCGATGCGGCGCGCCGAGCGCTCCTGGAACGCCGCCCGGCAGATCGCCGCCACCGGACGCGTCTACGGCCGTTCCACCGGCGTGGGCGCCAACCGGAACGAGGACGTGCCCACCGAGGCCGCCGCCGGCCACGGTCTGCGCCTGCTGCGCAGCCACGCCGGCGCCATCGGCGAGGAGCTTCCCGCCCGACAGGTGCGCGCCATGCTCGCCGTCCGCGCCAACCAGCTGCTGGCCGGCGGCGCGGGCCTGAGGCCCGGCGTGGTCACCGCCCTGTGCGCGGCCCTGGAGTCCGGGGCGCATCCGGTCGTCAACGAGTTCGGCTCCGTCGGCACCGGCGACATCGCGGCCCTGGCCCAGCTCGGGCTCGCGCTCGCCGGCGAACACCCCTGGCGCGGCGCGGGCGCCCCCGCGCCACAGCCCCTCGACAACAACGACGCCCTCGCCCTGATCAGCAGCAACGCCCTCACCCTCGGCCAGTCCGCGCTCGCCCTGCACGAACTGCGCGGGCTCATCGGCGCCACCCAGGTCGTCGCGGCCCTGTCCCTGCTCGCCGTCGACGGCTCCCACGAGGCGTACGCCGCCCCCGTGCACGCCGCCCGTCCGCACCGGGGCAGCACCGAGGTGGCCCGGCGGATGCGGGAGCTGATCGGCGCCGTCGACCGGCCGACCCCACCGCTCGGCCGGATCCAGGACCCCTACGGCTTTCGCTGCCTGCCCCAGATCCACGGCCCGGCGCACGACGCCGCCGACGCCCTGGAGCAGGTCCTCGCCGTGGAGATCAACGCGGCCGCCGAGAACCCGCTGATCGCCCCCGAGGACCTGGCCGCCTACCACCACGGCGGCTTCTACCAGGCCCAACTCGCCCTCGCCCTGGACCACTTCAGGCTCGCCCTGACCCAGGTGGCCCGGCTGTCCACCTCCCGCCTGTCCACCCTCAACGAGCCCGCCTACACCCGGCTGCGCCCCTTCCTCGCCGACCACGAGCCGGCCTCCTCCGGCGTGATGATCCTGGAGTACGCGGCCGGGGCGGCCCTCGGCGATCTGCGGGCCTTCTCCGCGCCCGCCTCGCTGGGCCACGCTGTACTCTCCCGGGGCGTCGAGGAACAGGCGAGCTTCGCCTCGCTCGCCGCGCGGCAGACCCTGCGCGCGTGCGGTGCGTACCGCCTGGTGGTCGGCTGCGAGCTCGTCGCCGCCGTCCGCGCACTGCGCCAGCGCGACCTGCGGCCCGACCCCGGGCTGCCGGCCGGCCGGGCGTTCGCGCTCGCCGAGTCGGTCCTCGATCCCGACCCGGCCGACCGGCCGCTCACGGACGACGTGACGGAGGCGGCCGCACTGCTCGACCGGTTCACGGACATCTGGAGGGGGAGCGCGTCATGAGCGTGGACAGGACTGTGGACAGGAGTCCCGAGGCGACGGGGGTGACGGACAGCCCCGCGGGCCGGCTGCAGGCCCTCTTCGAGGGGCACCGGCTCACCCCGACCCAGCGCCGGATCGCGCACAGCATGGTCCGGCGGGCCGGCGACGTGCCGTTCCTGTCCAGCGTGGAGCTGGCCGAACTGGCCGGGGTCAGCCAGCCGTCGGTGACCCGGTTCGCCGTGGCGCTCGGCTTCGACGGCTACCCCGCCCTGCGCAAGCACCTGCGCGAGGTCGTACCCGCCGAACCGGCCGCCGAGGCGGGCGCCTTCAACGAGTACCAGCAGGCCGTCGAGGCGGAGATCGAGAACCTCAGGCACCTCGCCGACCTGCTCGCCGACCCGCGCCCGGTGCAGAAGGCCGGCCGGATCCTGGCCGCCTCCCGCCCGCTGCCGGTGCTCGGCCTGCGCGCCGCCGCCTCCCAGGCGTACGGCTTCGCCTACTTCGCCGCCAAGGTCCACCCGGACGTCCGGCTGCTCAACGAGGGCGGCACCATGATCCAGGACCGGATCGACGCGGCCGTCCGCGCGGGCGCCTCCGCGCTGCTGTGCTTCGCCCTGCCCCGGCATCCGCGCGAGGTCGTCGACACCCTCGCCTACGCCAAGGACGTCGGCCTGACGACCGTCACGGTCGCCGACTCCGCGTTCGCGCCGGTCGCCAGGTACTCCGACCTGCTGCTGCCCGCCGCCGTCGGCACCGGGCTCGCCTTCGACACCGCGTGTGCGCCGATGCTGCTCGGACGGGTGCTGCTGGAGGCGGTCTGCGACGACCTGCCCCAGGCGCAGGCACGGCTGGAGGAGTTCGACGCCAAGGCCGCCGCGCGGGGCCTCTTCGTGGAGTGACGGCGCGGCGCTCTCATGTTCGTCTCACGTTCGGCCGCTAGCTTCCCCAGGAGACACAGGCGCTTTGCGGACACGTGACACGGGAGGCTGACGTGGCGCGCGGAGGACAGGGGCTGGCCCGGGTGGCCGTCGTCGTACGGGCTGGGGCCGCACCGCTGTGGTGGTTCGGGGTGTTCGCCGCGGGGATCGGGATGCTGCTGCCCGGGCTGACCGGGCGCCGGATCGGGGTGCTCGCCGGCGCCGCGCTGTTCCTCGTCGGCGCGGCGGTCGTGGCACTGGTGCGCCGGGGCCGGTACGCCGCCCTCGCCCGCGGCGCGGCCCGCGCGGGCAAGTACGACGTGCTGCAGGACCGTGCGGTGACCGTGCGCAACTGGCGCCGGGGCCACCGCTGGTGGCTGCTGCTGGCCTTCGCCGTGGCGCTGGGCTCCGCCCTGGTGGTGCCCGCGGCCGGCGGCATGCTGCTGGCCGGGGTCGGCACCGGGCTGCGGCTGAAGGCCGCCTGGATCGGGCGCCGCGAACGTGCCGGGCAGACGCTGCTGTGGGTGCGCGTCGACTGGCTCGACCAGCGCGGCGGGCACCCGGCGGGCAAGGCGGTGAAGGGCCTGCGCGGTACGGGCATCGCGGCCGGCGACGCGGCCCCTGGCGGGTCCCGCCGCCGCACCGCGGCGCTGGTCTAGCTCTCGCCGGGGCTCAGACCTCCAGTTCGTGCTCGATCTTCTTCAGCTGGTGCCGGGCCATCGCCAGGTTGGCCCGGGAGGCGTCGAGGACCAGGTAGAGGAACAGGCCGTTGCCGCCCCGGCTCTTGAGCAGGCGGATCAGGTGGTACTGGTCGCTCAGCGTGATCAGGATGTCCTCGATCCCGCCCTTGAGGCCCAGCATCTCCATCGCGCGCATCTTGGCGCGGACCACGTCGGTGTTGCCCGCGGCGGCCACGTTCAGGTCGAAGCTCTTGCTGCCGCCCATCGTGCCCAGCGCCATCCCGCTGGTGTAGTCGACGAGCGCGACGCCGGTGGCGCCCTCGATGGAGGTGAGGGCTTCCTTCAGCGCGGTCTCGGTGTTGGCCATGGTGGATCCTCTCGGAAGGTTCAACTGTCGGTTGCGGTGTGCGCGTCGGTGCTCGTGGCGCGGGGCGTGCGGGTCGTGCGGGTACGGGTCGGGGGTGCGGAGCTGACGGCGCCCAGGGGCCTCCCGGGCCGCCTGGCCTCCCGGGCCGCGGCGTCGGCGGCGTCGAGCAGCTCCCCGATGCGGGCGCCGGAGCGACGGCCTTCCAGATGCAGCCGGCCGACATTGACCCGGTCCTGGGCGAGCAGGGTCAGTACGGCGGTGCGGCCGGCCGCGTAGGTGGCGACATAGCCGCGCTCACCGCGCACCAGCAGCTCCCGGAAGCCGCCGTTGCGGGTGGCGTCGGCGACGCGCACGGCGACGCCGAGCGCGGCGGCGGTGAGGGCCGCGAGGCCCTCGGGGTCGACCCCGGGAGTGTCGTGGGCGACGACGAGACCGTCGACGCCGGCCGCGAGGGCGCCGGTGAGCTGCGGTACCCGGTTGCGCAGCCGGTGCAGCTCGTCCAGGACGGCCCCCAGGTCCTCCTCGGACACCATCAGCTCTCTCCTCTCGGCGGGGCGGTGCCGTTCAAAGCGCCTCCAGCGCATCCCTGAGCCTCTTCAGCAGCGCGATGTCGGGGTCGGTGACCGGGGGTGGGAGCGGCGGTGCGAGCGCCGTGACGACGGGGGTGACGGGTGCCGCCGGTGCGAGATGGCCGGCGGCCACGAGCCGTCGTACGTCGACCAGCGTGTGGAAGGCCTGCCGGCCCAGGTTCCGGGCGATCCCGGCGGCCGTGCGGACGCCGTCCACGCGGTCCAGGACCGCCCGCTGCCGGGGCGTGACCGGCGCGGCGGTCCGTGCGGCGGCCGGGTCCGCGCGGATCAGCGGGGCGGTGTCGGCGGCCGGGTCGGGCCACAGCCGGTGCAGCAGCAGCCGGCGGCGCAGCGTCTCGCGTTCCAGGGCGACGACCGGCACCGAGGGCAGCGGGCCGAGGCGGTGCGCGCGGTCGTAGCGGAAGCGGCCCGGGGTGCTGCTCGGGGCCAGCGCGAAGTACCCGGCGTCGTAGAGCGCGTCCAGATGGCACAGTTCCAGCGCGCCCGCGGGCAACAGCCCTGCGTCCAGCAGGAGTTCGGCGGCCTGCAGCGGGCCGGAGGTCTCGGTGGCGGCCCGCTGCCAGGCGGTGGCCGCGAGGGTGCCGTGAGCGGTGAGGAGCACGTCGAGCCCCGGGGCGAACGGGCTCTCGGCGTGCACCACCCGGCCCTCGGCGAGATACAGGGTGCCGTGCTCGCGGACCAGGACGCCGGTGGCCCGCTCCTCGGCGAGCCGGGTCAGCATCGGCGACAGGGCCCGGCCGGCCGACTTGTCCCGCACCGGCAGCGGAGGTATCTGCACCACGGTCATCCCAGCACCAGCCGGGCCGCCATATCGCCGAGCCGGATCCGGGCGAGCGCGAGGTTGCCCTCCTCGCGGCCGAGCCACAGGTGCAGGAAGACACTGCTGTCGAAAGTCGTGTCCACGAACCGCAGCAGGTGGTAGCTGTCGCGGTTGCTGACGATCACGTCCTCGACGGTCGGGTGCCCGTCGTCCGTCTGGGTCGCGAAGGCGCCGTGCTCGGCGGCCATCCGGGCCAGTTCGGCGGCCTCGGCGGCGGTCGTCTCATGATCGCCGCCGGGCGCCTCCCCGACCGTGCCGAGGGCAAGTCCGCTCGTCCAGTCCACCAGCGCCGCTCCCCGGGCACCGGGCAATCGCATCGCTTCCAACAGGCACTCGTCGATTCCGGGCACCGGTGGTTCCCCTCCCGCCTGGTTCTCCGGCTGAGTGACAACGACACTACGCACCGTGCGCGGGAAAGGGGGAGTCTTTGGCATTTTCCAGTGGAACATGCATCGGGCGCACTAGTGTGGGTCAACTGGCCACTGTGTCAGATGAGTTGATCCATTTGTTCGAGGGTTCTGGGGGTGCGTCAACGGCTTTCCGGCGCGGGGAGGGTGGTGAGCGCGTCCGTGTGCGCCCCGCCGGACTCCGCCACCACCTCGGCGACGGTCTGCGGCTCTCGTACGGTCGCGAAGGCGACGCCCGACGAGCCGTCCGGCGCGAAGCCGTAGATGCCCGGCCGGACAAGGGAGTTGTAGGCGTAGTGATGGGCGAAGTAGTACGCGCCCGTGTCCAGCGCCGCCGCGTAGTCGCCCTGCTCCAGCAGGGGCAGCGCCCGCCCCTCCGCCAGCAGGTCGCCCGAGAAGCAGGCCGGCCCGGCCACGTCCTGCACCACCTCGGGCCCAGGCTTCGGCCGCCCCTTGGCGTCGTACGCGGCGATCCGCAGCGGCCACGCCCCCGGCGCGTACACGGTCCGCGTCGCCACCTGCACACCGGCGTGTGTCACCGCGATCCGCCGCCCGCCCGCGCTCTTGGCGTACTCCACCCGGGCCACCATCGTCCCCTGCTTGGCCAGCAGTGACCGCCCGAACTCGGTCACCAGCCCGTACCGCCCGTCGAACAGCCCCGGCACCTCCTCGGCCAGCAGCCGGGCGTACTGCGCGTACGAGGGTGCCGTCGCCTCGGCCGCGAAGTTCACCGGCAGCCCGCCGCCGATGTCGAGCGTGTCGATCTGCCGCCGCCCCGCCCGCTCGTTGATCTCCTCCGCGAGCACGTACGTCTCCGCCACGCCCCGCGCCAGCAGCGCCAGTGGGATGCCCTGCGAGCCGGTGTGCGCGTGCAGCCGGGTCAGCCACGGCCGGTCCAGATACGCCCGTACGACCCACTCGCGCGCCCCCTCGTCGCGCAGTGCCACCCCGAACTTGGAGGTCTCCGTCGCCGTCGAGGTGGCCCCGATCGTGCCGCCGCCGACCTGCGGGTTCACCCGGAGGCCGAGCGGGGACGCGGTCGGCGCGGACCGCACCAGGGCGTCCAGGCGGTCCAGCTCCTGCGGGTTGTCGGCGTTCACCGCGATCCCCAGGGCCAGCGCCTCGCGCAGCTCGGCCTGGGTCTTGGCGGGCGAGTCCAGCACGGTGCTGGCCGCCGGCACCCCGGCCGCGCGGGTCAGCGCCAGCTCGCCCGGGCTCGCCACCTCCGCGCCGATGCCCGCCTCGTGCAGCAACCGCAGCACGGGCACCAGCGGGCTCGCCTTCACCGCGAAGGCGTGCAGCACCGGTGTCCCGGACGGCACGACGGCGTCGAACGCCGCGCGCAGCGCCGCCGCCGACTCCCGGATCCCGGTCACGTCCAGCAGCCCCACCACGGCCGCGTCCGGCCCCAGCAGCCCCTGCTCCACGGCGGCCCGCACCGCCTCGTCCCGTCGTGCGGCGCGCTCCCGCGCCTGCCTTTCGAGGTCCTGCTCCACGGTCTCTCCCCTCGTGTCCCCTCGTGCCCGTCTTCATCCAGCCAAACACCGGCGGCGCGCGGACGGGGTCGCCCCGATGTATTGACTAGGTCTATTCAGGACGCCAGGATGTGAATAGAGATAGCAACAGGAGGAGGCAGACGATGTCGGGACCCCGCCCCGTACGAGCACCGCGCGGCACGGAACTGAGCGCCCTGGGATGGCAGCAGGAAGCCGCGCTGCGCATGCTGCAGAACAATCTCGACCCGGAGGTCGCGGAGCACCCCGACAAGCTCGTCGTCTACGGCGGCACCGGCAAGGCAGCCCGTGACTGGCGCTCCTTCGACGCGATGGTCCGCACCCTGAGGACCCTCAAGCAGGACGAGACCATGCTGGTCCAGTCCGGCCGGCCGGTCGGCGTGATGCAGACCCACGAGTGGGCCCCGCGCGTCCTGATCGCGAACTCCAACCTGGTCGGCGACTGGGCCAACTGGGAGGAGTTCCGCCGCCTGGAGGCCCTCGGCCTGACCATGTACGGCCAGATGACCGCCGGCTCCTGGATCTACATCGGCACCCAGGGCATCCTCCAGGGCACCTACGAGACCTTCGCCGCCGTCGCCGCGAAGAAGTTCAACGGCACCCTCGCCGGAACCATCACCCTGACCGCCGGCCTCGGCGGCATGGGCGGCGCCCAGCCCCTCGCCGTGACCATGAACGACGGCGTCGCGATCTGCATCGACTGCGACCCGCGCGCCATCGAGCGCCGCATCGAGCACCGCTACCTCGACGTCAGGGCCGACTCCCTCGACCACGCGCTCCAGCTGGCCACCGAGGCGCGCGACGCCCGCCGCCCCCTGTCCATCGGCGTCCTCGGCAACGCGGCCGAGCTGGTCCCGCAGCTGCTCGCGATGAACGCCCCCATCGACATCGTCACCGACCAGACCTCCGCCCACGACCCGCTGTCCTACCTGCCGGTGGGCGTGGCCTTCGAGGACATGGCCGACGCCGCCGCGAAGGACCCGGCCGGCTTCACCACCCGTGCCCGCGAGTCGATGGCGAAGCACGTCGAGGCCATGGTCGGCTTCATGGACGCCGGCGCCGAGGTCTTCGACTACGGCAACTCCATCCGCGGCGAGGCCCAACTGGCGGGCTACGACCGGGCGTTCGCCTTCCCCGGCTTCGTCCCCGCCTACATCCGCCCGCTGTTCTGCGAGGGCAAGGGCCCCTTCCGCTGGGCGGCCCTGTCCGGCGACCCCGCCGACATCGCCAAGACCGACAAGGCGATCCTGGAGCTCTTCCCGGAGAACGAGTCCCTGGCCCGCTGGATCAAGCTGGCCGGCGAGCGCGTCCACTTCCAGGGTCTGCCCGCGCGCATCTGCTGGCTCGGCTACGGCGAGCGCGACAAGGCCGGCGAGCGCTTCAACGACATGGTGGCCTCCGGCGAGCTCGCCGCTCCGCTGGCGATCGGCCGCGACCACCTGGACTGCGGCTCGGTGGCCTCGCCGTACCGGGAGACCGAGGCCATGCTCGACGGGTCCGACGCGATCGCCGACTGGCCGCTGCTGAACGCCATGGTGAACGTGGCCTCCGGTGCGTCGTGGGTTTCCATCCACCACGGTGGCGGCGTGGGCATGGGCCGGTCCATTCACGCCGGGCAGGTGACGGTGGCCGACGGCACGAAGCTGGGTGGCGAGAAGATCCGGCGCGTGCTCACCAACGACCCGGGCATGGGTGTCATCCGGCACGTGGACGCGGGGTACGACATCGCGGAGTCGGTCGCGCAGGAGCGCGGTGTCCGGGTGCCCATGCGCGAGGGTGACGGCGCGTGAGTTTCCACAGCATGTGGGCGGAGCTGCTGCCGATCGGCCGCAGCTCCGCCTCCGGCGGCTACCGGCGCTAC
Organism: Streptomyces sp. NPDC031426; assembly: GCF_055581585.1. Taxonomy (NCBI): domain Bacteria; kingdom Bacillati; phylum Actinomycetota; class Actinomycetes; order Kitasatosporales; family Streptomycetaceae; genus Streptomyces; species Streptomyces sp. NPDC031426. The sequence continues at coordinate 36,984 of NZ_JBVIJE010000028.1, forward strand.
GCCTGGACCGGTGCCGATGTCGACTGCCGGGCCTGGTTCAAGGAGCAGGCCGAGGCGCGCGGGCTGACGTACGAGGTGGACCGGAACGGCAACCAGTGGGCCTGGCTCGGTGACCCCGCTGCCGGGGACGCCGTGGTCACCGGGTCCCATTTGGACTCCGTGCCCGACGGCGGGGCCTTCGACGGGCCCCTCGGTGTGGTGTCCTCCTTCGCGGCCCTCGACGAGCTGCGGAGCAGGAACGCGCGGTTCGCCAAGCCCCTGGCCATCGTCAACTTCGGGGACGAGGAAGGGGCCCGGTTCGGGCTCGCCTGTGTCGGGTCGCGGCTCACCGCCGGGCAGCTGACCGTCGAGCAGGCCCACCTACTCACCGACGCCGACGGGGTCAGCCTCCCGCAGGCCATGGAGGCCGCCGGATACGACCCCGAGGGCATCGGGGCCGACCCGGAGCGGCTTGGCCGGATCGGCGCCTTCGTCGAGCTGCATGTCGAGCAGGGACGGGCGCTGGACCTGTCCGGCGACCGGGTCGGCATCGCCAGTGCCATCTGGCCGCACGGCCGCTGGAGGTTCGACTTCAAGGGCGAGGCCAACCATGCCGGCACCACCCGGCTGGTCGACCGCCGCGACCCGATGCTGTCCTACGCCGAGACCGTGCTCGCCGCCCGCCGGGAGGCCGAACTCACCGGTGCCGTCGCCACCTTCGGCAAGATCGCCGTGGAGCCCAACGGAGTCAACGCGATCCCCTCCGTCGTGCGCGGCTGGCTCGACTCCCGCGCCGCCGACCAGGACACCCTGGACACGGTGGTCGGGGGCATCGAGAAGGCCGCGCGGGAGTACGCCGAGGCCCACGGCATCGAGCTCGACGTCGTCCGGGAGTCCTTCACGCCCGTCGTCGAGTTCGACCACGCCCTGCGCGACGAACTCGGCCGCATCCTGGGCAAGGACACCGGCCTGAAGGTGCCCGTCCTCGGGACCGGGGCCGGACACGACGCCGGAATCCTCTCCGGCAGCATTCCGACCGCCATGCTGTTCGTGCGCAACCCCACCGGTGTCTCGCACTCCCCGGCCGAGTTCGCCGCCGAGGACGACTGCGTGGCCGGGGTGCGCGCGCTCGCCGACGCACTGGAAGGGCTGGCCTGCAGGTGACCAAGCGGACCTACTGGCTGGAGCACGCCTGGCTCGGCACGAACGTCGAGCCGGGGGTCGTGGTCGAGACCGAGGGTGGGCGGATCGGTGCCGCGCGCACCGGGGCGCCCACCCCGCCGCCCGGCGCCGAGGTGCTGCGCGGGCTCACCCTGCCCGGGCTCGCCAACGCCCACAGCCACGCCTTCCACCGGGCGCTGCGCGGCACCGTCCAGGTCGGCTCCGGCACCTTCTGGACCTGGCGCGAGGTGATGTACTCCGTCGCCGACCATCTGACCCCGGAGACCTACCACGCCCTGGCGCGCGCGGTGTACGCCGAGATGGCCCTGGCCGGCGTCACCTGCGTCGGCGAGTTCCACTACGTGCACCACGCGCCCGGCGGCACTCCCTACGCCGACCCCAACGCCATGGGGGAGGCGCTGATCGACGCCGCCGCCGAGGCCGGCATCCGGATCACCCTCCTCGACACCTGCTACCTGTCCTCCGCCATCTTGAACAAGCACAGTGGCGAGCCGCCCAACACCCACCAGCTGCGGTTCTCCGACGGCAGCGCGGAGGCCTGGGCCGAACGCTGTGCAGTTCTCAAGGAGCGGGATCACGCGCGGATCGGGGCGGCGATTCACTCCGTACGGGCAGTGCCCGCCGGGCAGTTGGCGACCGTGGCGGGGTGGGCCGAGGAACGGCGGGCCCCGCTGCATGTGCACCTGTCGGAGCAGACCGCCGAGAACGACGCCTGCCTCGCCGCGCACGGCTGCACCCCCACCCGGCTGCTCGCCGACCACGGCGTCCTCGGACAGCGCACCACCGGTGTGCACAACACCCATCTCACCGACGAGGACATCGCCCTGCTCGGCGGCTCGGGCACCGGCACCTGCATGTGCCCGACGACCGAGCGGGACCTGGCCGACGGCATCGGTCCGGCCGTCGCCCTGCAGCGGGCCGGCTCCCCGCTCTCCCTCGGCTCGGACAGCCACGCCGTCATCGACCTGCTCGAAGAGGCGCGCGCGATGGAGCTGAACGAGCGGCTGCGCACCCGCACCCGGGGCCACTGGACGGCCGCCGCCCTGCTGCGGGCCGCCACCGCCGACGGCCACGCCGCTCTCGGCTGGCACGAGGCCGGCACCCTGGAGCCCGGCGCCCTGGCCGACTTCACGACGATTGCCCTGGACTCGGTCAGGACAGCGGGCCCGCTGCCCAGGCTGGGCGCCGAGACGGCCGTATTCGCCGCGACGGCAGCGGACGTACGGCATACGGTCGTCGGCGGACGGCATGTCGTACGGGACGGGGCGCACACGCTCGTGCCCGACGTGCCGCAGGCCCTCGCGCGGGCAGTCGAAGCCCTTCGCTCCTGACCACCACCCACGAGGACACCATGAGCAGCAGCACCGTCATCACCAACATCGCCACGCTGGTCACCAACGATCCCTCCCTCGGTGACGGCTCCCCGCTCGGTCTGATCCAGGACGCGGCCGTCGTCATCGAGGGCGACCGCGTCGCGTGGACCGGTGAATCCAGCAAAGCACCCGCCACTGACAATCGGGTCGACGCGGGCGGCCGGGCGGTGCTGCCGGGCTTCGTGGACTCCCACTCGCACCTGGTCTTCGCCGGAGACCGCACGCAGGAGTTCAACGCCCGCATGTCCGGCCGCTCCTACACGGCGGGCGGCATCCGCACCACGGTCGCGGCCACCCGGGCGGCGAGCGACGCGGACCTGGAGGCCAACCTCACCCGTTACCTCGACGAGGCCCTCCGCCAGGGCACGACGACGTTCGAGACCAAGTCGGGCTACGGCCTGACCGTCGAGGACGAGTACCGCGCGCTGCGCCTCGCGGCCCGGCACACCGACGAGGTGACGTACCTCGGCGCGCACGTCGTCCCGCCCGACTACGCCGAGGACCCGGCCGCGTATGTCGCCCTGGTCACCGGCGAGATGCTGGACGCCTGCGCGCCGCACGCCCGCTGGATCGACGTGTTCTGCGAGAAGGGCGCCTTCGACGGCGACCAGGCCCGTGCGATCCTCACGGCGGGCAGGGCGAAGGGTTTGCACCCCCGTATCCACGCCAACCAGCTCTCGTACGGCCCCGGCGTCCAGCTGGCCGTCGAACTGGACGCGGCGAGCGCCGACCACTGCACCCACCTGACCGACGCGGACGTCGACGCCCTGGCGAACAGCGACACGGTCGCCACCCTGCTGCCGGGCGCCGAGTTCTCCACCCGCGCCGAGTGGCCGGACGCCCGCCGCCTGCTGGACGCCGGCGTCACGGTCGCCCTGTCCACGGACTGCAACCCGGGCTCGTCCTTCACCTCCTCGCTGCCCTTCTGCATCGCCCTGGCCGTCCGCGACATGCGGATGACCCCGGACGAGGCGGTCTGGTCGGCCACGGCGGGCGGTGCGGCGGCCCTGCGCCGCACCGACATCGGCCGCCTCACCCCCGGTGCCCGCGCCGACCTCACCCTCCTGGACGCCCCCAGCCACGTCCACCTCGCCTACCGCCCGGGCGTGCCTCTGGTCAGCGGGGTGTGGCGGCGCGGCGAACGCGTGGTCTGAGCGGGGACCGGCGGCGGAGCCGGGCCGGCCTCACCGCGCCCCCGCCCGCCACCGCTGCTCCCCGCCGTCGGACAGGGGCTGGAGGGACACGTCGTAGCCGCCGTCCGGGGTCACCGCTGTCTCGATGGCGATGTTCGGGCGGATCGTGCCGTCGGGGTCGATGGTGAAGCGGAGGTTCTCGCCGTTGCCGCCGTAGACCGAGTCGCAGGTCCAGATGCCCACGCCGCGGTCGGTCGAGCCCCGGCTGTCCAGGCAGAAGTTGTCGTCGGCCTCCGAGCGCAGTACGCCCAGGTAGGTGTCGAACCGCCAGCGCTGGGTGTCGGCGGCGGAGCAGGGGGCCGTGATGACGTCGTTGCCCCGGGACAGATCGCCGTCGCGGATGTCCAGGCAGCGGCCCGTCGCCAGATTCACCACCTGGGTGAAGGAGGTGCCGGGCGGTGCGAACGAGGGCGACGGCTTGGGAGTGGGCTTTTGGGTGTGCGGCGGGTGCGTGGCCGGGCGGGACGGGCTCGGCGTGGCGGACGGCGGCCTGGGCGTGGGGGGCCGCGTGGGGGACGGCGACGGGGACGGGGTGGGCGAGGCCGTCGGCGTCGCCGTCCTCGTCACCGGTGGCGGCGTGGGCGTCGAGGCGGTCGGCTGCTGTTCGTCGGTGTGTGCCGGGGTGAGAAGGAACACCAGGAGCGGGGTCAGGGCCACGCCCAGGGCCGCCGAGGCCAGCAGGACACGGCGCCGGGGCGGCCAGGACGGACGTACGGCGGCGAGGCGGGGGGCGGCCGGGGGTTCCGCGGCGCGTATGTACGCCGTTCCCTGCCACGGCAGCAGGCCCTCCGCCAGGGCCTGCCGGGGCGCGTCCCGCAGGGCCCGCAGATCCTCGAACGCGGCCGTGCAGTGCGGGCAGCGGGCCATGTGGGCGTCCAGGTCGGCGCTGTGACGCGGGCCGTCCGGCCGTACCGCCTCCTCGATCAGCCGGCGGAAGTCGGCGCAGCGCGGGTCGTCTGAGGCGGCGAGCCGGTGGCGCAGACAGGCCTGGGCCAGGGCCTTGAGGGCCTGCGGGGTGCCGTAGGCCACATCGACACCGCTCAGGCCGAGGAAGGCGGCGGTGCGGTCCTGCGGCTCCGCCTCCAGCACGCCGTACCAGATCAGGCCCTGGGTACGGGAGGGCAGCGAGCGGAACGCCGGGAGCAGCGGCGGGGTGGGGCCCTCGGGCAGGCCGGAGGCGTTCAGGACGAGCAGCAGCCCGGGGTCGAGGCCGGCGGAGCGCTCGTCGCGCGCCCAGCCGGCCGCCAGCCGTGCGGTGAGCAGCAGCAGCCGGTGGCGCAGCGGGACGGCCGGGTCGACGCCCCGGGCCGTCTCGCGGGCCGCCGTGGTGAAGACCTCGGCCGCCAGCCGGCGGGCGGCCGACTCTCCCACGGCGCACAGCCGGGCGTAGGCCAGGACCGTCGCGTGGTGCCGGCGGCGCAGTTCCTGCAGGGCGGGGTACGCCGTCGCCGTGGGGGAGCGGAGCAGTTCGGTCAGCCGGGTGTCCGGCGCGTTCTCGAGCTCCCCGGGTGTCCCGGTGCCGCCCGTCTCGGTTCCGCCCGTTCCGGCCCCGTCCCCCTGAGCCATGCGTCCAGCCTCCTCGCACCCCCGGGCACCGCGCCGTTGCGGCCCCGGTCTGACCGGCCAGTAGCCAGTTAGGGGGGCCATAGTGGTCGAGGGGGACGGCCGGGAAAAGAGGTTTCCGCGGGTAACCACATAACGGTTGGGACCACGGGGCGAGTTGGTCGGCAGAGCGGCCCGGAACCGGGATTGGCGGGCGCAATCCGGGATACTCGCGCCACTCGGAGACGTGGGTCAGCGGCGGAACGCCGCAGCGGCCCGGCACCGGTGGCCAGGCCGCTGCGCAGGCGTCACAGCAGCGGACGCGGAGGTCACTCCTCGAGTGTCAGACCCTTGCGCAGCCGTACCAGCGTGCGCGACAGCAGCCGGGACACGTGCATCTGGGAGATGCCGAGTTCCTCGCCGATCTCCGACTGGGTCATGTTCGCCACGAACCGCAGGGAGAGGATCTTCCGGTCCCGTTGCGGGAGTTCGGCGATCAGCGGCTTGAGGGACTCGATGTACTCGATGCCCTCCAGCCCGTGGTCCTCGTACCCGATGCGGTCCGCGAGCGCGCCCTCCGTCTCGTCCTCCTCGGGCTGGGCGTCCAGCGAGGAGGCGGTGTACGCGTTCGAGGCGGCCATGCCCTCGACGACCTCGTCGTTGGAGATGCCGAGCTTCTCGGCCAGCTCCTGGACGGTCGGGGCCCGGTCCAGCCGCTGGGCCAGCTCGTCCCCGGCCTTGGCCAGGTCCAGGCGCAGCTCCTGCAGCCTGCGCGGAACGCGCACGGACCACGAGGTGTCACGGAAGAAGCGCTTGATCTCGCCGATGATGGTCGGCATCGCGAAGGTCGGGAACTCGACCCCGCGGGAGAGCTCGAAGCGGTCGATCGCCTTGATCAGGCCGATGGTGCCGACCTGGATGATGTCCTCCATCGGCTCGCTGCGGGAGCGGAACCGGGAGGCGGCGAACTTGACGAGCGCGAGATTGAGCTCGACGAGCGTGTTGCGGACGTACGAGTACTCGTGCGTCCCTTCCTCCAGCGACTGAAGGCGCTCGAAGAGGGTCTTGGACAGGGCCCGCGCGTCGACCGGGCCGATCTCGTCGTACGGGGGGATCTCCGGGAGTCCCTCGAAGGGGTCGAGGGCATCGATGGGATGATCCAGTTGTTCCGGTGGGGGTGTCGACGTCGCGAGCGGGGTATGCGATGCGTCGAGCCGGGGTGACATGGTGTCCTCCATCGTTCTCGGCATACGGCTGCCGAAGCCATGCGTGCACTGCGGTGTGCGGCGCCTCCGAAGCCGGCGTGTAGGAGTAGGTGCCCTACTAGCCCTACCTGCTCGACCGAGCCGATCGCAAGTGCGTCCTGTTCGGGTATGTCCGGTTCTGTGAGGTTCTTCGGGTGCCGGAGTGTGCAGGGAGGGCGTAATGTTCGAGACCAGTCAGCGTCCGCGACCTGGGGAGAGACGGCATGGACCACGGGACGGTCGGCAGCGCACAGTCGGGCCGGCTTCTGGTGGAGGTGCGGGAAGAGGGCTCCAGCGCCGTTGTGACACCGGCGGGTGAGCTCGATCACCACACCGCCGATCTTCTGCGCGAGCCCCTCGACGACCTTCTGGCCAAGGGCTTCTCACGCCTCGTCGTGGACTGCACCCGCCTGGAGTTCTGCGACTCCACGGGGCTGAACGTCCTGCTCGGGGCCCGGTTGAAGGCGGAGGCCGCCGGGGGCGGGGTCCATCTGGCGGGGATGCAGCCGGTGGTCGCCCGTGTGTTCGAGATCACCGGAGCCGAGGCGGTCTTCACCGTGCACGACTCCGTGGAGGCGGCCCTGGTCGACGGCGCCGGCTGAGTCCGCCGTCCCCGCCCTCCCGCGCGCCACCGGTCCCGGGCGCCCGTTTCCGGCACGCCGAAAACGGGGGTGTTGTGCCGGATCGGCCGGGCAGGAGAGGGCAGGAGAAGACGGGGAACCCCCTGACGACCGCCGGCCCGGACCGCCCCGGCACCGGCGAAACGACTGGACGGGACGTACGTGCGACGGACGGGCGAGCGGGACACCCCGCGCGGACAGCGGCCGGACGGCCTGCGCACAGCGGGCGGACGACGTACGGACCGGCCGGCACGGAGCAGTGCCGGTCCTTTGAATCTGAACTGGTGAATCGGTGAGGTGAAGCGCTGATGAGCACCACCCGGCCTTGCTCGCCGGGCGACCGCGGCCCGGAGCCCAGCGGCGCTTCCGGGGCGTCCGAGGAGCGTGCGCCGACGACAGGCGCGCCCACGGGGGCAGCCGCGCCGTCCGTGCCGCCCGGCCCCGCCGACGGCACTCAGGGCACCGGCGGGCCGCAGGTCCGCAGGATCGGCCTCGCGGGTGAGAGCGGGGTCGTCCCGCTCGCCCGCGACTTCGCCCGCCAGGCGCTGTACGCATGGGGCTGGCTGCCCGCCGCGGGCGCCGACCGGCGGGCCGCGGCCGAGGATGTGCTGCTGGTCGTCTCCGAACTGGTCACCAACGCCTGCCTGCACGCCGAGGGCCCCGACGAACTGCTCCTGGCCTGCGGCAACAAGGTGATCCGGATCGAGGTCTCGGACCGCGGTGCCGGCCAGCCGGCCCCTCGCACCCCGCACCGCGCCGGCCGCCCCGGCGGCCACGGCATGTTCATCGTGCAGCGGCTGTGCCTGGACTGGGGCGTCGTCCGCGCCGCGGGCCGGCCGGGCAAGACGGTGTGGGCGGAGCTGGGCGCCCCGGCGTGAGCGCCCCGGCATGAGCGCCCTGCTTCGGAGCCCGCGGAAATCCGCTTTCCCGTGGGTACGAGCCTTCCTGCCCTGGGCGCAACGCGCTGACGGACACGAGTAGCCCGGGCCCAGCGAGCCGCCCCCGCCCTCAACGCCTCGGGCCTGCCGGAGGTACTGCGCAGGCCGTGAGGCCCGGGCCGGCCCGGGCCCACCCTCCACTCCAGCCACGCGTCACACCCGCCGGATCGCCACAACTCCGGCGTGTGCTGCGTCTTCCCTCCTTGCGGCGCCGGGCGTACTTTGACGGCCGAATCTGATACGTCGTCAGGAACTGCTCGTCCGAACGAATCCGGAACGAATGGGGTGGACCGACCGTGTCGTACCCGAAACGAACCGCCGCGCTCGCGTCCGCCGCGGCCCTGGCCGGCTCGGCGGTGCTGCTGGCCGCGCCGGCGGCCCACGCCGACGTCGTCGACGTGAACTACCGCTGTCAGACCCCGATCGGCGTCAAGAGCGCCGTCTCGCCCATCGACATGACGGGCGTCAAGAGCGGCAGCGGTTACAAGATCACGATGTCCTGGCAGAAGGGCGTCTCCTCCAGCCCGGTCGAGCTGGGCAAGGGCGCGATGACCCCGAGCGCGAGCATCGTGCTGGGCGGCGCCGACAGCGGCACACTGCCGGTCAGCGGGCCCGCCAACGCGGCCGCGATCCCCGCCAACACCCCGATCAAGATCAGCGACTTGACCGGCACGTACATGCCGAAGAAGACCGGCAAGGTCACCTTCACGCCGGGCACGCTGATCATCAAGGCGCTCGGTACGACGACGACCTGCACGCCGACCAACAGTCCCAGGCCGGGGCTCACGCTGGACGTGACGGCGGCCGGCGGCTCGTCGTCCTCCTCGACCTCGGGCGCCTCCTCCGGCGGTCAGCTCCCGCAGACCGGCCCCGAGGACAGCGCGATCGCCCTCGGCACACTCGGCGGCACGGTGCTCCTCGCCGGAGCGGCGGGCACGCTCTGGCTGACCCGCCGTGGCCAGCCGTCCCGGCGCTGACCCGGACCGACGACCACCGAAACCCGGGCCGCCCGGCGGAGCCCGGTAGCCGCAGCAGCTCGGGCAACTGCTGGACCTGGTAGCTGCCAGGGCTCGGGGCGACTGCTGAAGCCGGGGGTAGTCGCCGAAGCCCAGGTCGATCGCCGAGTTCGCGGGCCACCGCCGAAGTCCGGGCCAACCGCTGGAGCCGCCCATGCCGTCCGCCGTCCGCGCTCTGACCCGCGCGCTGAGCCGTGCTCTGCCGCGCCGCCGACGCGCGCCAGGGTCCCGCGCCCTGACCAGCCATCGGCGCCCGCCCCGGACCAAGGCGCTGCTTCCGGCGCGCGTCATCCTGCCCGCGACCCTGTGCCTGTGCACCGTGCTGGGTGCCGCACCCGGCGCCTCAGCCACACCCGCGCGGTGGTCCGTCGCGCCCGCGGGCGGTGGCCGTCCGTCCTTCTACGCCGAGGGTCCGCCGGGTTCGGTCCTGCAGGACACGGTGGCCGTCACCAATCCCGGGCGGGCGCCGGTCGTCGTACGGCTGTCCGGAAGCGGCCTGCGGACCGTCTTCGCCGACAAGGCCGAGGACGGGATACGCGTTCCGGCCCGCACCCGCGCCGAGGTGCCCTTCACGGTGACCGTGCCGGTCGGGGCCGCGCCCGGCGACCGCTCCGGTGCCGTCGTCGCGCGGGACACGCGGGGGCGTACGGCCACCGTCCCGGTCCGGCTGCGCGTCGGCGGCCCGGCGCTCGCCGCGCTGACCGTCGAGCACCTCGCCGTGCACGCCGAGGGCATCACGTACGAGCTGGTCAACCGCGGTACGACCGTCCTGGTGCCGAGGCTCGCGGTGCGCGCGGACGGCGTCCTCGGCCGGGTCCTGGACCGCGCGCCCCGCACCCTGCCCGTCCACCTGCGCCCCGGCGCCCGCGTGAAGCTCACCGAGCCCTGGCCCGACCGGCCCGCGCTGGACGCGGTCGACGTACGGCTGACGGTCACGGCCCCGGGCGGAGCCCACGACACGGCGACCACGTCGGCCCGGTTCGTGCCGTGGCCGGCGGTGGCGGGCGGCGCGTTGCTCGCGGGGGCGATCGCGGTGCTCGCAGTCCGCAGGCGGCGCCACCACACAGCCTCCGACGACCCGGCACCCGAGCACTCGGCCCCGGACCCCCCGACGCCCGGTGCCCCGGCCTCCGACGCCCCGGCGGCCCGGAATTCCTCCTCCGGCCCCTTGCCGTCTGGCACTTCGGTCTCCACCGCGCCGCCCCTCGACGGTCGGGCCCTCGGAGGCTGTGTGACGGGCTCGCTGTCGGCGGGTGTTGCGATGCCTGGTGTGGTGGCCCCCGGTGGCCTGGTGGCCGGGGGTTTGTCCTCCGGCCCTTTGCCGTCCGGCACCTCGGCCTCCACCGCGCCGCCCCTCGCCGAGGTCCCGTGCCCCGGCGGTGAGTTGACGGAAGGTGCGGTGCAGTGAGCGGGAAGGCAAGGATTCTGCTGCCGGTGACGGTGCTCATGGCTGTGCTTGGGCTGCTTGTCGGTGGTCCGGTGTCCGCGGCGGACGGCCCCGTCGTGAAGCTGTCGGTGGCTCAGGCCGGTGCCGGTGGCTCGGTCACCGTCACGGGCAGTGGCTGGAGGGCGCGCACGTTGCTGATGGTGTTGGTGTGTGGGCGGGCCACACCGGCCCGTGGTGTCATCGGTGGCACCAACTCCTGCGCCAACGGCGACGGGCGGGCCGTGACCACCGATGCCCAGGGGGCCTTCAGCCGGAAACTCCCCGTCGCCGAACCTCCCGTGCCCTGCCCCTGTGTGGTGCACGTGGCCACCGTCACCGGCGCCAAGGCCGAGGCGGACGCCGTCCTGCAGGTCGCCGGGCATCCCGTCGCCCCGCTGCCCGCCGAACAGTCCGGAGGGCGGCTGGCGATTCTCTCCGACACGCGGCTGACCGGGTCGAGCGGACTGCTCACCTGGTTCGGGGCGCCGCCGAGCCGCACCCTCGTCTTCACCGTCGGCAACACCGGCACCGGCACGCTCAAGGACCCGGTGTTCCAAGTCGGCTCGGCGCACGGCGTCTTCGCCCCGCAGTGGGACGACCGGCAGTGGCACGGCACCCTGGCGCCCGGCCGGGAGGCCGAGGTCAGACTGCCGGTCGAGCTGTCCGCCGGGGCGCACGGCGACTACACCGTCTCCCTGAAGTACGACGGCAGGGTCCTCGCCGAACAGCCGTGGGGCGTGGACCGCCCCTGGGGCGTGACGCTGTTCTGGATCCTGCTCTGCCTGGTCGTCCCGGCCGCGCTGTTCCGCGCCGGCATGGCCGTGGTGGACCGGGTGCGCCCGCGTCGCCCGGCTGCCGCCCGCCTCACCCGCACCCTGCGCCTGCCCCAGCTCCCCCGGCTGCCCCGCACCGGCGGCCGTACCACCGAGCCGCCCCCCACGAACCCGACCCTGCCGTGGTTCGCCCCGGACTCCGTCCCGGGTGACCCGGCCGGCCGGCTCTCCGCACCGCACTCCGACAGCCCGACGAGTCCCACGACTCCCACCAGGAAAGGACCGACGTGAGCATCCGAAGGAGAGGTACGGCCGCGGGCGCCGCGCTGGCGCTGAGCGGTGCGGGCGTCCTGCTCGGCCTCGCCGCGAGCCCCGCGCAGGCGGCCGAGGTGTCGTACGCCACCCACTGTGTGCCACCCGCGGGCATCAGCCCGATCGACGGCACCACGAAGGTCGACATCACGGCCCCGGCCACGGCGAAGGTCGGCGACACGGTGGACGTCGTGTGGAAGTTCGTGCAGGCCGCGTCCAGGAATCCCGACATCATCGACCTGCCCGCGAACTCCGTCCAGCCGTCCGGCGTGCTGAAGGCGGCCGGTGCGCAGGTCGCCGACATCGCCATGCAGGGGACGCGCACGAACCCCGCGATCCCCAAGGGCGGCGCCATGGTGCTGTCCGACATGAAGGGCAGCATCAAGCTGACGACGGCCGGCGAGGTGACGCTGACACCGGACGCGTACACCGTCAACGCCATGTCGACGGACACCAAGTGCACACCGAAGGAGACCGTGCAGAAGGCGGCGACCATCCAGGTGACCGGGGGTGACGGCGGCGGCAGCACGTCCAGTGCGACACCGACGCAGTCCACGACCCCGACCGGGTCGGGCACCCCCACCCAGTCGGCCACCGCCACGGCGACCGGCGGCAGCGGCCAGACCGACTACACCGGCAAGGAGGTGCAGATCCCCTACGCCTGCAAGACCCCGATCGGCGACAAGAACGCGACCTCGCCGGTGCAGATCAACGCGAAGAAGAACGGCGGGAACTTCGATCTCACCGTGCAGTTCAAGAAGTCGGTGATGAACAGCCCCGCCGACATCCCGAAGGGGTCCGTGAAGCCGTCCATGGAGGTGGTGCTGGGCGGCGCCGACAAGGGCACGGTGCATGTGGAGGGGCCGACGAACGCGAAGGACATCAAGTCCGGCGACCCGATCGAGATCCCCGACCTCACCGGCACCTACAAGCCCGGCGCGAGCGGCACCTCGACGCTGTCCCCGGGCGTCCTGACGGTCAAGGCGCTCGGTACCACCACGACGTGCACGCCGACGAAGACGGAGGTCTCGCTCACCCTGGACACCAGCCGGCAGCAGGGCGGCGCGTCCGGAGGCACGTCCACCTCCGGCGGCTCGACGAGCGGCGGGGGCAGCACCTCAGGCTCCGGCGGCCTCGCCCAGACCGGTGCGAGCGACCACGGCGCCCTGAAGGCCCTCGGCCTGGTGGCGGGCACGGCGATCCTGCTGGGCGGCGCGGTGTTCACGTTCATGCCGAAACGAAGGGCACGCTGACCCTCCTGACCTCACCGACCCTCCTGACATGAAAGAGGGCCGCCGCACCCACAGGGATGCGGCGGCCCTCTCCGAGCCAGGCCCGGACGACTAGTGCACGTCGCCCATCAGCTTGTTGACCTTCTTGCGGTAGATCCACACCGCCGCACCGGCGACGACGGCGAGCACGGCCTCCAGGGCGACGAAGCCCATCTTGTCGAGGTTGACGCCGCCGATGGCCGGGTTGGACACCAGCGCGGTGACCGAGTCGCCCGCGGTGACCGCGAGGAACCAGACGCCCATCATCTGCGAGGCGTACTTCTTCGGCGCCATCTTCGTCGTGACGGACAGACCCACCGGAGACAGCGTCAGCTCACCGACGGTCTGCACGAAGTAGATCGCGACCAGCCACATCGCCGCGGCCTTGTGACCGCCCTCGGCGATCGACAGCGGGGCGAGGAAGAGGAAGAAGGACGCACCGATCAGCACCAGACCGGAGGCGAACTTCACGATCGTGCTCGGCTCCTTGCCACGGTGGTTCAGCCACAGCCACAGCCAGGCGAAGACCGGCGCCAGCGCCATGATCATGACCGGGTTGACCGACTGGTACCAGGAGACCGGGAACGTCCAGCCGGCGATCGAGTTCTTGGCCGAGCTGTCCGCGAAGAGCGACAGGGTCGAGCCACCCTGGTCGTAGATCATCCAGAAGACGGCGGCGGCGACGAAGAACCAGATGTACGCCGACACCTTCGACTTCTCGGCCGAGTCCAGGTCCTTGTCCCGGCGGATGCGGGCGATGACCAGGATCGGGACGATCAGGCCGATCAGGGTGAGCGGGATCAGCGCCCAGTTCAGGGTGAAGTGGCCGGTGCCGCCGACGAGGCCGTAGAAGACCGCGGCGATGACGAGCCAGATCAGGCCCTTGCGCAGGGTGGCGGACTTCTCCGCGGCGGTGAGCGGGGTCGGGACCTCGCTGCTCTTCGGGTTCAGGTGGCGGCCGCCGAGCAGGTACTGGGCCAGACCCAGCGCCATGCCGAGTGCGGCCAGCGCGAAGCCGAAGTGCCAGTTGACGTTCTCACCGACGGTGCCGATGACCAGCGGAGCGGCGAAGGCACCGAGGTTGATGCCGATGTAGAAGAGGGTGAAGCCACCGTCCCGGCGCGGGTCGTCCGGGCCCTTGTAGAGGTGGCCGACCATCGTGGAGATGTTGGCCTTCAGCAGACCCGAACCGATGGCGACGAGACCCAGGCCGACGAAGAAGCTGGCGGCCACGGGCAGCGCGAGGCAGAGGTGGCCGAGCATGATGACGATGCCCGCGACGGCGACCGTCTTGCGGGGGCCGAGGAAGCGGTCCGCGACCCAGCCGCCGGGCAGGGCGAGCAGGTACACGAGCGACACGTACACCGAGTAGATCGCGGTGGCCGTGCCCGCGCTCAGGTGCAGGCCGCCCGGAGCCACCAGGTACAGCGGGAGCAGAGCCCTCATGCCGTAGTAGGAGAAACGCTCCCACATCTCGGTCATGAAGAGAGTGGCCAGGCCGCGGGGGTGGCCGAAGAAGGTCTTCTCGGACCCGGGGGTGCCCGGGCGGACCGAGTCCTTCGTCAGGCTGGACGCCATGGTCGTTCCTTGCTGGTCGGGACGCGCTTGTGGAGCGTTGCGCGCCCGGCGGGGGCCGGCACCGGAACGGTCGGTCGTCCGCCCCAACGCCCGAGGGGATTCCGCATCCGGGTCTCGGAGGCGATGGACGGCGACCACCGGGATCCACGCCCCGTCGCGCGGCGATGCGCTGCGGAGCCCGGCCAGAGGTCATTCCTTTCAAGGCTGATCTTGATCAGCCCGCACACAAAAGAGACCCTCAGCGTCATCTGCCCGCCGAAGGTCCCCTGGTGTACTACAGGCGTTCAGGTCACTTTAAGACAGGACACTGCCGGATATGGAAGGACTTGAGACGCGGATCACAGGTGTCGGGGGAACCGCGGGACCGGAATCGAAGGTCCTTCCTACGATCGCATCCGCAGAGCGATGGTTCATACCAACGCCGTGCCGGCGGCGTACGAAGGTAAGAGTTCCTGGAAGCGATCACACCCCAGCACCGTGCGCGGGCGGTCTACCATCACTGCATGACCCGTGTACTGCTCGCCGAGGACGACGCGTCCATCTCGGAGCCGCTGGCCCGCGCCCTGCGCCGGGAAGGTTACGAGGTCGAGGTGCGCGAGGACGGTCCCACCGCGCTCGACGCCGGAATGCAGGGCGGCGTCGACCTGGTCGTACTGGACCTGGGCCTGCCGGGCATGGACGGCCTGGAGGTCGCCCGCCGGCTGCGGGCCGACGGCCACACCGTGCCGATCCTCATCCTGACCGCGCGCGCCGACGAGGTGGACACCGTCGTCGGCCTGGACGCGGGCGCCGACGACTACGTCACCAAGCCCTTCCGGCTCGCCGAACTGCTCGCCCGGGTACGGGCCCTGCTCCGGCGCGGTGCCGCCGAGCCGCAGCAGCCGCCGGCCACGCACGGGGTGCGGATCGACGTCGAGTCGCACCGGGCGTGGATGGGCGACGAGGAACTCCAGCTCACGGCCAAGGAGTTCGACCTGCTCCGGGTCCTGGTGCGGGACGCCGGCCGGGTCGTCACGCGCGACCAGCTGATGCGCGAGGTCTGGGACACCACATGGTGGTCGTCCACCAAGACCCTCGACATGCACATCTCCTGGCTGCGCAAGAAGCTCGGCGACGACGCGGCGAACCCCCGCTACATCGCCACGGTGCGTGGAGTGGGCTTCCGCTTCGAGAAGAGCTGAGCCCCTCCCCGGGGGCCCTTCCCAGGGCCAGCGATCACCTCAGGTAACGGAACATGCGCCGACGTCTCATCCAGTCCACCCTCGCCGTCGTCCTCGTGGTGATCGCCGTCTTCGGCATCTCCCTGGTGATCGTCGAGTCCCGGACGATCAGTAACAGCGCCCAGGAGCGCGTGGACTCCGAGGCGATCCGGCTGGCCAGCATCGTCGACAGCCGGCTCCTCGCCGCGGAGAAGGTCAACGCGGACGTGCTGCGCAATCCGGTGAGCAAGGAGCAGTACGCGGTCATCCGTATGCCGGGGCAGGCGCCGATAGAGATCGGCACCAAGCCGCGGGGCGATGTCATCCGCGCCACCCAGCAGGGCGAGGAGGGCGAGACCGTCACCGTGCAGGAGCCGCGCTCCTCGGTGACCCGCGAGGTCGGCCGTACCCTGCTGATCATCGGCCTGGTGGCGCTGCTCGCGGTGGTCGCGGCGGTGCTGCTCGCCGTACGTCAGGCCAACCGGCTTGCCTCCCCGCTGACCGACCTCGCGGAGACCGCCGAGCGGCTCGGCTCCGGCGATCCCCGCCCGCGGCACAAGCGGTACGGCGTCCCCGAGCTGGACCGGGTCGCCGATGTGCTGGACTCGTCCGCCGAGCGGATCGGGCGCATGCTGACCGCCGAGCGGCGGCTGGCCGCCGACGCCTCCCACCAGCTCCGCACCCCGCTGACCGCGCTGTCCATGCGCCTTGAGGAGATCACCCTCACGGACGACCCGGACATCGTGAAGGAGGAGGCGAACGTCGCGCTCACCCAGGTCGAGCGGCTCACGGACGTGGTCGAGCGGCTGCTGACGAACTCCCGCGACCCGCGCACCGGCTCCGCCGTCACCTTCGACCTGGACGAGGTCATCCAGCAGCAGCTCGCCGAGTGGCGGCCCGCCTACCGCAGCGCCGGCCGGGCCATCGTCAGCTCCGGCAAGCGGCATCTGCAGGCCGTCGGCACGCCGGGGGCGGTCGCCCAGGTGCTGGCGGCGCTGATCGAGAACTCCCTCATGCACGGGGGCGGGACCGTCGCGCTGCGCACCCGGGTCACAGGCAACCAGGCCGTGGTCGAGGTGACCGACGAGGGGCCCGGGGTCCCGGCCGACCTCGGCGCGCGGATCTTCGAGCGGACGATCAGCGGACGGAACTCCACGGGGATCGGCCTGGCCGTCGCCCGCGACCTCGCGGAGGCCGACGGCGGCCGCCTTGAGCTGCTGCAAGCTCAGCCGCCGGTGTTCGGTCTGTTCCTGTCCCGCACGCCGCCGACTCGCAAGGCGGAGGAGGACCGGCCGACG
This sequence comes from Streptomyces sp. NPDC031426, assembly GCF_055581585.1. Taxonomy (NCBI): domain Bacteria; kingdom Bacillati; phylum Actinomycetota; class Actinomycetes; order Kitasatosporales; family Streptomycetaceae; genus Streptomyces; species Streptomyces sp. NPDC031426. The sequence continues at coordinate 53,928 of NZ_JBVIJE010000028.1, forward strand.
GTGCGCTGAACCGGGTTACGGAACCCGCTGGGACTTCGGCTTCGGCTCGGAGTGCGGCCTCTTCGACTCGGCCACCAGGATCGACTCCGCCTCCTGCGACGGCTGCACCCGGAACACCCAGGTGCGGTACGACCAGAAGCGGAAGAGGGTGGCGACGCCGATGCCGACGAACTTGAAGACGTTGCTCTGCAGCGGGCTGTCCCAGCCGAAGCCGTAGGTCGCCGCGTACAGCACGCCGTTCTCGATCACCAGGCCGATGGCGCTGAAGAAGAGGAAGAGCGTGAGCTCCTTGGTCCGGCCGCCCTTGTCGCGGTCCCGGTACGTCCAGTAACGGAAGCCCACGTAGTTGAAGGCGATGGCGACCACGGTCGCGATGATGCTGGCGCGTACCACCGGCAGGTCGGAGACGTGGCGGACCAGGTTGAACACGCCGAGGTTGACGAAGATGCCCGCAACGCCGACGGTGCCGAACTTGGCCACCTCGCGTACGAGCCGTTGCAGCCCCGAGGAACGAGGTTCCATGGCTGTGCAGCTCCTGTCCGTAGGTTTCGTCGGCCCAGCCATGCTATCCAGACGAACCGTCCCCCGCCTGTGCTCAAGGCCAAGACCAGGAAACAGATCGGAAAGAGGGCGGAAAGCGACTGGTAAGAGTCTGTGAGAGGGACGCGATCCGGCCGTCCCGGCGTGGCCGATACGCTAGGGGTGTGACGTTCCCGGTAGTCGGCATGGTCGGCGGGGGGCAGCTCGCGCGTATGACGCACGAGGCGGGCATCCCGTTGGGCATCAGGTTCAAGCTTCTCAGTGACACCCCTCAGGACTCGGCGGCCCAGGTCGTGAGCGATGTCGTCATCGGCGACTATCGCGATCTGGACACGCTGCGCGAGTTCGCGCGCGGTTGTGATGTGATCACCTTCGATCACGAACATGTACCCACCGAGCACCTCAGGGCCTTGGAGGCGGACGGCATCCCCGTGCGTCCGGGGCCCGACGCGCTGGTGCACGCCCAGGACAAGGGCGTGATGCGCGCGAAGCTCGACGCGATCGGCATTCCGTGCCCGCGGCACCGGATCGTCGCCGACCCGGAGGACGTGGTCCGGTTCGCGGCCCAGGGTGACGGCTTCCCGGTCGTCCTGAAGACCGTCCGCGGCGGCTACGACGGCAAGGGCGTGTGGGTCGTGGAGACCGCCGAGGAGGCCAGCGAGCCGTTCCGGGCCGGCGTCCCGGTCCTCGCGGAGGAGAAGGTCGACTACGTCCGCGAGCTCGCCGCCAACGTCGTACGCTCCCCGCACGGCCAGGCCGTGGCCTACCCGGTGGTGGAGTCCCGGCAGGTGAACGGCGTCTGCGACACGGTCATAGCCCCCGCGCCCGCCCTGGACGAATCCCTCGCCCTCGAGGCCGAGCGGATGGCCCTGACCATCGCCAAGGAGCTGGGCGTCATCGGGCACCTCGCGGTCGAGCTGTTCCAGACCCGCGACGGCCGCGTCCTCGTCAACGAGCTGGCGATGCGCCCGCACAACTCCGGCCACTGGACCCAGGACGGCGCGATCACCTCGCAGTTCGCCAACCACGTCCGCGCGGTCCTCGACCTGCCGCTCGGCGACCCGCGCCCGCGCGCCCAGTGGACCGTGATGGTCAACGTCCTGGGCGGCGACTACCCGGACATGTACTCCGCCTACTTGCACTGCATGGCCCGCGACCCCAAGCTCAAGATCCACATGTACGGCAAGGACGTGAAGCCCGGCCGCAAGGTCGGCCACGTCAACACCTACGGCGACGACCTGGACGACGTGCTGGAGCGCGCCCGTCACGCTGCCGGCTACTTGAGAGGCACGATCACCGAATGAGCCCCGTTGTTGGCATCGTCATGGGGTCGGACTCCGACTGGCCCGTCATGGAGGCCGCCGCCAAGGCCCTGGACGAGTTCGAGATCGGCTACGAGGTCGACGTCGTCTCCGCGCACCGCATGCCCCGCGAGATGATCAACTACGGCGAGCAGGCCGCCGACCGCGGACTGAAGGTGATCATCGCAGGGGCGGGGGGTGCCGCCCATCTGCCGGGCATGCTCGCCTCCGTCACCCCGCTGCCGGTCATCGGTGTGCCGGTGCCGCTGAAGTACCTGGACGGCATGGACTCCCTGCTGTCCATCGTGCAGATGCCGGCCGGCGTGCCCGTCGCCACCGTCTCCGTCGCCGGTGCCCGCAACGCCGGTCTCCTCGCGGCCCGCATCCTCGCCGCGCACGACGAGGACCTGCTGCACAAGATGCGCGACTTCCAGCAGGACCTCAACGACCAGGCCACCGAGAAGGGCAAGCGGCTGCGCTCGAAAGTCGAGGGGTCGAGCGGGTTCGGCTTCGGGAAGTAACAGGCAATGACCTCACTGGACGAAGCACGGTCCCTGCTGCGCGAGTTCCCGGTCGTCGACGGCCACAACGACCTGCCGTGGGCGCTGCGCCAGCAGGTCCGCTACGACCTCGCCGCCCGCGACATCGCCGTACGCCAGGACGACCACCTGCACACCGACATCCCCCGGCTGCGCGCGGGCGGGGTCGGGGCGCAGTACTGGTCGGTGTATGTGCCCTCGGACCGGCCCGGGGCGGTGCCGGCGACCCTGGAGCAGATCGACTGCGTACGGCAGCTGATCGCCGGGCACCCCGCCGATCTGCGGGCCGCGCAGACCGCAGCCGACATGGAGGCGGCGCGCGCGGAGGGCCGTATCGCCTCCCTCATGGGCGCGGAGGGCGGTCACTCCATCGACAACTCCCTCGGCACCCTGCGCGGTCTGTACGAGCTGGGTGTGCGCTACATGACGCTCACCCACAACCACAACAACGACTGGGCGGACTCCGCCACGGACGAGCCGAAGGTGGGCGGTCTGTCTGCGTTCGGCCGCGAGGTGGTCCGCGAGATGAACCGCCTCGGCATGCTGGTCGACCTCTCCCACGTGGCCCCCTCGACCATGCGGGCCGCGCTGGACACCACGTCCGCGCCGGTGGTCTTCTCGCACTCCTCCGCGCGGGCCGTGTGCGACCATCCGCGCAACATCCCCGACGACGTGCTGGAGCGCCTGCCGGCCAACGGCGGGGTGGCGATGGTGACCTTCGTGCCGAAGTTCGTGCTCCAGGCGGCCGTCGACTGGACGGCCGCGGCCGACGACAACCTGCGCGCCCACGGTCTGCACCACCTCGACACCGGCCCCGAGGCGATGAAGATCCACCAGGCCTTCGAGGAGCGGAACCCGCGCCCGGTCGCCACGGTGTCCACGGTCGCGGACCACCTGGACCACATGCGTGAGGTCGCCGGCATCGACCACCTGGGCATCGGCGGCGACTACGACGGCACCGCCTTCACCCCGGACGGCCTCGGCGACGTCTCCGGCTACCCGAACCTGCTCGCCGAACTGCTGGACCGCGGCTGGTCCAAGGCCGACCTGGCCAAGCTGACCTGGCAGAACGCGGTACGGGTGCTGGGCGCTGCGGAGGACGTGGCGCGTGACCTGCAGGCGACCCGCGCCCCGTCCAACGCCACCATCGAGTCGCTGGACGGCGCTCCCGCCTGATCCGCCGGGGCGGGGTAGTCGTTGTAGCCGGCGGCCCCGCCCATGAAGTACCGGTCCCGGACCGGGTCGAGCGGTGCGCCGAGGCGCACCGGGTGACCAGGTCCGGGTTGGCGAGGAACGGCCGGCCGAGCGCCACCAGATCGGCGCCGGCCGCCGGCATCTCCCGCGCGGCCCGGGTGACGGCCTGCGTGGACAGCTCGGTCAGGTCGGGGTTGCCGATCAGGACGCCGGGCCAGACTGCCCGGATCCGCCGGTACCAGCCGGTGGCCGGGTCGGAGCGCACCGGGTGCAGATGGGCGAGGTCCAGCCCCTTCGGACGGAGACCCAGGGCCGCTCACCGCCGAGCGCACCCCCGGCGGCCACCGCGACTGCCCGGAGACGGCCGTCGACCGGGTCATCCGGATCCAGGAGCTGTACGCGGCCGGGCTGCGCAGCGGGAAGATCCGGCAGCCGCTGCCCTGCATGCGCGACCGGGACGGCAGGCCCTCCGCGATCGCCACCCCGCGCCTGGTGCGGGACCTGACCGCCGAGCGCGCGCGGATCGACCGCATGGTCGCCCCGTCCGGGAGACCCTGGACGGGGTGATCCGCACGCCCCGGGACGCCTGACCGGCCGTACCCCCGAACGCCCCACTCACCAGGAAGCCATCCTCCCCTCCGTGCGACCGTGGCGATACGCCCCAGCCCGACGTAGCTCACGACCGCGTAGGCAACGACGACGTACGGAGCCCGCCATGGCCGACCTCCAGGACGACATCCCCTCCCCGACCGAGGTCGACGAGGGTGACGGCCTGCCGGACGACCCCTTCCCCTCGGAGTCCGCGTCCCTGGAGCGGGCCCACGCCCTGCTGGCCGCCCACCCGGTCGCCGACGGCTACAGCGGACTGCCCTGGGCCCTGCGTCATCTGTCCTGGTACGACCTGGAGCTGGGCGAGGCGGCCGTCGACACCGACATACCCCGGATGCGTGAGGGGCACGTGGGCGCGCTGTTCTGGTCGCTGCACCTGCCCGAGGGCCCCGGCGGCGACCGTGCGGTCTCCGCGACCCTGGAACAGCTGGACCAGGCGCGCGCGGTGATCGAGGCCCACCCGGAGGGACTGCGCCTGGTGGGCAATGCCGGGCAGATCATCGACGCCCGCAACTGCGGCCGGGTCGCTGTGGTGCTGGGCCCCGCCCACGCCACCGCGCTCGACGACTCCCTCGGCATCCTGCGCGTCCTGCACGCCCTCGGCCTGCGCGTGCTCACGCTCGCCGGCACCGCCTGGGCGGGGGAGACGGGCCTGACCCGGTTCGGCGAGGAGGTGGTGCGCGAGATGAACCGGCTCGGGGTGCTCGCCGATGTCTCCGCCGCCTCCGGGGCCACCGCCGAACGTGCCTTCGCGCTGTCCAAGACGCCCGTGCTGTGCACCCGCTCCGCCGCCGGCGCCCTGCGCCCCCACCCGGCCAACCTGCCCGACGGACTGCTCGCGGCGCTGGGCGCGGCGAAGGGCCTGTGCATGGTGCCGCTGACCGCCGAGCAGACCGGGCCGACGGTCCAGGACGTCGCCGACCACCTCGACCACGTCCGCGACGTGGCCGGCGCCGAGTGCGTCGGCCTGTCCGGCACCTACGACTCCGGCGCCGCCCACCCCCGCGACCTCGCCGACACCTCCCGCTACCCCCACCTGATCGCCGAACTGCTCCGGCGCGGCTGGTCCGAGACCGAGCTGTCCCTGCTGACCTGGGGCAACGTCCAACGGGTGCTGCGCAGCGCGGACTTCACGGCCCGCGCCGCCCAGCACCGCCGGGAGGCGTCGAACGCGAGGATCGGCGAGCTGCACACCCCCTAGCTCACCCGGGTCACGGGTGGTCGATCCGGCACAGGCAGAACGGATGCCCGGCGGGGTCGGCGTACACCTGGAAGTCCTTCTTCTCCCGGTCCTCCAGATCCAGCGGCCGGGCGCCCAGCGCCAGCACCCGCTCATGCGCCACGTCGATCTCCGCCCAGGTCCGGCCCGCGTCGAAGTCGAGGTGGAACTGCTGGCCGTTGCGGTCCGCGCGCGGCCACTCCGGCGGGGTGTACCCCTCGGCTCGCTGGAAGGCCAGCCGCGGCCCGTCCGGCACCCGCAGGACGACCCAGTCGTCGTCCTCGGCGTCCGGGGTGCCCCCGGCCACCGCCGCGTAGAAGGCGGCCAGCGCATGCGGATCGGGGCAGTCGAGCACGACGGAGCGGAACCGGGCGACGGACGCCATGATGTCCTCCTTCGGACGCCTCAGCAGGCGCACAGACAGAACGGGTGCCCAGCCGGGTCGGCGTACACACGGAAGGTCCGCTCGCGGTCCTCCGCGTCCAGCGGCTTGGCGCCCAGCTCCAGCACCCCCTTCTCCGCCGCGTCCAGGTCCTCCACGACCAGATCCAGGTGGAACTGCTGCGAGTCGTCCGGCGCGGGCCACTTCGGCGGCACGTGCCCGGGCGCCTGCTGGAAGGCCAGTGCCGTCCCCCCGGGCACCTTCAGGTCGACCCACTCGCCGTCCCCCTCCACCGTGCCGCCCAGCACCTCGGCGTAGAAGCCGGCCAGCGCACGGGGGTCGGGACAGTCCAGTACCACGACACCGAACTTGGCGAGAGCCATGACTACCTCCGTAAGTCGTCACGGACAGGGTTACCCGTAGAGTCGGGCAACCGGTAACGGTTACTGCATGCTCCCGCATTGGGGGTAACGTCGCAACCATGAATGAGAGATCGGCCGCCCCCGGAGCCCTGGCGCTGGTCGAGTCCCTGGTCAACACGCTGGACATCGAGAGCGGCGCCGACACGCTGGACACCGAGGAGGGTCGGGCGCGCTTCGGGATCGCCGAGGACGGGCTGGCGGAGGCGCGGGAGCTGCGGGAGTCGCTGCGGGCCACGCTGCTCGCGCACGCCGGGCACGCGCCGCACCGCGGGGTGACCCCGCTGGGCGCGCTGCTGTCCCGCGCCCCCCTGTACGTCGCCGTGGACGACCGCGACGGCTCCGCGGCCCTCGCCCCCGCCCCGGACGCCCCGCTGCTCTCCCGGGTCGCCGCTTCCGTCGCCGAGGGGGTGACGCAGGGCACCTGGATGCGGCTGAAGGCCTGCGAGTCCGAGACCTGCCACTGGGCGTACTACGACCGCAGTCCGGCCGGACGCGGCCGCTGGTGCTCCATGCAGGTGTGCGGGGCGCGGGCGAAAATGCGCCGGTACCGGGCCAAGGAGGGGTAAGACACAGACAGTTCACCGGCCACGTATGTGTCCGGTGGTGCAGAATGCGGAAAGACGCCGGTTCGGCCGACTGAGCCTCGGCCGAACCGGCGTCACCTGTCCGGTGGGTTATGCGGTCGGGCGGCCCATCGCCCGGTACGTCCAGCCCGCCCGGCGCCACAGCTCCGGGTCGAGTGCGTTGCGGCCGTCCAGGATCAGCCGGGCCGCCGCGACCTCGCCGAGCGTCGCCGGGTCCAGCTCGCGGAACTCCCGCCACTCGGTGAGGTGCAGGACGACATCGGCGCCCCGTACGGCGTCCGGCGCGGAGTCGGCGTACCCGAGGGTCGGGAACACGCGCCGGGCGTTGGCCATGCCCTTCGGGTCGTACACCGTGACCTGGCCGCCCTGGAGGTGGATCTGGCCGGCCACGTTCAGCGCGGGCGAGTCGCGCACGTCGTCCGAGTCGGGCTTGAACGTGGCGCCGAGCACCGCGACCCGCTTGCCGAGGAAGGAACCGCCGCCGAGCGCCTCCCGGGTCATCTCCACCATCTGCCCGCGCCGGCGCATGTTGATGGAGTCGATCTCGCGCAGGAAGGTCAGTGCCTGGTCCGCGCCCAGCTCGCCCGCCCGCGCCATGAACGCCCGGATGTCCTTCGGTAGACAGCCGCCGCCGAAGCCGATCCCGGCGCGCAGGAACTTCTTCCCGATCCGGTCGTCGTGCCCGATGGCCTCCGCCAGCTTCGCCACGTCACCGCCCCCGGCCTCGCACACCTCCGCCATCGCGTTGATGAAGGAGATCTTCGTCGCGAGGAAGGAGTTCGCGGCCGTCTTCACCAGTTCGGCCGTCGGGAAGTCGGTCACCACGAACGGCGTGCCCTCGCCGATCGGCGTCGCGTACACCTCCCGCAGCAGCTTCTCGGCGCGCTCGCTGCCCACGCCCACCACGATCCGGTCCGGGTGCAGGGTGTCCTGCACGGCGAAGCCCTCGCGCAGGAACTCCGGGTTCCAGGCCAGCTCGGCGTCGCCGCCCGCGGGGGCGTGCTCGGCGAGATAGCGGGCCAGCCGCTCGGCCGAGCCCACCGGCACGGTCGACTTGCCGACGACCAGGGCCGGGCCGTGCAGATGCGGGGCGAGAGAGGAGACGGCGGAGTCGACGTACGACATGTCGGCCGCGTACTCCCCGTGCCGCTGCGGGGTGTTCACGCACACGAAGTGGACGTCACCGAAGGCGCCGACCTCGGCCCAGTCGGTGGTGAAGCGGAGCCGCCCGGTGGAGCCCTCGATGCCGGCCACGTGCTTGCGCAGCAGCTCCTCCAGCCCCGGCTCGTACATGGGGGTCTCGCCGCGCTCCAGCATGGCGATCTTCTCGGGTATGACGTCGAGTCCCAGCACCTCGTAGCCGAGCTCGGCCATGGCCGCGGCGTGTGTGGCGCCGAGGTAGCCGGTGCCGATCACGGTGATCTTCAGGCTCATGGATGCGCTCCAGCTCGGGTACGTCGGTGTTGCGGCCCCTGAGCATAGTCGGGCGCCTCGAAGGGCAATTTCCCCGCTGTCGTGTAGCTCACGTAGGCGCGCCGCGGGCGGCCCTCTAAAATTTGAGTTACTTAACGGTAATTAGCGTCAGTATCACTGCGTCTTTGGAGCGTGAGAGACCGTGGCCGGATCGGCTGACTTCGACCTGTACCGCCCGTCGGAGGAGCACGACATGCTCCGCGACGCCGTCCGTTCCCTGGTCGAGGCGAAGATCGCGCCGTACGCCGCGGCGGTGGACGAGGAGGCCCGCTTCCCGCAGGAGGCCCTCGACGCCCTCGTCGCCAATGACCTGCACGCGGTGCACGTCCCCGAGGAGTACGGCGGCGCCGGCGCCGACGCGCTCGCCACGGTGATCGTGATCGAGGAGGTGGCTCGCGCCTGCGTGTCCTCCTCCCTCATCCCCGCCGTGAACAAGCTCGGCTCCCTCCCGGTGATCCTCTCCGGCGGCGAGGAGCTGAAGAAGAAGTACCTGACCCCGCTCGCCAAGGGCGACGGGATGTTCTCGTACTGCCTCTCCGAGCCGGAGGCGGGCTCGGACGCGGCCGGCATGAAGACCAAGGCAGTCCGCGACGGCGACCACTGGATCCTCAACGGCGTGAAGCGCTGGATCACCAACGCGGGCGTGAGCGAGTACTACACGGTGATGGCGGTCACGGACCCGGCCAAGCGCTCCAAGGGCATCTCCGCCTTCGTCGTCGAGAAGTCGGACGAGGGCGTCTCCTTCGGTGCTCCTGAGAAGAAGCTCGGCATCAAGGGCTCCCCGACCCGCGAGGTCTACTTCGACAACGTCCGCATCCCCGCCGACCGCATGATCGGCGAGGAGGGCACCGGCTTCATGACGGCCATGAAGACCCTGGACCACACCCGCATCACCATCGCCGCCCAGGCGCTCGGTGTGGCGCAGGGCGCCTTCGACTACGCCAAGGGCTATGTCCAGGAGCGCAAGCAGTTCGGCAAGCCGATCGCCGACTTCCAGGGCATCCAGTTCATGCTCGCCGACATGTCGATGAAGATCTCGGCGGCCCGCGCCCTCACCTACCAGGCCGCGGCCGCCTCCGAGCGCGGCGACGCCGACCTCACCTACCTGGGCGCCGCCGCCAAGTGCTTCGCCTCGGACGTCGCGATGGAGGTCACCACCGACGCCGTCCAGCTCCTCGGCGGCTACGGCTACACCCGCGACTACCCGGTGGAGCGCATGATGCGCGATGCCAAGATCACCCAGATATACGAAGGCACGAATCAGGTCCAGCGGATCGTCATGGCCCGCAACCTGCCCTAGCGGTAAGGATCTTCGGGTCTGTTCGGAAAGGCGCCCTCCGGGGCGCCTTTCTGCTGCCGCGCCGCACCTTACGACCGGTCGGTCACATGCGCGCGGGGCCGGGGCGACGTAGGACGGAAGCATACGGGGTCTGCCCCGGGCCCCCGCCCTCCGAGGAGGAGCCATGACCCAGTCCCAGATGATGCCGGCGCTCACCCAGCAGATGCAGGAGTGCGTCGAGGCCTGCATGAACTGCCACAGCGTCTGCGAGGAGACCATGAGCTCCTGCATGCAGAAGGGCGGCCAGCAGCAGATGCAGGTCATGCGTGCCCTGATGGACTGCTCCGAGATGACCCGCATGTGCGCCGACATGATGATGCGCCGTTCACCCATGTCCGCCGAGATGTGCACGCTCTGCGCCAAGGTGTGCGAGATGTGCGCCGAGGCGTGTATGTCCATGCGCGACGACCAGCAGATGATGCGCTGTGCGGAGGCGTGTCGCCGCTGTTCGGAGACCTGCCGTGCGATGGCGGGCGCCGGCATGTGAGCCTCGCCGCCGAGAGCCGGAAAGGGGCGAGGGCACCCGGAAGGGTGCCCTCGGACGGTCACTGCCGCAGCGCCTCCAGCGGCTCGATGCGGGCCGCCCGCAGCGCGGGGTAGAGGCCCAACGGCAGGGCGACGACGGAGCCCACGAGCGGGGCGGGCAGGACGGTCATCGGGTCCACGATGGCGGTCCAGGGCTGCCCCAGGGCGACGGTGACCACCGTGCACACCCCGATCGCCGTGCCGATCAGTCCGCCGAGTGTGCCGAGCGAAGGCGCCCACGCCGAGCACCGTGCCCAGCGTCGTGAGCACCGAGCGGCCGGGCCGCTGCACCAGGCCGGCGAGGGACTCGGCGAACATGTCGCGCACGAGCAGCCGGGACGGGGGCGCCGGCGACGGTCGCCGGTCCCGCCCGGCCCGCCGGACCACCGCTGTGAACCGGCCCCCGGTCACGCGGCCGCCCGCCGGTCGGTGTCGGTGAGGATCCGGCCGTCGCGGATGGTCAGCACGCGCCGGGCCCGTTCGGCCACGGCGGGGTCGTGGGTGATGACCACGACGGTGAGTCCCGCCGCGTGGAGTTCTTCGAGCAGGTTCATCACGTGCGCCGAGGTCGCGGAGTCGAGGTTGCCGGTGGGTTCGTCACAGAGGATCAGTTCGGGTCGGTTGACCAACGCCCGCGCCACGGCGACGCTTTGGCGTTCGCCACCGGACAGGGTGGGCGGCAGCGCGTCCAGCCGGTGACCGAGGCCCACGGTGCGCAGCGCCGCGACGGCCCGGTCGGTGCGGGCGCCGCGGTCGGTCGTGACGTACAGCTGGGCCAGGGCCGCGTTCGGTGGCCGTACGGTGCGCCAGCAGGTGGAGGGACTGGAAGACGAAACCGACCCGGCGGCCGCGCAGCGCCGTGCGTTCGTGCTTCCGGAGGGCGGAGACATCGGTGCCGCTGAACTCGTAGCGGCCGGCCGTGGGCCGGTCCAGCTTGCCGATCGGATTGAGCAGGGTGGACTTTCCCGAACCGGAGGGGCCCATCACGGCGACGAAGTGGCCGCGCTCGACGTCGAGGTCGGTGGGGTGCAGGGCGTGCACGGCGACGGCGCCCGGGTAGGTCTTGGCGACCCCACGCAACCGGATCACGGGCGGGGCGGCGGTCGGCTCGCTCACCGGCCGACCACCACGCGGTCGCCCGCCTTCAGCCGCGCCGAGCCGACCGGTGTGACCTGCACCTTGCCGTCCGCCGACACGCCCACGAGGACCCGTACCCGGTGCTCGAGCCGTCGGGGCGCACCACGGTGACGCTGGTACGGGCGTCCGCACCGGCGTTGATGGCCGCTTCGGGGACGGAGAGAACCGCTCCGGTCGTGGCGGCGGACGTGATGGTCATCCGTACGTTCTGTCCGTCGAGCCGGTTGTCCCAGGTCCCGGTGCGCGTCACCTGCACCGGCAGATAGCAGATAGGGGATGCCGCCGTTGGCGGTGGCGCCCGAGCCCTGGGCCGACACGCGGTCGGCGGAGTCGCCGGCCGGCTGGGAGCCGGTCCTGTCGCATGTGAAATGGCGGCAACCCGAGTTGGCGCCGCGGTTGATCACGGTTGTTGATGTCCGTCAATCTCCACATCCGTGAACGGCCGTTGCCCGTCCTGTGGACGGCTATAGCGTTTGCCGTGGGCATGGCCATAGGTCATGATCTTCCGGTCGATCCTGTGATCGACCTGTGGGGACTGACGGGGGATACGCGATGACCGGGCGCAGGCTGCGCGACCACGGAAGCTGACCACCGCGGCTCTCAGCACCACAGCTCTTCCCGACTACGACTGTCCGAGCGGCTTGATGCGCCGGCCGGTCTCCCGGCATGCGCAGGAGAAAGTCATGAACCTGAAGAAGCGAGCCCTCGCTCGCACCGCCGTCGTGTTCGGCGGCGTCGCCCTGTCCGTCATCGCCGCCACCGGTGGCGCGCAGGCGTACACCAACGACGGCACCAGCCCGGCGTCCACCGGCTGCGCCGACGACGGGACCACGGTCGAGTCCGCGCCGATGACGAACAGCGCCGGCACCCACGGCACCATCGAGCTGCGCCACAGCCTGACCTGTCACACGGCCTGGGCCCGGCTCACCCTCAAGAACCCGCAGGGTGCGTGCGGAAACGCCTCCGCCGGGTACGCCTGCTCGGTCGCGACCGTCACCCGCAACAACGACGGACGCACCTACAGCTGCACCATCACGCAGGGTCAGACCCAGTGCTACACCCCGCAGGTGTACGACAAGGGCATGACGTCCTACGCCACGGGCTACATGGACAGCGTCAGCGGTGAGATGCGGATACGCACCGCCGCGTACTGATCACCGCCGCGCAGCACGCCTACGGGGCCGCAACTCCTCGCGGAGTCGCGGCCCCGTCGTCGTACGCGCGGCCTGTGCGGTGACCGAGGCTGCCCGGTCATCGCGCCTTCCTCACCAGGTGAAGCCCTTCTGGACGCTCATGCACGCGTCCTTTTTGTCGCCGGGGAGCACGGCCGCCGTGGACGGCGCCTTCGTCGGCTTGGTGGGCGCCGTGTACGCGGTGCCGGTGCGCCAGTCGGCGCCCACGACCAGCGTGACGCCGGAGACGTCGGTCGACTTGCGCACCTGCTTGAGCGGGATCCCGAGTGCCTTGGCCACCGCCTCGGCGTCCCCTTCGAGGTCGGCGCTGGGATACAGGACGGTGGTCCTGGCCTCCGAGGCCGGCGTGGTGTCCGCCGTGGCCTGGGTGAACCCCTTGCCCTGCAGGATCTGGACGACCCCGCTCGCCCGCTGGGGCGTGGGGGCCGCGTCGTTCGATCCGGTGCCGTTGCGGACCTGCACCGCGATCTTGCCGTCCGGGTCCGTGGGGGTCTTCGGCTGCTCCACGGTCTTGTGCTTCACGCCGCGTCCGTCCAGCGGGGTGTCGTCGCGGACCATGGAGATGAGCTGGTCCGCGTCCCCGGGCGCGGGCACGAGCCGGGCACGGTTCTGCGACCACTCCACGGTCGGCAGCGTCGTCATCGTGATGCGCTTGGTGGGGACCTTCTTGAACTCCTCGGACAGGTCGTACAGCTTCGCGATCGTCCCCAGGCCCTCGTCGACCTTGAGGGCCTTCGTCGCGGTCTCCGCCAGACCGCGCATCGCGCCGGGGTTGGTCAGCGTCGCGTTCTTGCGCAGCTGGCGCACCATCGCGCTCATGTACATGTGCTGGGCGTGGGTACGGCCGAGGTCGCTGCCGTCCTCGAAGCCGTAGCGAGTGCGCAGCCACTGCAGGGCCTGCTCGCCCTTGACGTACGTCGTCCCCGCCTTCAGCTTCAGGCCGGAGCCGTGCCCGTCGGAGGTGTGCGACCAGACGTTCTGCTTGACGCAGACCGGGACGCCGCCGATGGCGTCCGCCATGTCGACCACGCCGGAGAAGTCGACCATCATGAAGTGGTCGATGTGGATGTTGGTGAGGCTCTGCCAGGTGGCGACTGTGCAGCCGGGGCCGCCGCGGGCCAGCGACTCGTTGGACATGGCCAGGGAGAGCGCCGGGTACTTGTGGCCGTCGTGCGGGTCGGTGCACCTGGGGATCGGGATCATCGTGTCGCGGGGCAGGCTGACCACGGACATGTTGGTGCGGTCGGCCGACACATGCACCAGCATCTGCACGTCCGCGAGGCCCGCGCGGCCCACATCCCCCTTGGACCCGCCGAGTTGGAGGTCCTTCGCGCTGTTCCGGCTGTCCGAGCCGATCAGCAGGACGTTCAGCGGCGTCTGGCCGGCCGCGTTCGGGGTCGCCTCGGGCACGTCCGAGTCGCCCAGGTTCAGCTTGTCCTTCTGGATGTTGGCGTTGAGATGCTCGTAGTAGAGGTAACCCGCGGCGGCGGTGCCGAGTATGACGACCGCCAGGGTCAACGCCGACCAGCGCAGTATCCGGCGTTTGGGGCGCGGTGATCCGGGCTCCGTGCGACCTTCGTGGCCACGGTTGCGCCGACGGTCACGGCGCCCGCCCTCCGGCTCGCCCTCCGCATCGGTTTCACCGGTGTGCCGAGCACGCGGTACCGCCCCCTCCTGGTCCACGCTGCTGCGTGTCATCTCCTGCCCTCCCGCCCTCGGCACCCTTACACCGCGGCTTCGTTGCGCGCCCACCGCCCTCCGCGGAGGCGTACGGCGCCCTTGTCGTTTGTGTGTCGGTCGTGTGCCGTGGTGACCGGGCACAGTCCGAAGCGCGGGGCCGGCCCCGGCCCGTGCCGTGGCGCCGCCGCGCTCAGTTAGACGCAGAACCGGGCCCTTGCGTCACGAGGCGCATGTGTCTTCGCCGGCGGACGCCGAAAGGCCCGGGAGCGCCGCGAGTTCACGCACCTGCCCCATCGGGCCGGGAGGGTGCTTCGCCCGGCCCGTGCCGGTCGCCGCGGTGTTCCGCCGGACCGACGCGGCGCTGCCGTCACCCCGTCCACGGCCTTGTGTGTCCACGGTCGCTTCGTCCTCCGCCGGGCCGCGCGACGAGTCGCCCCCCAAGCCCCTCGCTACAGTCGGTCGAACGGCGTACGACGGCGCGGTCGTTCCGCGCCGGATCGCACACACTGTCCACACAGTTCAGCGGCTGGACACGGCGTTGACAAACCCCGGACTCGCACATCCGGTCGATTCGTCCGGTATCGGCGGAATGAACAGCGCGCCTTGATCGATGCTTTACCCCGCCGTGGACGAGTGCCTAGTTGCCGGAGACGGTGACCTTCTGGTCGTTGTTCAGCTCGTTCACCAGCGTCTTGACCTTGGCCTTGTCCCAGACGAGGTTGCCGCCGGCGGAGCCGGAGATCGGCATGTTCATGGACGTGCCGTCACCGCCCTGGACGCCCTTCATCGCCCAGAACATCGAGCCCAGGTCCCACAGCGACATGTCCTTGTCGACGATCAGGGAGTCCAGGCCCGCACCCATGGTCGGGTAGAACTTGAAGGGGTTCAGGACCGTTCCCGGCGTGGCCACCTGGTGGGCCAGGGCCGACAGGAACTTCTGCTGGTTCTTGGTGCGCTGCAGGTCGGAGGCGGCGAACGCGTGCCGGGTGCGGACGAAGGCGAGGGCCTGCTGGCCGTTCAGCGTCTGCTTGCCGGCCTTGAAGTCGGCGCCGGACCACTTGTCCTTGAAGCCCTTGTCGATGTTGATCTCGACACCGCCGACCGCGTCCACGATGTTGGCGAAGCCCTGGAAGCCGATCTCGACGTAGTGGTCGATGTGCAGACCGGTGTTGTACTCGATCGTGCGGACCAGCAGCGTCGGGCCGTCGTACGCGTACGCCGCGTTCAGCTTGTTCTGGCCCATGGCGGGGCGGATCTTGCCGGACGTGGAGCCCTGGAACGACGGGATCGCGACGTTCGAGTCGCGCGGCAGCGAGATCAGCGTGTCGCCGTTGTCGCCGACGTGCAGGATCATCATCGAGTCCGTGCGCTTGCCCTCGGCGGCGCCGGTGTGCAGCTTCTTCTCGTCCGCCTTGGACATGCCCTCACGGCTGTCCGAGCCGACGATCAGGTAGTTGGTGCCGGCGCCCGACGCCGGCCGGTCGATGACCTTGGACAGGTCGACCTCGCGGCGCAGCTTGGAGTCGGCCCAGAAGTAGGTCGCGACGGATGTGACGACCAGCACGGTCGCCAGCGTGATCACGGTCCACTTGATCCGGCGCCGCCAGTTCGGGCGCGGCCGGTACCGGTCGATTTCCGGGTCCGCGTCGTTGTCGTTGGGCACGAAACCGCCGGGTCGCCCACCGCCGCCGTACACCTGCCCGGTGTTGTAGCCGCTGTCGTAACCGGCGCCGTCGTCGTATCCCTGGCCGTCGACGTACGTCGGCTGCTGCGGGACTCCGGCCCCGTACGGCGGCGCCGCCGGGCCAGGGTCGCCGTAGGAGCGCTGCCCGGGCGGTACCGCCGGGCCGCGCCGCACCTGACGCATGACGCGGGCGCTCTCCGGCTGTGCGCCGGCACTGCCGCGTCCGTAGCGCGGGCCGCGGTTGTCGTCGGACCATCCCTCGGGCCAGTCATTCATGCGCCCCAGTGTGCAGGGCCTCGGTGTGAGGCTTACAAGGGCTGTCGGAAAATAACAGCGCCGCTGTTGCGAAGCCGACACAAAATCCGCGATTGTCACTTCGGCATAAGGTGGAGGGCATGACAGACCAGGCCACGGACGCGGAACCGGACATCGAACCGGATATCCCGGGCAAGCCGACATCCGCCTCGCGCACCACCCTCAGCCACATCATGACCCATAACGACACCAACCTGCTGGGGACGGTGCACGGCGGGGTGATCATGAAGCTCGTCGACGACGCGGCGGGCGCCGTGGCGGGCCGGCACTCCGGCGGTCCCGCCGTGACGGCCTCCATGGACGAGATGGCCTTCCTGGAGCCGGTCCGCGTCGGTGATCTGGTCCATGTGAAGGCACAGGTGAACTGGACCGGCCGCACCTCCATGGAGGTCGGCGTCCGGGTCCTCGCCGAGCGCTGGAACGAGTCGGCCCCGCCCACCCAGGTCGGCTCCGCCTATCTGGTCTTCGCGGCCGTCGACGCCGACGGCAAGCCGCGCAGGGTGCCACCGGTGATCCCGGAGACCGACCGGGACCGCCGCCGCTACCAGGAGGCGCAGATCCGCCGCACCCACCGCCTGGCCCGCCGCCGGGCCATTCGCGAGCTGCGCGAGAAGCGTGCGGCCGAGGGCTTCGAGGACTAGCAACTTCCGCCTTTTTCAGGGGGGTTGTAGGAGAGTGGGAAAGGTCACGGCCGTCCGCTGTCGGTGATCCGTGCGGATATCGTGATGGCGTGCACACGTCAGGCCTGGATCGCGGCGACGGCTTCGACCCCGCTGACCAGTGGGTGCGCAACCCGCACACGGGCGAGTACGAGCTGCGGCCGACCCCGCCCGCCGGCCGGCCGGAGGTGCCGGGGCCCCGGTCGGCACCGGATGGGGCGGGGGAGTCCCGGGGGCCCGGCCCTCGCCGCACGGCGGGCCGAGCCGGCAGCCGTGCCGGCGGCCGTGCCCGGCGCGGGACCGGAAAGAAGGCCGGCCGGAAGTCCCTCGGAAAAAGGGTTCTGCTGTGGACCAGTGGCACGCTCGCCTTCGTGGCCGACCTCATGGGGCTGCCGGCCGCCGCGCTGGAACCGGGCCGGAGCGAGACCAACGACCAGGGACTCCCGGCGATCGCGCTGCGGCTCGGCGCCGACTTCCGGGGCGCGGGCATCCCCTCACACGGCCGACCAGGTCAAGTGCGCCTCGTGGGCTAGACGCCCGAGCACACCACCTCGCTGCCGCGCACGGTTGTCTGCTGCGGCTGGGCGGGGTCCTCGAAGTGCACCCGGTGCACGTCCTTGAAGTCCGCCCCGGCGACCACCTTCAGCAGCGGGCCCTGGCCCGGTACGGCGCGCAGCCCGGCCCCCGGCAGGGCGGCAGCCAGGGCGCGGGCCGAGCGGTCCCAGCGGGGGTCGTAGGAGATGACGGTGTGCGGCACGCGGGCGGCCGTCACCGGTTGGTGCGTCGCGGCGAAGCCGGTCGCCGCGAGCGCCGCGTCGAGGCGTTTGCCGAGGCCGGCGGTGCCCGTGCCGTTCGCCACCTGCACCCGGACCTGTCCGGGGTCCACGTCGATGGTGGCAGGAGGCGGCACGTGCGCCTGAGCGCGGTGCGGGTGCGGGGGCGGGGCCACGGTGAGCGGCTTGTCGTCGCGCAGGGCGGCGAACAGCTGGTCCGCCTTGGCCTGGTCCCACTTCAGGGTCGAGCCGATGCCCTTGACGCCGTAGTTCACCTGCCCGATGGGCACGGTGGTGAACTCGGAGGAGGAGGGGGAGAAGTTCCGCATGGCCCGGCCCAGGTCGAGCAGCTCGTCGGTGCCGAAGCCCTCGTCGGCGCGGACCGAGCCGAGCACCGCGCGGGACACGTCCCGGAACCGCATCGGGTCCAGCAGCATCCCGGAGGAGGTGGCCCGCTCGATCAGCGCGGCCAGGAACCGCTGCTGCCGCTTCATCCGGCCCAGGTCGCTCGTCGCGTCGACGTGCCGGGCCCGCACGTACTGCAGCGCCTGCCCGCCGTTCAGGGTGTGCGTGCCGGGGCTGAGGTCGAGCCCGCTGTACGCGTCCTTCAGCGGGGTCGGCGTGCACACCGTCACTCCGCCGAGGACGTCCACCGTCTTCATGAAGCTGGTGAAGTCGACCTCCAGATAGTGGTCGATCTTCACATGGGTCATGCTCTCGACCGTGCGCACGGTCAGCTGGGGGCCGCCCTCGGAGTAGGCGGCGTTGAGCTTGATCGGATGCGCCGGGTGCTGCTTCCCGGTCGCCGGGTCGGCACTCGCGGGCACCTCGGCGTAGGAGTCGCGCGGCAGGCTCACCACGGTGGCCCGCTCCCGGTTCTCCGAGATGTGCACGATCATCATCGTGTCCGTGCAGTGGCAGGGCGCCCCGCCCAGCCGGTACGCCCGCCGCTCCCGCTCCGTGATCTTGTCGCGGCCGTCGGTGCCGACCAGCAGGATGTTCATGCCGTGGCCCGCGAGTGGCCGGTTCTTCATGTCCTTGAAGGCGTCGACCCGGGAGATCCCCGCGTCCAGGCTGCTGATCACCGCGTGCCCGATCCCGGCGGAGGCGAGCACGACGACGGACAGCGTGCTCACCGCCCGCATGGCCCAGCGGGGCCGCCGTGGCGGCCGTACCGACCGCACGGGCCGCTGCTGCGGGCGCGGCACACGGCGGGGCGGCTGCGGTCGGCGCTGCGGACGCGCGGGGGACCGGGGCGGGCTTGCCAAGGGGGACACCTCCGGACGACGCCGTACGTGGGATCCGTGAGCACGGTAGGCCGATACGATCTCCAGCCCGGTCCCACGCCCCGGCGGCGCGCACCGGTGTCCCCCGTTCGCGGTAACGTGAGCCCCCTATGAACGCCAAGCCCGACGTGCGGCTCCCCGCTGTTTCCGTGATCATGCCGGTCCTCGACGAGGAGCGGCATCTGCGCGGGGCCGTCGAAGCGATCCTCGCGCAGGAGTACGCCGGCGAGATGGAGGTCGTGATCGCCCTCGGTCCGTCCACGGACCGCACGGACGAGATCGCGGCCCAGCTCGTGGCGGAGGACGCGCGTGTGCACACCGTCCCGAATCCGACCGGCCGCACCCCCGCGGCGCTGAACGCTGCGATCAAGGCCTCCCGGCACCCGATCGTGGTCCGCGTCGACGGCCACGGCATGCTCTCGCCGAACTACATCGCCACCGCGGTCCGGCTCCTGGAGGAGACCGGCGCGCAGAACGTCGGCGGCATCATGCACGCCGAGGGCGAGAACGACTGGGAGCACGCCGTCGCCGCCGCGATGACCTCGAGGATCGGGGTCGGCAACGCCGCCTTCCACACGGGCGGCGAGGCCGGGCCCGCCGAGACCGTCTACCTCGGTGTCTTCCGCCGCGAGGCCCTGGAGCAGCAGGGCGGCTACAACGAGGAGTTCATCCGCGCCCAGGACTGGGAGCTGAACTTCCGCATCCGTGAGGCGGGCGGCCTGATCTGGTTCTCGCCCGAGCTCAAGGTCTCGTACCGGCCGCGCCCCTCCGTCCGGGCCCTCGCCAAGCAGTACAAGGACTACGGCCGCTGGCGGCACGTCGTGGCGCGCTACCACTCCGGCTCCATCAACCTGCGCTACCTCGCCCCGCCGACGGCCCTCTGCGCGATCGCGGCCGGAATCGCCGTCGGCGCGGTGCTCACCCCGTGGGCCCTGGTCGTCCCCGGCGGCTATCTGGCGGCGATCGTCGCGGGCTCGGTCCCGGCGGGCAAGGGACTGTCCGCGAAGGCCCGGCTGCAGATCCCGGTGGCCCTGGCCACCATGCACATGTCGTGGGGCTGGGGCTTTCTGACCAGCCCGAAGTCGCTGGCGCGCAAGGTCATCGCGTCACGGCGGCCGGCGGTTCTCGCCGCCAACTGACCTTCGTACGAAAGAGCCAGGGCCCTTCCCGTGGGGAGGGCCCTGGCTCTTTCATGCCGCTCTTTCATGCCGTCGGCGCACCGCGCCGCCGCACGGCCCGCAGCTGTGCCCGAGTGCCTAGCTGGCGCACTTGACCTCGTTCGCCGTCGACTTGTCGATCGTCGGCGCCTTGACCGGAGCGGTGAGGGACACGCCCGCGCCCTTGAAGTCCTTGCCCAGGGTGAGCGTCATCGCGGGCAGACCCTGCGAGTTGATCACGCTCTTGCCGGGCTTGAGCGCGGAGCCCGGCAGGCCCATGAGGTGGGCCAGCTCCCGTGCCTGCGCCGCCTGGTCCGGGGCGTACTCCAGCGTGGTCTTGCTCAGTGCGGCCGGTGCGTTGCCCGCGTTCTCGGACTTGAGCACGCCCTCCTTGGTCTGCAACCAGTCGAGGGTCTGCTGCGCGCTGCCGCCGACCGCACCGCCGTTGAGGACCCGCACCCGCACGTCGGAGGGCGCGGACCTGCTGCCCTTCAGGAGCGCGGCCTGCGCGTCCTTCGCCTCCTTCTGCTTCTTCTTCACCTCGGTGAAGGAGACGTCGTTCTTGATCGCGTCGAAGACCGGCGGGGCGGCACTCGGGTTGACGACGACCGTCTTGTGGTAGACGCCGTCGGCCGGGTTGTCGAGCACGGGCACGGTCACGAAGGAGATGTTCTTCGTCGGCACCTTCTTCAGCTCCAGCGCCACGTCCTTGAGCGTGCTCACCGAACCGATGCCCTTGTCGACGGTCAGCGCCTTCGTGGCCGCCTCCGCCAGACTGATCAGCTTGGTCGGGCTGGAGAGGGTGTCGCTGGAGGACATCTTGCGCATCAGCGAGGACATGAACTGCTGCTGGACCTTGATGCGGTCCAGATCGCCGTGGTTGCCCCAGCTGTGCCGGGTGCGGACGAAGGCCAGCGCCTGCTCGCCCTGGATGTTGTGCTTGCCCGCGGACAGCTTCAGATGCGAGCCCGAGTCGTTCACGGCGTGCGCCAGGCAGACGTCCACGCCGCCGACCGCGGCCGTCAGCGTCTTCACCGCGTTGAAGTCCACCATCATGAAGTGGTCGACCGTGATGCCGGTGAGCTGGTCGACCGTGCGCATGGTGCAGCCGGGGTCGCGGCCCTGCTGGCCGAGGCTGGTGTTGAAGCGGACGTTGTCGGAGCCGGGGATGACCTTGGTCGAGCCGTCGGCCTGCTTGGTCGGGCAGTCCGGCACGTTCACGATCAGGTCGCGCGGAATGCTCAGCGCGGTCGCGTTCGTCCGGTCCTTGGAGACGTGCAGCAGGATGTTGGTGTCCGCGTGCCCGACGCTGTTGGCGTCGCCGTAGCCCGTGTTGCCCTTCCCGGTCCGCTTGTCGGTGCCGATGATCAGTATGTTGAAGGCGTCGTCCTTGCTGAAGCCGCTCTTGCCCGCGCTGCCGACGTCCGTCGTGGTGACGTTGCCCTCGAGGTGCTTGAGGTAGAGATAGCCGGCGGTGCCGATGGCGACCAGCGTGAAGGCCGTCCCGCCGGCGGTCCACGCCAGCACCTTCTTCACCCTCGACTTCTTCTTCACCGGACGCCGGGCGGCCCTGCGCCCCTGCGGAGGCTCCGGCTCACCGCCCCGGCGCCGGGCCGACCGCGAGGGCGGTACGTCACCGCCGCGCGCCCGGCGCGGCTCGCGGGTCCCGCCGGGCGCCGATTCGTCACGGCGGCGCGGCGCGCCGACGCCGTCCCGGGCGGCGGGTCTACGGGGACCGGGAACCGGTGACTGCGGTGCGGAAGTGCCCAGTCGCAGTTCGTATTCACCGGTGTTCGGATTGAGCACCCACTGGTCGGCGGGATCGATGTTGTCCGCCCGCCCACGGCCTTGCGCGTCCACGGTTGTCCGAATCCTCCGTCGGGGCCACGCGGCGCCTTCCCCCTCAAAGACGCTCGGGTCTCGGTGAAACAGTGCACGACCCAGGTCGGACCTCGCGGCCAGGTGCACCGGATCGCTCACACTATCCGCCCAGTTCAGCGTCAAGCGACGCCGCTGACAAATTCCCCGTGCCTACAACTGGGCAATCCGCCGCATTTCCCGGACGTAAGTTCGGCGTTTTGATGTGCGCATTACTCACAGGTGCGTTCGGCGGCGGTGTTCCCGCGGAACGTCGGCGCGGGGGAGGGGTCGCTCTTGCCGTCGGGCCTGCCGTCCGTCCCTGTGGCCTCCTGCGGCGTCTGCCGGGCCACCGCCACGGGCTGATCGGCCCGCAGTCGCGCGAACAGTTTCTCGGCTTCCGGCTCCACGAGTTGGTCACGATTGCTGTCGTAGATGTACGACTCCCTCGGCACGGTCAGGAACTGCACCCGTTCGGCGGGGATGTCGCGCAGCCCGCGTACCAACTGGTACAAGCCACGCAGACTGGCCAGTTCCGGGTCCGTGGTCAGCGCGGAGGTCGCCGCGTCCAGCACCGGATACAGCTTCACCGGGTTCAGCAGAACGTCGTTGCTCTGCACCTTGTCCACCAGCGCGCCGAGGAACCGCTGCTGGCGTTCCATCCGTTCGGTGTCGCTTCCGTCGCCCAGCGACTTGCGGGCCCGCACGAATCCCAGCGCCTGCTCCCCGTTGAGCCTGACCTTGCCCGCGGGCAGCTTCAACAGGGCCGCCTTGTCGTCGATGGGCTCCTTCAGGCAGACCTGCACCCCGTCGACGGCGTCCACCATCTTCTTGAACCCGCTGAAGTCCACGACCACGTGATGGTCGATCCGTATGTTCGTCAGCTTCTCGACGGTCCGTATCGTGCACGCCGAACCGCCCACCTGGAAGGCGTGGTTGAACATCGCGAACACCGGCTCGCTGCGGCTGCCGTCCTGCTGCCGGCAGCCGGGGATGTCCACCATCAGATCCCTCGGCAGGGAGACGGCGGTGGCGCTGCGCCGGTTGGCGGCCAGATGCAGCAGGATCGTGGTGTCCGACCGCTCGCTGCCCAGATCCCGCCCGTACGCGGAGTTCCCTTCCCCGGCCCGCGTGTCCGACCCGATCAGCAGGATGTTCTGCGCGCCCCGCACCAGCTCCGTGGGCCGCTCCCGCTCGTACCGCTCCAGTTCGCGGGCGGCCGCGTCGTCGGCGGTGATGTTGTTGCTGAGCTTGGCGTAGACGGCCCAGCCGGCCCCGACGCCCGCCACGACGAGCGCGGCCACACCCAGCGCCGTCGCCTTCACCCACCGCCGCCGATGCCGCCGTAGGAGCCCCGTGCCGGTGGCGGAGGCCCCCAGACCGGGACCGAGGGGCTTGCCAACGGTGTCGGTCACGGGTGGGGCACCCTTTCACGGCGTACGAGCGTCACGTCCTGCTCTTACGACCATGGCGGGGGAGGGTGGGGGAAGCGCCCTTTACTAGGCCGATCGGGGGAACCGCGACTGCCCGGGGACGCGGCAAACCGCGCCTTTCAGCGGCGCACCGCCGTCACCCGCTCACTCTCGATGCGCTTGGCGAGAGCCTCCTCGTCCAGCCGGTCCAGATGCCGGCACAGCACCACGGACCCTCCGGCGGCCAGCGGCGCGTACAGCCCCGCGCTGACCCCTTCCCAGGTGTCGTACGACAGCCCGGACAGCAACCTCGATCCTGGCCCCGTCAGATCGAAGGAACGCGCATCCGCGAGCGCCCGCTCGACAACCTCGGCCCCGCTGAACTCCGCCCCCGCGACGATCAGCGCGGGATCCTCCGCATCCACCGGGGCGAACGGTACGAACCGGTCCCCCTGCCCCGGCACTTCCACGGCGTAGTCGGCGAACCCGGCCGGGGTCTGGGGAAAGCGCCCGCCGAGCGGCCGTAGCGCGAGAGCCACGCGCTCCCCGCCGCACGCCCGCGCCGCGTCCAGCGCATCCGGCCCGCTGACGGCGACGTCCGCCGCGGCCGGATCCCCGCCGAGATCCGCCACCACCCCCACCGAGGAACACGCCAGCAGCCACACCGCCGTCTGCCAGTGCGCCGGCAACAGCAGCGCGACACGGTCGCCCGGCCCGGCGGCGAGGTCGCCCTGAAGCAGATTCGCGGTCTTGGCCACCCAATTGGCGAAGGTGGCCACGGACAGTTCGACGCGTTCGCCCGTGGCGTCGTCGTAGAAGGTCACCAGCGGGCGGCCGGGGTCCGCGGCGAGCGCGGAAGCCAGCAGGTCGGCAGGGGTGCGATCGGTGGCGTTCACCCGGGAAAGGGTACGCGTGGGCGGGCGTGCGCAGCGTGCGGTGGGGCCACCGGTTCGGCGGAACGGTCTCCGACGGACCGTCAGTTCACCGTCGCCTCACCGTTGGACAGATCTGTATGAGTATGTCCAAGATCATGACCATGCGTGGATTCCTGGCTTGGTCCATCGGCGCCCGGTCGATCGCCGCCCCCTCGGTCGGCGTCGCCTGCGCCGCGGCCCTCGCGCTTCCGCTGCTGTCCCCGCCCGCGGCCGCCGCATCCGCGGCACCCGCACGAACGGCAGAGGCCGGGGTCCCGGGCAGCACCCGCTCGCTGCCCCTCGTCCCCCTCTCCCGCGAGCGGGTCCTCGGCACCGCCCCGGAGGAGGGCCTGTACCGGCCCGACGGCGAGCACTTCTCGCTGCTCGGGGTGGTCTGGGAGGACCCTGACGCCGAACTGCGCGGCCGGGTCCAGGTGCGGACGCGGTCGGCGCGGACGCGGGAGTGGTCCGGCTGGCGGGACGTCGAGACACACGACGCCGGCCACGGCGCCGACCCGGGCACGGCGGAACGGGACGCGCGACGGGTCCGCGGGGCGACCGCACCGCTGTGGGTGGGCGACTCCGACGGCGTGGACGTACGGGTCCGCGCCGCCGGCGGGGGCGTGCGGCGCGGTCGTACGGTGGAACCGACGCCCCCGCTGCCCTCCGGTCTGCACCTGGAACTCGTCGACCCCGGTGAGGAGGCGCCGCCCGGGGACGCGCCGGCCGATCCGTCCCCCACCGGTCTGGACCCGGACGCGGCAGGCGCGGCCTCGGCGGTCAACACCGACCTGGCCGACTTCGGCGCCCTGGAGATCCCGGCGCTGGGCACGCGGGCCACCGAGCGGGAACTCGCCCGCCTGCAAGGCCCGGTGGGGGGCAAGCCGTACATCGGGCCGCGCCCGCGGATCGTCACCCGGCGCGGCTGGGGCGCGGACGAGTCACTGCGCGAACCCGGTTTCGTCTACACGAAGAAGGTCAAGGCGGCCTTCGTGCACCACACGGACTCGGGCAACACGTACACGTGTGCCCAGGCCCCCTCCGTCATCCGCGGTATCTACCGCTACCACGTCACGAGCATGGGCTGGCGGGACATCGGCTACAACTTCCTCGTCGACAAGTGCGGAACCATCTACGAGGGCCGGGCCGGCGGCGTGGCGAAGGCGGTCCGCGGCGCACACATCCTCGGCTTCAACAGCGACAGCATGGGCATCGCCGTGATCGGCTCGTACGGTGCGGTGAAGCCGTCCGGGGCCGCGGTGCGGGCCGTCGCCCGGCTCACCGCGTGGAAGCTCGGTCTCTACGGGGCCGATCCACGTGGCAAGACATATCTCACGTCGGGCGGTGGCAACCTCTACCCCAAAGGTAAGAAGGTACGACTGAACGTGATCTCCGGCCATCGGGACGGATCCGCCACCGAGTGCCCCGGCAAACGGCTTTACGCCGAGCTCGGTAAGGTCCGTTCCAGCGCGGCGCGCTACCAGGGGCGCTGAGCCGGCCGGGGCGCGCGCTCGGCGCAGTCTTCGGGGGCGCGCCGCTCTCACACCGTTCTCTCACCGATCTCGTGGGAAACCGCGTGGTTGTCAAGGGCGCCGCCGCTACGGTCTGCATACACTGACCGGCCGAAACGGATGAAACGAGTAGTTCGGCCGGTCCCGGCAGGAAGCAGAGACGACAGGTGACAGAAGCGATCCTCCTGGTCGGCGGCAAAGGCACCCGGCTGCGTCCCCTCACGGTGCACACGCCCAAGCCCATGGTCCCGGCCGCCGGGGTGCCGTTCCTCACGCATCAGCTGGCGCGCGCCAAAGCGGCGGGCGTGGACCACATCGTCCTCGCCACCAGCTATCTGGCCGAGGTCTTCGAGCCGTACTTCGGCGACGGCTCCTCTCTGGGGCTGCACATCGAGTACGTGACGGAGGAGGAGCCGCTCGGCACGGGCGGCGCCATCCGCAACGTCGCCTCGCGCCTGCACTCCGGCCCCGACGAGCCCGTGCTGATCTTCAACGGCGACATCCTGACGGGCCTGGACATCGAGGCCCTGGTCGACACCCACAGGTCGACCGGAGCGGACGTCTCCCTCCACCTCACGAAGGTGACGGACCCGAGGGCCTACGGCCTCGTCCCCACGGACGAGACCGGCCGCGTCCGCGCCTTCCTGGAGAAGCCGCAGACGCCGGAGGAGATCGTCACCGACCAGATCAACGCGGGAGCGTACGTCTTCCGCCGCTCGGTCATCGACACGATCCCGCTGGGCAGGCCGGTGTCGGTGGAACGCGAGACGTTCCCGGACCTCCTCGCGGCCGGCGCCCATCTGCAGGGCATGGTCGACTCCACGTACTGGCTGGACCTCGGCACCCCGGCGGCGTTCGTCCGCGGCTCGGCCGACCTGGTCCTGGGCCGCGCCCCGTCCCCGGCGGTCCCCGGCCGCTGCGGCGACCGCCTGATCCTTCCTACGGCGACGGTGGCGCCGGACGCCAAGCTGACCGGCGGCACGGTGGTCGGCGAGGGCGCGTTCGTGGCCGAGGGGGCGCGGGTCTCCGGCTCGACCATCCTCCCGGGCGCCGTCATCGAACCCGGCGCGGTCATCACCGACTCCCTCATCGGCACGAGGGCCCGCGTCGGCGAACGCACGGTCCTCACCGGCACGGTCGTCGGCGACGGCGCGATCATCGGCGCCGACAACGAGCTCCGCGAGGGAGTACGCGTGTGGTGCGACGCCCGCATCCCGGCGGGCGCGGTGCGCTTCTCCTCCGACCAGTAACGCCTGCCGCCCGGCCCACCCTCCACGGGACCTGCGCCCCCGGACCCCGATGAGGGTTCGGGGGCGGCGAGCCGATGAGGGAACGGTGAGGGCGGTAGGGGGGTCGCGCAGCCGTCCGCTTAGCTGCGGGCAGTCGTGCCGCTGGGGCGGCACGGGTGGGCGCAGCGCGCCCTGTAAAGCGTGGGCAAGCCAAACGCCGCGTCGTCCAGCGGCAGCACCGCGCAGCGTGTAAGCGTGGGCAAGTGAAACGCCGCGTCGTCCAGCGGCAGCACCGCGCAGCGTGTAAGCGTGGGCAAGTGAAACGCCGCGTCGTCCAGCGGCAGCACCGCGCGCCCTGTAAAGCGTGGGCAAGTGAAACGCCGCGTCGTCCAGCGGCAGCACCGCGCGCCCTGTAAAGCGTGGGCAAGCCAAACGCCGCGTCGTCCAGCGGCAGCGCAGCGCGCCCTGTAAAGCGTGGGCAAGCGAAACGCCGCGTCGCCCAGCGGCAGCACCGCGCACCCTGTAAGCGTGGGCAAGCCAAACGCCGAGTCGTCCAGCGGCAGCACCGCGCAGCTCACAGCAGCCCGATGTCCACCCGAGGCATCTTCGGCGCCCTGCGCGCAGGCACGTTCCCGCTCAGCAGAATCAACCGCACCGCCCGATGCCGCTGCCCGGCATACGGCTCCAGCAAGCGCAGCATCACCGCGTCGTCGGCATGACGGTCCCCCGCCAACGCCCACCCCACGATCCCCGGCAGATGCAGATCCCCGACCGTCACCGCATCCGCCGCCCCGTGACTCCGCTGCACCACCTCCGCCGACGTCCACGGCCCCACCCCCGGCACGACCTCCAACCGCGCCTGAGCCTCGACCGCCGGCATCCCCACCGCCTGCTCCAGCCGCGCAGCGACCCGCACGGCCCGCAGAATCGTCGACGCCCGCTTGTTGTCGACCCCGGCCCGATGCCACTCCCAGGACGGAATCAGCGCCCAGGTCCGCGGCGCCGGCATCACGAACATCGGCCGTTCCGCGGCCCCCGCCGGCCCGGGCGCGCGCTCCCCGAACTTCCGCACGAGCAACCGCCACGCCCGGTACGCCTCATCCGTCGTGACCTTCTGCTCCAGCACCGAGGGGATCAAGGACTCCAGCACCAGCCCGGTCCGCGTCAGCCGCAAGCCCGGCCGCCGATGCCGCGCCAGGGCCACGACCCGGTGCCGGGGCACGAACGCCTCCGGCTCGTCTGCCGCGCCGAGCCACTCGGGCAGCCGGTCCAGCAGCCACTCCGCACCCGGCCCCCAGGCCTCGCCGAGCACCTCACCGCCGTACGCCCGCACCCGCAGCGTGCCCGGCCCGGCGGGCGTACGGCTGGCCCGCCACACGGATCCGTCCGCGGTGGCCCGGAAGGTGGGGTCGGCCGGCCCGCGCCGCAGCGGTCCGAGCACCAGCCCGAGGTCGAGCGGCCCGTCCGGCACCCAACGCCGTACCCGCGCCGGAGCGGCAGCCTGCCGCGGTATCCCGGCGGCGCCCGCGGGCACGCCGGCATGGCCGCCGCGCACGGTGGTGCGCGTGGGGCGCTGAGCGAAACGTCCTGCCACGAATGAGGTCCTGTGAAGTACTGGGGGAGCCGGTGCGTCCTTCGAGACTAGGCGGTCGTACGCGGGCCAGGGCCGCGTACGACGGAACTCACCGCACCTCTATGAACGCCCCCGCGTCCCGCTCCGGCCGCGGTCTCGGCTCCTCGGCCGGATGCCCGACGGCCACCGCGCCCATCGGCTCCCAGTCCGCGGGCAGGTCGAGCACCTCGCGCACCACGTCCCGGCAGAACATCGTGGACGACACCCACGCCGAGCCCAGCCGCTCCCCGGCCAGCGCGACCAGCAGGTTCTGCACGCCCGCGCCCATCGCGACGACGAACATCTCCCGCTCGGCGCCGTCCCGCCGCGCATCCCCGTAGTGGTGCGAGCCGTCCATGACGAGGCACGGCACCACCAGACAGGGCGCGTTGCGCAGGACGTCCCCGCGCCGCACCCGCTTGGCGATGGACTCCTCGCTCTTGCCGTCCCGGCGCAGGTCGGCGATCCAGGCCTCCCGCATCGCGTCCAGCAGCCGTACCCGCGAGTCCGCCGACTCCAGCAGCACGAACCGCCAGGGCGTGGTGTGGTGCGGGGCCGGCGCGGTCACCGCCGCGGCCACCGCGCGCCGTACCGCGCCGGCGTCCACGGGCTCGTCCGTGAACGCCCGGACCGTACGCCGCTGGGTCACCGCCTCGCGGACCGCCTCGGACGTGCCGAGCCGGAACATGTCGTCCCGCGCGGTCCGCACCAGGGCCCGCGCGCCCTCGCCGTCCTCGCGGGCCAGCACATGCGGCAGGCCGCGCACCACCGCGACCGGCCGGCCCGCCGCCTTGCCCTTGACCAGGTCGCCGGCGGCGGCCAGTTCGTCCGCCGTGGCGACGATCGTGGCGCTGAGCGGATTGCCGTGCGCGTCCGTGCCGCCACGCAGGTCGTCCAGCACGCGTACGCCGGCGGCGCCGATCGCCACGTCCGTGAGCCCCGAACGCCAGGGCCGCCCGAAGGTGTCGGTGACGACCACACCGACGTCGACGCCGAGGGCGGCGCGCAGGCCGTCGCGGATCGCGCGCGCGGACGCGTCCGGGTCCTCCGGCAGCAACAGCACGGTGCCGGCGGGGGTGTTGGAGGCGTCGACCCCGGCGGCGGCCATCACCAGGCCCTGCCGGTTCTCCACGATCCTGAGGGCGCCGCGCCGGGCCACCACCCGGACCGTCTCGGCGTCGATGGCCGCCTCCCGGTCGGCCGCCTCGACGACGCGGCCCTCCGCCTTGGAGACGATCTTGGAGGTGACGAGCAGCACATCCCCGTCGGCCAGAGCCGGCTCGGCCGTGGCGATCAGCTTGGCGAGGTCGTCGCCCGGCTGCACCTCGGGAATGCCCGACAGGGCCCGGACCGTGTACTCCGGGCGCTCCTCGCTCACGCTTCCCGCACCTCCTCGGCCAGCGCCAGCGCCTCCCGCGCCATCTGCGCGGCCGCGTCGACGTCGGTCATCATCAGCGGTACGGCCCGGCAGCGGATGCCGTCCGCCTCGACCCGCTCGACCGCGGCCGCGTCCACGGTGTCGACCAGCCAGCCGTCCAGCAGTCCGGAGCCGTAGTGCTCGGCGACCGCGGCGGCCGTCGACTCCACGCCGACCGCGGCGAGCACCTTGTCGGCCATGCCGCGCACCGGAGCGTCCCCGACGATGGGGGACAGGCCGACCACGGGCACGCCCGCGTCCGCGATGGCCTCCCGGATGCCGGGCACGGCGAGGATGGTGCCGATCGACACGACCGGGTTGGACGGCGGGAAGAGGATGACGTCCGCCTCGGCGATGGCCTCCAGCACACCCGGGGCCGGCTTGGACTGCTCGGCGCCGACCGGGACCACGGCCTCGGCGGGGACGGAGGCCCGCAGCCGTACCCAGTACTCCTGGAAGTGGACCGCCTTGCGCTCGCCGTCCACCTCCACGGCGACGTGCGTCTCGACGCGGTCGTCGGTCATCGGGATCAGCTTCACGCCCGGCTTCCAGCGGTCGCACAGCGCCTCGGTGACGGCGCTGAGCGGATAGCCCGCGCCGAGCATCTGCGTGCGCACGATGTGCGTGGCGAAGTCCCGGTCGCCGAGGCCGAACCAGTCCGGCCCGACCCCGTAGGCCGCCAGTTCCTCCTTGAGGTGGAAGGTCTCGTCGGACCGCCCCCAGCCCTGCTCCTCGTTGATGCCGCCGCCCAGCGTGTACATCACCGTGTCCAGGTCCGGGCAGACCTTCAGCCCGAAGAGGTGGATGTCGTCGCCGGTGTTGCCGATGACCGTGACGTCCGCGTCCGGTACGGCCCGCTTCAGACCGCGCAGGAACCGGGCACCACCGATGCCGCCTGCCAGAACCACAATGCGCATGGCCCAAGTGTTGCAGGCGGGTACGACAACGCGTCAGGCAGTCACCGGACGAGCCTCGCAGTGCGGGGAGGTGTGCATCGGCATCTCGGTCAGGCCGGGGTGGTACACGTGCAGACTGGCCGCCGGCTCCAGGGTGTCGTTGACGACCTCGTGGACGTACCCCGGCGCGAACACCCGCTGTGCTCCCGCCGTCAACGCGCGCGTGGCGCGATCGGTGCGCTCGGTGAGCGTGCCCTCCAGGACGGTCAGGACACCGGAGGAGCGGCCGTGGTCGTGCAGCCCGCTGCCCTGACCCGGCACCCAGGACAGCAGCCACACCTCGTAGCCGGGGCCGGTGCGCAGCCGGTGGTACCAGCGGGTCGTCGCGTCGTACCGCACGAGGTGTGCCCACTGGGAGCGGTCGGCGGCGATCCGGCGGGCGAGGCCGACGAACTCGGCAACGGTGGCCGGGTGCTCGCGCGGCGGCTGGAGCAGGTGCGGGACTTCGAGGATGTCGCCGGCGATCTGGAGGTCGTTGTCGCTGTTCATGGGTGCGGTGGTTCCTCGGTGGGAGAAGGCCGGAAGGAACGGAGAGCGGAGAAACGGAAGCCCGGTCGCTCGGGACACGGGCCTACAACTGGAGCAAGGTGTGGCTCAACAGCTGCAACAGCGACAACAGCTACAGCGGGACCGGGCAGCACCGAGGGACCCGGCGGTGCGGGTCGAGGTGAGTGCCAAGTTCGCGAGCATGCCCATTAGGACATCGGTTCACACCCGCGGTGTCAACTCGACGCCCGGTATGTGGGACGGATTTCACCCCATCCGGTGCATCTTGGAGATGAAAGGTTTGTTCACCAGGATGGCGGGACACATGGGGCACATCCGGGCGCTCAAGCCTCGCGGAACGCGATCGAACGTCAGGGCGTCCTTCTCCGTATAGATGTCCGTACGGGTTCCGGACGCCCCTCCGGGCCTCGTCTGCATGCCACGGTTTATGGCGATTTGAACACTTTCCGCACGGCCTTGGTTCCGCAGAGTGAATAACGGGCTCAATAGCAGATCTCGGCTTGACTCGCCCGGAGCAGCACACTTGTAATTTCACTCGTGTCGTTCAGCCGAAATCGGTAACGGCAACGCACACGGGGACGCGAAAGACAGACGAGGGGCGCACATGACCGAGCTGGTGCAGCAACTGCTGGTCGACGACGCGGACGAGGAACTCGGCTGGCAGGAGCGCGCGCTGTGCGCCCAGACCGACCCCGAGTCCTTCTTCCCCGAGAAGGGCGGCTCCACCAGAGAGGCGAAGAAGGTCTGCCTCGCCTGCGAGGTCCGCTCCGAGTGCCTCGAGTACGCCCTCGCCAACGACGAGCGCTTCGGCATCTGGGGCGGCCTGTCCGAGCGGGAACGCCGTCGGCTCAAGAAGGCCGCCGTCTGACCACTCCACGCACTCGTATCCACACCAGACGTCACGAACGGCCCGTCGCCGGTGGGTTATCCACAGGCGGCGGGCCGTCCTGATGGCCAGCCGATAGTGTGGTCGCTCGTCCGAGACGCCACGCTGTCCCCTTGGCCCCCCGAGAGGGCGCGGGCGTCCACCGCAGTCCATCGAACCGGGGCCCGTACCTCGATGTCCGTGCACAGCCACACGGCAGCCCAAGAGCAAGCTGCCACACCTGAGTTCCCGCGCCACGTGGTGACCGCGGTCCTCGTCTCCCATGACGGCGCCCGCTGGCTGCCCGACGCGCTCGCCGGGCTGCTCTCCCAGGAGCGCCCCGTGCAGTACGCGGTGGCCGCCGACACCGGCAGCGCTGACGACTCCGCCCGGCTGCTCACCGACGCCCTCGGCGACGCCAACGTGCTGCACCTCGCCCGCCGCACCGGCTTCGGCCAGGCCGTCGAGGAGGCGATCCGCACCGCCCCGGTCCTCACCCCGGAAGAGCTGCCGTACCTCAAGCGCCCCAGCGGCTGGGACCCCGTCACGCGCACCTGGCGCGACGACGCCTACGACCTGCCCGAACTGCCGTACGGCGAACCCATCCAGTGGCTCTGGCTGCTGCACGACGACTGCGCCCCCGATCCCGACGCCCTCGCCGAGCTGCTGCGCGTCGTCGACAACGAACTCGAACTCGGCCGCGACGACGTGGCGGTCGTCGGCCCCAAGCTCCGCGGCTGGTACGACCGCCGGCAGCTGCTGGAGGTCGGCGTCTCCATCGCCAACTCCGGCCGCCGCTGGACCGGCCTGGACCGCCGTGAGCAGGACCAGGGCCAGCACGACCACGTGCGCACCGTGCTGTCCGTCTCCAGTGCCGGCATGCTCGTCCGCCGCGACGTCTTCGAACAGCTCGGCGGCTTCGACCGCCGGCTGCCGCTGATGCGCGACGACGTCGACCTGTGCTGGCGCGCCCACACCGCCGGCCACCGCGTCCTGATCGCCCCCGACGCCGTCGTACGGCACGCCGAGGCCGCCTCCCGCGAGCGCCGCACCGTCGACTGCGTGGGCCGCACCGCCGCCTCCCCGCACAAGGTCGACAAGGCCGGTGCCGTCTACACCCTGCTCGTCAACACCCGCGGCGCCGCGCTGCCCTGGGCGCTGCTGCGGCTCGTTTTCGGCACCGTCCTGCGGACCGTCGCCTATCTCGTCGGCAAGGTCCCCGGCCAGGCAGTGGACGAGATCCGCGGCCTGCTGGGCGTCCTGCTGCGCCCCGAGCGGATCATCGCCGCCCGGCGCCGCCGCGGACCCTCGCAGATCGACAAGGGCGAACTGCGTCAGCTCTTCCCGCCGCCCGGCGCCACTGTCCGGGCCACCGTGGAACAGCTCGCCGCCAACTTCACCAGCGGCTCCGACGACACCTTGCGGGCCGGCCGGCACGGCGGCGCCGTGGAGTCCGGGCCCGGCGGCGACGACGCCGACTTCCTGGAGGTCGAGCAGTTCGCCCGGCTCAAGCGGATCGCCCGCAGGCCCGGCCCCGTGCTCTTCCTCGTGCTGCTGCTGATGTCCCTGGCCGCCTGCCGCGCCCTGCTCGGCGGCGGCGCGCTCGCGGGCGGCGCCCTGCTGCCCGCCCCGGCCGGCTCCGGCGAGCTGTGGTCGCACTTCGCCGACTCCTGGCACCCGGTCGGCGCGGGCGGCACCCCCTCCGCACCGCCCTACCTCGCGATCATCGCGACCCTCGCCACGATCCTGTTCGGCTCCACCGGACTCGCGATGACGGTCCTGCTGGTCGCCTCGGTACCGCTCGCCGGATTCACCGCCTACTTCGCCTCCCGGCCGCTGGTCACCTCCCGGCTGCTGCGCGCCTGGGCGGCCATCGCCTACGCCTTCCTGCCCGCCACCACCGGCGCCCTGGCCGGCGGCCGCATCGGCACCGCCGTGCTCGCCGTGCTGCTGCCGCTCATCGCGCGCGCCGGCATCGCCGCGAGCGGCCTCGCGAACCGCTCCGGCGCACGCGGCAGTTGGCGCGCCACCTGGGCGTACGCGCTGCTGCTGACCATCACCACCGCCTTCACGCCGATCGTCTGGCCCATCGCGCTGCTCCTCGGCATCGGCGTGCTCGTCCTGCGCCGCGGCGACCTCGTCGCCCACGCCCTGCGCTTCCTCGCCCAGCTCGGCACTCCGCTGCTGGTCCTCGCCCCGTGGTCGCTGACGCTGCTCCCGACCGGCTTCTTCAAGGAAGCCGGCCTGGCCTACGGCACCTCGGCCGCCTCCGCGCTCGACCTGCTCGGCGCCAGCCCGGGCGGCCCCGGCACCGTGCACGGCCTGATGCTCATCGGCATCGTGCTCGCCGCCCTCGGCGCACTCCTGCGCTCCGAGCGGCAGCTCGGCATCCGCACCGCGTGGGCCGTCGCCCTGGTCGGCCTCGTCCTCGCCGCCTTGTCCAACCGGTCCGCCTGGGCCGGACCGGCCACGCTCGTGTACGGCATCGCCCTGCTGGCCGCCGCCGCCCTCGGCGCCGACGGCGCACGCGCGCGGGTGGCCGAGCAGAGCTTCGGCTGGCGCCAGCCCGTCGCCGCCCTGATCGCCTTCGCCTCGGCCGCGGGCCCGCTGCTCGTCGCCGCCGGCTGGATGATCCGCGGCGCCGACGGCCCCCTGGAGCGCCGCGATCCGACCCAGGTGCCCGCGTTCGTCGCCGAGGACTCCACCACCGGCGACCGGGCCCGCACCCTGATCCTGGACAGCGACTCCACCGCGCGCGTGCGCTACACCCTGGTCCGCGGCTCCGGCGCCCGCATGGGCGACGCCGAGATCAGCGCCGCCGACGGCGAGAACACCCGGCTGGACAAGGTCGTCGCCAACCTCGTCGCCGGCTCCGGCGCCGACCAGGCCGACGAACTCGGCGGCTTCGCCGTGCGGTACGTCCTCGTCCACAAGGGCGCGCCCCGCGACATCACCCGCGTCCTCGACACCACCCCCGGCCTGAGCCGGCTCAGCCAGCAGAACGGCGGCGCCCTGTACCGCGTCGACCAGGAGGTCTCGCGGGCCGCCATCGTCCCCGCCGGCGGCTCGGGCACGGCCCAGCCGGTCAGCGCCGGACCGGTGGAGATCCACACGACCGTTCCCGCCGGCCCGGCCGGCCGCGTCCTGCGCCTCGCCGACAGCGCCTCCGACGGCTGGACGGCCACCCTGAACGGCCGTGTGCTCACCCGCACCACGCTCGACGGTTGGGCCCAGGGCTTCCAACTGCCCG
Organism: Streptomyces sp. NPDC031426; assembly: GCF_055581585.1. Lineage (NCBI taxonomy): Bacteria > Bacillati > Actinomycetota > Actinomycetes > Kitasatosporales > Streptomycetaceae > Streptomyces > Streptomyces sp. NPDC031426. The sequence goes on from NZ_JBVIJE010000028.1 coordinate 89,469, forward strand.
CCGACGGCGGCAGGCTGGACGTCACCTACACCGACCCGATCACCCACACCGCCTGGCTGTGGGCCCAGGGCGCGCTCGCCGTGGTCCTGGTCGTCCTCGCCCTGCCGGGCCGTCGCCGCGACGTCGACGACGACCTGCCCGAGGAGGAACCGCTGCCCGCACAGGCGACCGCCGGCGAGGGCCGCCGCGCCCGCCGCCTGCGTGCCCAGGCCGAGGAAATGGCCGGCGAGGAGCAGGCCGGCGAGGAGCAGGCCGGCGAGGACCAGCCGGCGGCACCGCCCCTGCCGGAGGATCCCCGGGCCGCCGTACCTCACCAGCAGTCCTACGCTCAGTGGGACCAGGGGACGTACGTGGACGCCGGATACCCGGGCTACGGAACCGACCCGTACCAGAACGGCGGCCAGTACCCGCCCTCCGGCTACGACCAGCAGGCGTACCCGGCCGCCGACCCGTACCAGACGGGCCAGGGCCAGGGCCAGGGCCAGGGCCAGTACGACCCCTACGCCTACGGCGGTACGGCCGACCAGATGCCGTACGAACCGACGAGCTACCAGCAGGGCTACAACCCGGTCTACGACCCCGCCCAGCAGGGCTACGACCCGGCCCAGCACCCCCACGGCACCGGCAGCGAGCGCCCCGACGGGAGCCAGCAGTGAACCGCACCACCCTGTCCCTGATCGCCGCCGGCAGCGCGCTGGCCGCCGTCACCGCGTTCGCCGCGTTCGACGGCCCGTCCGCCTCCGGCGCCGCCGCCCCCGAGGCGGCCGCGAACCTCCCCGTGCAGCGCACGAGCCTGCTGTGCCCGGCGCCGAGCATCTCGGACATCGCCGACACGTCGTACACATCGTTCACGCCCGTCACTCAGGGCGCGGCGAGCGGCGGAAAGGCCCAACTCCAGGCGTCCGGCGAGAACTCGGCGGACGGCACGGGCAACCCGCAGACGGGCAAGGGCTCGAAGGGATCCAAGGGCGGGAAGAAGACGGCGGGCCAGCCCGTCCTCACCCCGAAGGAGCCGGGTACCCCGGCCACCGGAGACACCTCCGGCGCCGACGCGCCCGCGCTCATCGGCACCGCGGACGGGAAGTTCGCGCCCGGCTGGACCGTCCAGGAGACCACCCAGGTCGCCGCCGGCACCGGCCGCGGCCTGCAGGGCGTCAACTGCGCCGCCGCGGACACCGACTTCTGGTTCCCGGGCGCCAGTACGGCCACCGGCCGCACCGACTACGTCCACCTGACCAACCCCGACGACTCCGCCGCGGTCGTCGACATCGAGCTGTACGGCAAGGACGGCGCGATCAAGTCCCCGCTCGGCGAGAACCAGACCATCCCGCCGCACGCGAGCAAGCCGATCCTGCTCTCCACCCTCACCGACGCACAGCAGGCCGACCTGACCGTGCACGTCAGTGTGCGCAGCGGCCGGGTCGGCGCGTCGGTGCAGGCCCTGGACGACCAGACGGGCGGCGACTGGCTCGCCGCGGCCGCCGACCCCGCCGGCAGCCTGGTCCTGCCCGGCATCCCGAAGGACGCCACCGACGTCCGGCTGATCGCCTTCACGCCCGGCGGCGACGACGCCGACCTGAAGATCCGCCTGGCCTCACCGGGCGGCCTGATCACCCCGGCGGGCAACGAGACCCTGCACGTGAAGTCGGGCATGACCACCACGGCGGACCTCGGCGCGGTGACCCGGGGCGAGGCGGGCTCCCTGGTACTGACCCCCACGGACCAGTCGGTCCCGGTGGTGGCGGCCCTCCGGGTGGTCCGCGGCAAGGGCGACAAACAGGAAACGGCCTACATCCCGGCCACGGCCCCCGTCGGCACCCGCGCGACCTCGGCCGACAACAGCGCCAAGGGCACGACTCTCGCGCTGTCCGCGCCCACCGCCACCGCCACGGTCAAGGTCACCGCGTCGGCGGGCAGCGAGGGCGGCACGGCGACGACGAAGACGTTCACGATCAAGTCCGGCACCACGGAGGACGTCCCCGTCCCCGTCCCCTCCGGCCTGCAGGGCACCTACGCCCTCACCGTCGAAACCGTCTCCGGCGGCCCGGTCTACGCCTCCCGCACCCTCTCCGCCACGGAATCCGGAATCCCCGGTTTCACCATCCAGACCCTCCCGAACGACCGGGGCATGGTGGCGGTACCGAGGACGACGCAGGACCTGTCGGTCCTGCAGAAGTGAGGGGTGACGTTTCGTGGCGTCGTCGGCTGCGCAGTACCGCCGCAGCTGCGGGCAGTCGTGCCGGCTGGGGCGGCGCCCACCTTGCCGGCGCCGTAGCCCCGCAGGGCCCCCCGGGGACTAGTCCTCCCCGTACCGCGGATCCACAGTCTCCGGCGTCAGCCCGAGCAGCTCGGCGACCTGCTCCACGACCACCTCGTGCACCAGTGCGGCCCGCTCGTCCCGCCCCTTGGTCCGGATCTCCACCGGCCGCCGGTACACGACCACCCGCGCCCGCCGCCCGTCCCGCGCGGCGACGACCCCGCCCAACGGGACGGCCTCGTCACTCCACACCTGCTCACCCCGCCCCTCCAGCCGGGGCACCTCCAGCACCAGGAAGTCGATGTCGGCAAGCTGGGGCCACCGCCGCTCGAGACGCTCCACGGAGTCCTGCACCAGGTCCGCGAACGCATCGGCACGACTGGCCGCCAGCGGCACCTGCGGCGGCGCGATCGGCCCTCGCATGCCCCTTCCGTGACGATCACGGCGACGGGGCCCGGGGCCGGCGGCACGGGGCGATACACGGTTGTCCATCACTGGGGAAGCGTAGTCCCCGCACGCTCCCCCCGCCCGACCCCACACGGCAACCCACCCCTCACCCCACCCCGCCCAGGCACGTCCGACCCGCCACACCCGATCGGCCATGCGGGCGAGCGCATCCCCGGCCGATCAAGGCCCCTCCGCAGCCGATCACGGCCCCGCCGATCAGCCCGCCCCCGATCGGCCCCGTTCGGCTCCGACCGGCCCTCTCCACCCCGTGTCGCAGGTTGACCGTTCCAGCCAACGTCTGGCTCGTTTCCGTAACCCTCCAAGACCGCCGAACTCAAGGCAATTGACGGTGTTTGTGCCGAGTCATGACCGTATCGAGTCGCGCCCAAAACCCGCCGAGAATCCGTCCCTGCAGGTCAACATGGCCTCCTCGAAGGAGTGTGTGGGGTGTTTCACAGCCCGACACGGTGGAGTGACCTGGTGGAGAGTCGTCGCGGCCCGCTCAAGAGTGCGGTACCGTCCAACGTCGTGAGCCCTGTACGTCGCTGTTCGCGCACCGCCTGCGGCCGACCCGCCGTCGCGACGCTGACGTACGTCTACGCCGACTCGACCGCGGTCCTCGGCCCGCTCGCCACCTACGCCGAGCCGCACTGCTACGACCTGTGTGCCGAGCACTCCGAACGCCTCACCGCCCCCCGCGGCTGGGAGGTCGTCCGCCTCCTCGACGGCTCCGCCCCCGCGCGGCCCAGCGGAGACGACCTGGAAGCGCTCGCGAACGCCGTGCGCGAGGCGGCCCGTCCCCAGGAGCGCGCGGCCGGGGCGGGCGGCGGAGGCCGTACGGCGGACCCCATGGAGGTCGCCCGCCGCGGCCACCTGCGGGTCCTGCGCTCCCCTGACAACTGAGCCCACCGCTCCGCCCGTCAAGCCGGCGCACGGCACCCGCCCCTGGTTACGACTGGGCCTCCACCTGGTGTCCGCACACCTGGCCCTTACCCCGGACGGGTAGTTTGTGGGCACCCATAGGACTTTCAGGAGGGTTGGCCGTGGCTGCTGATCTGTCGCAGATCGTGAAGGCGTACGACGTACGTGGAGTGGTTCCGGATCAGTGGGACGAGTCACTGGCCGGGCTCTTCGGCGCCGCCTTCGCGGAGGTGACGGGTGCGGCGGCCATCGTCGTCGGCCACGACATGCGGCCCTCGTCCCCCGGCCTGACCCGCGCCTTCGCGCGCGGCGCGGCGGACCGCGGCGTGGACGTCACCGAGATCGGGCTGTGCTCCACCGACCAGCTCTACTACGCTTCCGGCGCCCTGAACCTGCCCGGCGCGATGTTCACGGCCTCCCACAACCCGGCCCAGTACAACGGCATCAAGATGTGCCGCGCGGGCGCCGCCCCGGTCGGCCAGGACACCGGCCTCACGCAGATCCGCGAACTGGTCGAGGGGTGGCTGGAGTCGGGCGCACCCGAGCCGGTCGCCCAGCCGGGAACCCTGACCACCCGTGAGACGTTGGACGACTACGCGGCGCACCTCCGCTCGCTCGTCGACCTGACCTCCATCCGCCCGCTGAAGGTCGTGGTCGACGCCGGCAACGGCATGGGCGGCCACACGGTCCCCTCGGTCTTCGCCGGCCTGCCCCTGACCCTCGTCCCGATGTATTTCGAACTGGACGGCACCTTCCCCAACCACGAGGCCAACCCGCTCGACCCGGCCAACCTGGTGGACCTGCAGAAGCGCGTCCCGGTGGAGGGCGCCGACCTCGGCATCGCCTTCGACGGCGACGCCGACCGCTGCTTCGTCGTGGACGAGCACGGCGACCCGGTCTCCCCGTCCGCGATCACCGCGCTGGTCGCCGCCCGCGAACTCGCCCGCAACGGCGGCAAGGGCACGATCATCCACAACCTGATCACCTCCCGTACGGTCCCCGAGGTCGTGAAGGAGAACGGCGGCACCCCGGTCCGCACCCGCGTCGGCCACTCCTTCATCAAGGCCGAGATGGCGCGCAGCGGTGCGATCTTCGGCGGCGAGCACTCCGCGCACTACTACTTCAAGGACTTCTGGAACGCCGACACGGGCATGCTGGCCGCCCTGCACGTCCTGGCCGCCCTCGGCGGCCAGGAGGGCCCGCTGTCCGCCCTCACCGCGCAGTACGACCGCTACGTCGGCTCCGGCGAGATCAACTCCACCGTCGCCGACCAGGCCGACCGCCTCGCCGCGATCCGCTCCGCGTACGAGAACCGCGCCGACGTCACCCTGGACGACCTCGACGGCCTCACCGTCGCCGCCGCCGACTGGTGGTTCAACGTCCGCCCCTCCAACACCGAGCCCCTCCTCCGCCTGAACGCCGAGGCGAAGGACGAGGCCACGATGACCAGGATCAGGGACGAGGCCCTGTCGATCATCAGGGGCTGAGCCGCAGGGCAAACGGCGTCCAGGGGGCGGTGCCCCCTGGACGGTACTGGCAGCCCGGCTCAGCCCGTCCACCAGCGGTACGCTGACCAGGCACATCCACAGACAGACACCCGCCCTCGAAGGGACAGCCCATGCCGCTCGAAGCCGGCCTCCTGGAGATCCTCGCCTGCCCGGCCTGCCACGCCCCCCTCAAGGAGCAGGACACCGAGCTGATCTGCACGGGCCAGGACTGCGGCCTCGCCTACCCCGTCCGCGACGACATCCCGGTCCTCCTCGTGGACGAGGCCCGCCGCCCCCAGTGACGACGCCTCTCACGGCGTAGACAACCCACACAGGACCCCGGCGCTCGGAGGCAACCGCCCATGCTGGACGAATCGCTGCTCGACACCCCGGAGGGCCTCGCCGAGGCCGACCGCCGAGGCCTGCTGCGCGGCGCCGCCGAGGCCGGCGCCCGCGTCCGCACCGCCGCCCGGCACGCCATCGAGGCCGGCGTCGGCGACCTCAAGCCCGACGGCCGCCCCCGCGCCGTCCTCATCGCCGGCCCCGGCGCCGCCGCCACCCACACCGCCGACCTGCTCGGCACCCTGGCCGGCGTCGGCAGCCCCGTGGTCCGCCTGGCCCCAACGGGCGTCGCCCCCGCCGCGGGAGCCCTGCGCTGGGAGCTCCCGGGCTGGGCCGGCTCCGTGGACCTCCTGCTGATCGCCACCCCGGACGGCACCGAACCGAGTCTGTCCCTCCTCACCGACCAGGCCTACCGCCGCGGCTGCTCGGTCGTCGCCGTGGCCCCGGCCGGCACCCCGCTCGCGGAGGCGGTCACCGGCGCCCACGGGTTGTTCGTACCGATGGCGACGGCGCCGTACGACCAGGAGGAACCGCTCGCCGCGTCCTCCCCGGGCGTCTTCTGGGCGCTGCTCACCCCGCTGCTGGCGCTGCTGGACCGGGTCGGGCTGATCAGCGCCCCGCCGGACGCCCTGGAGAAGGTCGCCGACCGCCTGGACCACATCGCCGAACGCTGCGGCCCCGCCATCGCGACCTACAGCAACCCGGCCAAGACCCTCGCCGCCGAACTAGCCGACGCGCTTCCCGTGGTGTGGACGGAAGGGCCCTCGGCGGGCCCCGCGGGCCACCGTTTCGCCGCCGCCCTCGCCGAACTCGCCGGCCGCCCCGCGCTCGTCGCCGAACTCCCCGAGGCGCTCTCCGCGCACAGCGCCCTGCTGGCCGGCCCGCTGGCCGCCAGCGCCGACCCCGACGACTTCTTCCGCGACCGCGTCGAGGAGCCGCCCGCGCTGCACGCGCGCGTGGTGCTGCTCCGCGACCGCCCGATCAGCGGCCTCACGGCCGCCTCCGCCGCCCGTGACGTGGCCCTCAGCCATGACACGCCGATCAGCGAACTCGAACCTGAGGAGGGCGGCGAACTGGAGTCCCTCGCTGAACTGATCGCCGTCACGGATTTCGCCGCCGTTTACCTGGCGCTCGCTTCGAGGGCCTGATCTGGCTACGGGCCGGAAGACCCGCGCCCACCATCAGCACGGCAACCGGCGCCGTCACCGACGCCGGCCGGGCAGCCGTACGTACGGAGACAGAGAAGACACATGGACCGCCTCGACAACACCATCCGGCCCTACGCCTGGGGTTCCACCACCGCCATCCCGCACCTCCTCGGCGTCGAGCCGACCGGTGAACCGCAGGCGGAGATGTGGATGGGCGCACACCCCGGAGCCCCCTCGCGCACCGCTCGCGGGACGCTGGTCGAGGTCATCGACGCGGACCCGGAGGCAGAGCTGGGCAAGGCCGCCGTGGCGAAGTTCGGTCCGCGCCTGCCCTTCCTCCTCAAGATCCTCGCCGCCGGCGCGCCCCTCTCCCTCCAGGTGCACCCCAACCTGGAACAGGCCGGGGAGGGTTACGCCGACGAGGAGCGCCGCGGCATCCCGGTCGACGCCCCGCACCGCAACTACAAGGACGCCAACCACAAGCCGGAACTGATCTGCGCGCTCACCGAGTTCGACGGCCTGTGCGGCTTCCGCGACCCGGTCCGGTCCGCCGACCTGCTCGACGGGCTCGGCGTCGCCTCCCTCAAGCCGTACGTCGACCTGCTGCACGCACGCCCCGAGGACGCGGCCCTGCGTGAGGTGCTCACCGCGATCCTCACCGCCGACCCGGAGGAGATGGCGCAGACGGTCGCCGAGGCGAGCGCCGCCTGCGCCCGCCTCGGCGGTGACTACACCTCCTACGCCGAGCTCGCCCAGCACTATCCGGGCGACCCCGGCGTCATCGCGGCCATGCTGCTGAACCACGTCCGCCTGCAGCCCGGCGAGGCCCTGTTCCTCGGCGCCGGCATCCCGCACGCCTACATCAGCGGCCTCGGCGTCGAGATCATGGCCAACTCCGACAACGTCCTGCGCTGCGGCCTGACCCCCAAGCACGTCGACGTCCCCGAACTCCTGCGCGTCGTCCGCTTCGAGGCCGGCGACCCGGGCGTACTGCGCCCCGAGGCCTCCCCGGCCGGCGAGGAGGTCTACGACACACCGATCGACGAGTTCCGCCTCTCCCGGTACGTCCTCGCCGAGGGCGGCGCCGCCCACGACCTCACCCTCGACACCCCGCAGATCCTGCTCTGCACGGCCGGCTCGGTCCGCGCCGGCGAACACGAGCTGAGCCCGGGTCAGTCGGTCTTCGTCCCGGCCGGCGAGACGGCGGAGATCTCGGGCACGGGCACGCTCTTCCGGGCCACTGTGATCGTATGACCGGGGTTGTGGGTACCTGACGCGGCGGAGCCCGGTCGGGCTGCAAGAATGGCCCACGGCAAAGGCCGGGCAAAGCCGGGGCGCGCCCGGCGGCGTGGACGTACGGGGGCTCCGAGGGCCTCAGAGGCGAAGGGACAACGCGGACTCATGAGCGCGTCAGGCGGTACGAAGGCGATCGTGGCGGCACTCGGCGCCAACCTCGCGATCGCGGCATCCAAGTTCGTGGCGTTCGCGTTCAGCGGCTCCTCCTCGATGCTCGCCGAGGGCGTCCACTCGCTCGCCGACTCCGGAAACCAGTTCCTGCTGCTCATCGGCGGCAAGAAGGCCCAGCGCGAGGCGACCCCGCAGCACCCCTTCGGCTACGGTCGCGAGCGCTTCATCTACGCCTTCCTCGTCTCGATCGTCCTGTTCTCCATCGGCGGCATGTTCGCCATCTACGAGGGCTACGAGAAGATCAGCCACCCGCACGAACTGGAGCACTGGTACTGGCCGGTGGGCGTCCTGATCTTCGCGGTCATCGCCGAGGGCTTCTCCTTCCGCACGGCCATCAAGGAGTCCAACGAACTGCGCGGCAGACTGAGCTGGGCGCAGTTCATCCGCCGCGCCAAGGCCCCCGAGCTGCCCGTCGTCCTGCTGGAGGACTTCGGCGCGCTCATCGGTCTGGTCCTCGCCCTGCTCGGCGTCGGTCTCGCCGTCCTCACCGGCGACGGCGTCTGGGACGGCATCGGCACGGTCTGCATCGGTGTCCTGCTCGTCTGCATCGCCCTGGTCCTGGCCGCCGAGACCAAGTCTCTGCTGCTCGGGGAGGCGGCGGGCCTGGACGTGATCAAGAAGATCGAGGAGGCGACCGTCGACGGCGAAACGGTCACCGGCGTCATCCACATGCGCACGCTCCACCTCGGCCCCGAGGAGCTGCTGATCGCAGCCAAGATCGCCGTGCAGCACGACGACACGGCCGCCGAGGTCGCCGGCGCCATCAACGCCGCCGAGGCCCGCATCCGCGCCGCCGTCCCCATCGCCCGCGTCATCTACCTGGAACCGGACATCTACAGCGAGGCCGAGGCAGCCAAGGGCCCGGACCCGGAGGCCACCCCGGGCGGCCCGACCCCGCACGCCGCCGGCCACTGAGCCGGGACCTCAGCTCCCGCTCGGCGACACAGGCCAGGGCATCTGCGGCAGCTCCGGCACCCTCCGCCGCCGTACGGCGAGGAAGCCGATGCCCAGGCCGATGCCGGTGAGCAGCAACACGCCGCCGAGCAAGAGGGCCGCCACCAGCAGGGCAGGGACCGTGCGGTCGTCCGTCACCCGGCCCAGCACCGCGTCCGCGGACACCGTCCCGCCCTGCTCGTCCAGGTGGAAACGCGAGTCCTGGGAGTCCGCCCGATGGTCACCGAGGAGGAACAGCCGCCCCTCCGGGACCTTCACGTCATACGGCCGGTGCACGCCGTCGGCGTCGCCGCCGTACACATACGGCTCCTCGACCGGATTCCCGTTCACGGTCACCCGCTCCCGCGAACCCGCGACCGAACAGCACCGCACCCGGTCCCCACCCACGCCGACGACCCGCTTCATCAGGGGCCCGTCGAACCCGTAGGACTCCGGCGGCGTGAACACCACCACGTCACCGCGCCGCACCTCGCTCCCGCCGACGCGCTCCCAGACGACCCGGTCACCCCGTCCGTACGTCGGCCTCATGCTGTTGCCACCCACGGTGGAGACCCCGTACGCCTCCCGCAGCCACCCAAAGCCCCCGACGGCCAGCACCAGCCCCAACACCCCCACCACAACCGCCGCCATCCCCAGCCCCCGCCCCCGTCTTCCGCCCGCCATGCCTCTTCCTCCCCGAGCGACCCATCCAAGGCCGCGGAGAATAGCGCCACTTTGTGAACGGGCTGTGCGGCGGGGGGATACTCGCACCCTTTCCCGCCCCACCGCTCCCTTCAGCCGCGTCGGCTCACCCGACCTCACCGAGCACGTCGAGCACCCCGCGCCCGTCCGGCGCCGCCAGCAGCCGCTCCCGGAAGCCGGGATCCATCAGCTTGCGGGAGAGCAGCGCGAGGATCCGCAGATGCTCGTCGCCCGCGGCCGCCTCCGGTACGGCGATCATGAAGACCAGCCGGGCCTTCGTACCGTCCGGCGAGCCCCACTCGACCCCCTCGGCGGAGCGCGCGAAGCCGACGACCGGGGCGGTCACCGCGTCCGTCTTGGCGTGCGGGATCGCGATCTCCTCACCGAGCCCGGTCGTCCCCTGCTCCTCCCGCCGCAGTGCGGTCGCCACCAACTCGTCCACATCGGAGACCCGCCCGCTCCGCGCGAGCAACTCCGCCATCTCCCGGACAGCGGCCTCCTTCTCCACCGCCCGGAGCGCGCCCTTCACGGTCCGCTCACCGAGGTAGCCGGACAGCACCACGGACCCATCCCCCTCAGCCGCAGCGGCTCCAGCCTGGCCGGCGCCCTGGGCTCCCTCCGGCTGCTCCGCTTCCTCGGAGTCGTCAACGGCGCCCACCCGGACCGAGCCCCCGGAGACCACGGCACCAGCACCGCCCCCCGAGGCCCCCGCCCCGGCCCGCCCAGCCACGACCACCCCCGCAGGCACCTGCCCCGACCCGGGAGGCCCCTCACCGACGCCTTCGGCACCCGGCGACGGCGAGAACCCCCCACCGGCGCCACCCGTACCCGACGACGATTGCCGCACGAGTGGTGCAGGCGGGAACCCGATCCCCACCACTCCTGAACCCGCACCGACAGGAACAGCCCGCCCCCGGCGCCCACTCACCCCAACCAGACCCGCGGTCACGAGCGCGGTCACCACAGAACCGATCACCACGGCGACGAAGAACATCGGCACCCCACTCACCGCACCCAGCACCGCCACGATCGGTCCCCCGTGCGGCACCGCGTCTTTCACCCCGGCCAGCCCCGCAACCGCACCGGCCACCGCCCCGCCCAGCATGTTCGCCGGAATCACCTGCGCCGGCCGCGCCGCCGCGAACGGAATCGCGCCCTCCGAGATACCGAAGCACCCCATGAACAGCGCCGCGAGCCCCGTCTCCCGCTCCTGCTCGCTGTACAGTCGCCGACGGATCAGCGTGGCCAGTCCCTGCCCGAGCGGCATCACCGGGATCGCGGCGGCGCACATACCCATCACCGTCTGGTTGCCGCTCGCGATGAACCCGGCCCCGAACAGGAACGCCGTCTTGTTCACCGGCCCGCCCATGTCGAACGCGATCATCAGCCCGAGAATCGCGCCGAGCAGGATCGCGCTCGTCCCCGTCATCCCGCCGAGCCAACTCGTCAGATGCTCGAACACCCAGGAGATCGGCTTGCCGATGACGTAGACGAAGAACAGCCCGAGCACCGTCGTGGCGACGATCGGGATCACGATGATCGGCATGATCGGCTGCACGAACTTCGGCACCCGCACCTTCTTGATCCACAGCACCAGATACCCGGCGAGGAACCCGGTCACGATCGCCCCGATGAAGCCCGCGCCCGCCTTGGAGTCGTACAGCGCGCCCGTGTTCGCGATCCAGCCGCCGATCATGCCCGGCACCAGCGCGGGCCGGTCGGCGATCGCATAGGCGATGTAGCCGGACAGGACCGGGATCATCAGCTGGAAGCCGATCCCGCCGATCGCGTTGACATGCGCCCAGAAGGTGCCGTCCGGGATCACATAGCCCCTCGACGTGGCATGGCCGCCGAGCGCGAGCGACACCGCGATCAGCAGACCGCCCACGACCACGAACGGGATCATGTACGACACGCCGTTCATCAGCGCCTTGTACACCGGCCCCCGCTCCCGGCCACCACCGGAGGTCACCGCCGCCGAACCGCTCACGGTCCCGTCCGGCGCGTGCACGGGCGCCGACCGCACCCGCTCGATCAGCTGCTCGGGATGGTGGATGCCCTCGGCGACCCCGACCGTCAGCACCCGCTTGCCGGCGAAACGGCTCAGGTCGACGTCCTTGTCGGCGGCGACGATGATCCCGTCCGCGCTTCTGACATCGTTGTCGTCGAGGACGTTCTCGGCCCCGATGGATCCCTGGGTCTCCACCTTCATCTCGATGCCACGGCTCGCAGCGGCCTGTGCGAGCTTCTCCGCCGCCATGTACGTGTGCGCGATGCCGGTCGGGCACGCCGTCACCGCCAGCAGCTTCACCTGCCGCCGCTCGTCATCGCGGCCACCCGTGGAGGGAGGGCCGGCCGGACTCGTCACGTCTGTCTCCTCACACCTTCGTCGCTACGAGGCACCGTCCCGGACACCCCCGCGAGCGGACCGGACGGCCCCGGTCCCCTGCATCCTGCACCACCCCGCCCCAGACCCAAGGGCGTGAAAGTCCCCTTTTGTCACGGTCCTTGGACTCCCGCCCCGCGGTCATTCGCACCTCCGCCGGCCCGCTCCTGCCCTCTCCCCACCCGCCGAAACCGCCTTCCGGACGGCTCGAACCGCACGGAGGCGGACTGGGGCCGAACGGGCCGTCCGGTGTAGCTTGGGACGGAGCCAGACGTCGCTGCTGATGGCGGTCGGGCGGTCCCTCGCGGACCGACCGAGGGAGAGAGGGCCTCCGACGGACTGCGCTGCGCGCACGTGGGCATGCCAGTGTCCTCATCTCGGGCACCCGTGTGTCCGCCGCCGCGCAGACCAGCCGTACCCCCACCTCGATCCGACACCGAGGAGCAGCTCGCAATGACGACTGTCGACAACCGACAGGACTTCAAGGTCGCCGACCTCTCGCTGGCCGAGTTCGGCCGCAAGGAGATCACCCTCGCCGAGCACGAGATGCCCGGCCTGATGGCGATCCGCAAGGAGTACGCCGAGGCCCAGCCCCTCGCCGGCGCCCGCATCACCGGCTCCCTGCACATGACCGTGCAGACCGCCGTGCTCATCGAGACCCTGGTCGCCCTCGGCGCCCGCGTCCGCTGGGCCTCCTGCAACATCTTCTCCACCCAGGACCACGCGGCCGCCGCCATCGCCGTCGGCCCGAACGGCACGCCCGACAACCCGCAGGGCGTCCCGGTCTTCGCCTGGAAGGGCGAGACCCTGGAGGAGTACTGGTGGTGCACGGAGCAGGCGCTGACCTGGCCGGACACCGTCACCGGCGGCCCGAACATGATCCTGGACGACGGCGGCGACGCCACCCTCCTCGTCCACAAGGGCGTCGAGTACGAGAAGGCCGGCGAGGTCCCGGCCCTGGACACCGCAGAGTCCGACGAGCACCTCGTCGTCCTCCAGCTGCTGCACCGCACCCTGGGCGAGAACCCCCAGAAGTGGACCCAGCTGGCCTCGGAGATCCGCGGTGTCACCGAGGAGACCACCACCGGTGTCCACCGCCTGTACGAGATGCAGCGCGAGGGCTCCCTCCTCTTCCCGGCGATCAACGTCAACGACTCCGTCACCAAGTCGAAGTTCGACAACAAGTACGGCTGCCGCCACTCCCTGGTCGACGGCATCAACCGCGCCACCGACGTCCTGATCGGCGGCAAGACCGCCGTCGTCTGCGGCTACGGCGACGTGGGCAAGGGCTGCGCCGAGTCGCTGCGCGGCCAGGGCGCCCGTGTGATCATCACCGAGATCGACCCGATCTGCGCCCTGCAGGCGGCGATGGACGGATACCAGGTCACCACCCTGGACGAGGTCGTGGAGACCGCCGACATCTTCATCACCACCACCGGCAACAAGGACATCATCCTTGCGTCGGACATGGCGAAGATGAAGCACCAGGCGATCGTCGGCAACATCGGTCACTTCGACAACGAGATCGACATGGCCGGCCTCGCCAAGATCCCCGGCATCGTCAAGGACGAGGTCAAGCCGCAGGTCCACACCTGGAAGTTCCCGGACGGCAAGGTCATCATCGTGCTGTCCGAGGGCCGCCTGCTGAACCTGGGCAACGCCACCGGTCACCCGTCGTTCGTGATGTCCAACTCCTTCGCGGACCAGACCCTGGCCCAGATCGAGCTGTTCACCAAGCCCGACGAGTACCCGACCGGCGTCTACGTGCTGCCCAAGCACCTCGACGAGAAGGTCGCCCGCCTCCACCTGGACGCGCTCGGCGTCAAGCTCACCAAGCTGCGCCCGGAGCAGGCCGCGTACATCGGCGTGGAGGTCGACGGCCCGTTCAAGTCGGACCACTACCGCTACTGAGCCGGCGACTCCGTAGTCCCGCCCGCCGGGGAGCACACCGGTGCACCACGTGCTCCCCGGCAGCAGGCCCCCGAGGCAGGCCCCCGCACCCCCGTGCCGGGGGCCTGCCCCTTTGGCCGGTCCCGTCCGGACAGCACCGGAGGAACCGGCGCTCCGGCCGGACCCGTCAGCCCGTCGAAGACCCAGGACCCCCATGCCCCGCGGCCGTTATTCGCTCTACGATCCGCACGATCACACCCCCCTCGGCGAAGAACACTTCCAGTGCGCCCCCGGTCCCTCCGGCTGGCGCTATGTCTCCCGGCTGACCAGCCCCGCCGGCGATCACCGCGGCTCGGTCGACCTCGCCCTGGACGATCTCGGCCGCCCCATCCGTCTCGAACTCCACGCCGGGGAGTGGCAGGTGCGCGGAGCCGCCCTCGACGGCGTCACCTGGGTCCGCACCGATCCCACCGGAACCCATGCCACCGAAGGCAATGTGCGCGCCCACGCCTTCACCGGCACGTCCCCCGCGTTCCTCGTCGCCACCGCCCGTCTCCTGCGCCTCACCCCCTCGTCCGCCGCGACCCGTGTACGCCTGGTCGCCTTCACTGACCCGGTCCTCGCCCCCCGCACCGTGGACCAGTCCTGGGCCCTGGTGAACAGCGAAGCACACGCCACTGACAACGGCCCTCTGGCCGTGGACGAATACCAGGTCACAGCCCTGGACACGGGTGAGCGGCACACCGTTCACATCGCCGGGGACGTCGTCCTGGCCGCACCCGGGATCGAGCTGGAGGACCTCCAGTCACCGCCGTCGAGGTTCGACTGAACGCCGGGACCGAGAGACCGCCGGGCCAGTTCCCGCCCGAACAGACGACTGGAGGGAGAGGAGCGGGCCCGCCGCTTCGACGCCTCCTACGCCGGTGGTGCGAAACCGGTGGCCGGGCGGTCCGCAGACGGCTCGTCCCGCGGAGGTACGGCCGACGGCGGAAGCGGCGCCTGCGGCGGCTGAGCCCATCCCTGCGGCCGGTCCGGCTGAGAGGGATTCTGCGACCCGGCCGCCACAGCGGGCGCCTGAGTTGCAACCGGCGGCTTAGCAGCGAATGGCGGCTGGGCGGAAACCGGGGGCTGAAAAGCGGCCGGTGCGCCGGGCGCGGCTGCCTGTGGGGCGAATCCCATCGCGCCGAAAGCCTGCCGGGCCTCACGCGACTGCCGCTCGTGCACCACGGCGGCCAGGAAGGCGGCCGCCGGAAGATCCCGCGGCACAGCGGCCCCCGTCCGCGCCGCGAGGTCGGCGGCGAGCCGCTGGGCCATCGCTGCCGAGACCTGCGGATCGAGCTGCCCGAGCCGGGTCAGGTACTGCCGAACCGCCAGCCACAGCCCGTCCGGCACCGCCGACAGATCCAGCTCGGCGAACCGCCCGGCCAGCCACGGAGGCGGCGGTGGAACAAAGCCGGCCCGACCGGCCGGTATCCGCTCACGCACGACCAGCGTGCCCGCGAACACGTCACCGAGCCTTCGGCCGCGTGCCGACACCAGTGAGGCGATGCAGGCGATCACACCGAACGTCAGCAGGATCTCGACCACACCGATCGCGCCCCGCACGAGCGCGTGCCGGAACCGGATCGGCCCGCCGTCGTCCCGCACCACGCGGAGCCCGAACGCCAGCTTCCCCAGCGAACGCCCATGGCTGAGGGTCTCCACCGCGATCGGCCCGCCGACCAGCACCAGCAGAAACGTCGCGATCGACAGGGCCACCTGCGCGGCCTCGTCCAGCGACGCGGTCGACATCACCACCACGATGGTGACGACGACGTAGGCGACCACGGCCACCACGAGATCGAGCAACACGGCCAGCGCCCTGCTCGGCAGCTTTGCCGGCCGCAGTTCGAGCGCCACCGCCTCGCCCGTCACCAGCTCACTCACGCCCGCCGTCCTTCCCTGATCTGCCCCCGGAAGCGCAAGTCTGCCAAGCTGTGGGCACATCGCGCCCCAGTGCGACTATCTGACCGCGATCGAGAGCATCCCCGACGAGCAGTCGACGACCAGCCGAGGAGCAGGCAGACCCGATGGACCTGGACGTCTTCGTCTCCGTACACCGAGCCGAATGGGACCGCCTCGACACCCTGCTCCGCCGCCGACGCCGCCTCACCGGCGCCGAGGCCGACGAACTCGTCGCCCTCTACCAGCGCACCGCCACCCATCTGTCCCTCATCCAGTCCAGCGCCCCGGACCCGCAGCTGACAGGACGGCTCAGCCAACTGGTGGCACGCGCGCGTAGCGCCGTCACCGGCACCCGCCACGCCTCATGGCGTGACGTCACCCGCTTCCTGGGCCAGGACTTCCCGGCCGCGGTCTACCGCGCCCGCCACTGGTGGGTTCCCACGGCACTGGTCTCCACTGCCATCGCGATTCTCCTGGGCTGGTGGATCGGCACTCACCCGGACGTCCAGTCGTCGATCGCGGCGCCCGGCCGACTGCGTGACCTGACCCGCCCCGGCGGCGAGTACGAGACGTACTACTCCAGCCATCCCGCGGCGGCCTTCGCCGCCCAGGTGTGGACGAACAACGCGCAGGCAGCCGCGATGTGCCTGGTCCTGGGCGTCTTCCTGGGCCTGCCTGTCCTCTGGATCCTCTTCGAGAACATGCTCAACCTGGGCGTCGGCTTCGGCCTGATGTCCTCCGCCGGCCGACTCGACACATTCCTGGGACTGGTACTTCCGCACGGCCTGCTCGAACTGACGGCAGTCTTTGTCGCCGCGGGTACGGGACTGCGCCTGGGCTGGACACTCATAGACCCCGGCCCCCGCAGCCGGCGCACCGCTCTCGCCGAAGAAGGACGCGCGGCCGTAGGCATGGCGATCGGACTCGCCCTGGTCCTTTTCGTCTCCGGCGCCATCGAAGGCTTCGTCACGCCGTCCGGCCTGCCCACCTGGGCCCGCATCGGAATCGGTGTCCTGGCTGAGCTGGCCTTCCTGGCGTACGTCTACGTCCTGGGCGGCCGAGCGGTACGCGCAGGTGAGACCGGCGATCTAGAAGCGGCGGACCGCAGCGCCTCGCTGCCCACCGCGGCGTGATGTGCGTTCCACCCCTGTGAGCTGCTAGTCTCCTCTTCGCTCCGCAAGACCCGTTGACACGGGTGGCGCGGGGAGGTAGATTCAAACAGTTGCCTGGAACTGGACAAGTTCACCGGCGAAGGTTAGACTCTATGAGCTTCAAGAGAAGTCGTGAATGACATCTCGAAGAAGCGTCTCCCGATTACTCAGAAATGAGCGGCCGGTCAGACCGGCCAAGAACTTCTGATAAAGTCGGAACCGCCGGAAAGGAAACCGCGAGAAAACGCGGAAACCTGGAAAGCACCGAGGAAATCGGATCGAGAAAAGATCTGATAGAGTCGGAAACACCGAAGGGAAGCGCCCGGAGGAAAGCCCGAGAGGGTGAGTACAAAGGAAGCGACCGTTCCTTGAGAACTCAA
>NZ_JBVIJE010000029.1:0-100414 GCF_055581585.1 Streptomyces sp. NPDC031426
GGGGGGTTGCAGTGTTGTGCCTCCCCCCCCCTCCCCCCCCCCCCCCCCCCCCCCCCCCCCCCCCCCCCCCCCCCCCCCCCCCCCTCTCTTCTCCCCCCCCCCCCCCCCCCCCCCCCCGACGTGGAAGGACAGCCATACGTCCGGGGGCAGTTCGGGCCGCTCCGGAACCGGCCGGAGTTCCCGCGTCCAGGCGTCACCGGCGACGTCCGCGGCGACCTGGGGCCAGAACGCCACGGCGGCCGGATTGTCGTGCTGATGGGCGACCTGCCACGGCCCGGGATGCCGGGTGAGCACCGCGCGCACGGCCCGCAGCCCGACGCGCCTGCGCCGGGCGCCGCGGACCACGAAGAAGCTGTTCAGCACCCGCACCGGGCCGTCGAGTCCGCGCACGAACGCGAAGCCGGCCGGATGGGCGCCGCACTCGAACAGGTAGGCCGTCCAGCCGGGGCGGGTGAAGGCGCTCTCGACCCGCTCGCTGCGAAAGGTGCCGTCGGGGGCGGGCAGCTCGCCCCGGAAGGCGGACAGGTCATGGCGGAACATCAGCCACAGCCGCTCCACGGTGGGCCGGTCCTCGGCGGTCGCGGGGCGGACGGTGACATCGGGAAGGAGGATTTCGGTCATGAAACGAAAGCCTCCCCGGCGGACTCGGGTCCGGGCCGGGGAGGCTTGCTGAGACTGCCGTGATCATAGCCCGTCACAGGCCCGTCGGTCAGCCCACGGGGGCCACGTCCGGGTCCGTACCGGCCAGGTACTCCTCGCTGATCTCCTTCTCCCCGAACGGCCAGACCTTCTCCAGCCGGGCCCAGACGGCGAAGGCCACACAGCCGAGGGCCAGCCAGGCCAGGGACCATTCGATGGGGTGGCGGCCCGGGGAGTTCTTGTCCGCGTACCCGTAGATCACGCACCAGCCGGCGAAGGCGACGAGGCTGGGCAGGGGGTAGAGCCACATCCGGTACGGGCGGCGCAGGCCCGGCTGGCGTTTGCGCAGCACGGTCAGGGCGACGATCTGGGCGAGCGCCTGCACGATCACCATGACCGTCGTGAGCAACTGGATCAGAGTCGCAAGGTCGGTGTGCCGGCCGATCAGGAAGCCGACGGCGGTGATCACGCCCATGGTCGCCAGGCCCAGCGTCGGAAAGCGGTGCTTCGGGTGGAGCCTCTCGTACGGCCGGAAGAAGACGCGGTCGCGGGCGGCGTCGTAGGGCACCCGGGAACCGCCCAGCAGCCCGGTGAAGACCGAGGCGAACGCGGTGACCAGGATCAGCACGGTCACCGTGTCGGCGGCGCCCTTGCCCCAGGTCTTCTCCAGCACAGCCGAGGCGACCGAGGTGGAGGCGATGTCGTGCGGGTCGGCCATCCTCCGCCAGTCGATCACACCGAGGGTGCCGATCTGCAGGAGCAGGTAGATCGCCATGATGCCGAGGATGGACAAGAGGATCGAGCGCGGGAGGATGCGGCCCGGGTCCTTGATCTCGGCACCCATGTACGCGGTGGTGTTGTAGCCGAGGTAGTCGTAGATGCCGATGGTCAGGCCCGCGGCGAAGCCGAGCCAGAAGTGGTTGCCGGTCAGGTCGAAGGCGCCCGACGGGTAGGTGAAGGCCAGGTGGGGGCTGAAGTCGGAGGCCGCGGCGACGATCACCAGCAGCACCGAGGCGATCATCACCGCCCACATCACGGCGGTGATCCGGGCGATGTGCTCGATACCGCGCCAGAGCAGGAGCACAACCAGGGCGATGATGCCGAGGCCGATCAGATCGCCCGTCGTCTGCCCGAGATCGGGGGCCAGATAGCCGAGGTACTGGACGAAGCCGACGACTCCCGTGGACATGATCAGCGGGATGAAGAGCATCGCCGTCCATACGAACAGGAACGGCATCAGCCGGCCCGTGCGGTACTGGAAGGCCTGGCGCAGATAGACGTAACTGCCGCCGGAGCCGGGCATCGAGGCGCCCAGCTCGGCCCAGATCAGTCCGTCGCACAGCGCGAGCACGGCGCCCGCGACGAAGCCGATGACCGCCTGCGGGCCGCCGAAGGCGGTGACCATGAGCGGAATCGTCACGAACGGCCCGATCCCGCACATCTGGCTCATATTGATGGCCGTGGCCTGGAACAGGCCTACGCGGCGGACGAAACCACCCGAGGGTGGCGGACTACCGGACATGGGGACTCCTGACGCCACGGGCGCACTCGACGGCACCCGGCGGGCTCACTGGGCGATAAAGTTAAGGAGCCTTACTAGAGGCGTCAAGTGTGCGCCGGGAATACATGAGAATGGTCCGATGACCGTCAGTGACGCCGAAGAGCAGCAGGGACAGCCCTGGAGCCGCCGCCGGCTGCGCAGCACCAACGAGCGGCTGCTGCTGGACCGGCTGCGCACCCTCGGCGCGGCGTCGCGCGCCCAACTGGCCCGGGAGACCGGCCTGTCGAAGCCGACGGTCTCCAGTGCGCTGGCCTCCCTGGAGGCGGCGGGCCTGGTGCACGAGGTCGGCACCCAGGCCCCGGAGCGCGGGCGCACCGCCGTGCTTTACGCCCCCGACCCGGCCGCGGGGTACGCGCTCGGCGTGGACATCGGCCGCGGCTGGCTGCGGGTGGCGGTGGTCGACCTGGACGGCACGGTCGTCGCCCGCGCCGACGTACGCAACCGGACCCGCGCCTCCGCCGCACTGGCCGATCTGGTCGTGGGCACCGCCCGGCAGGTGATCGCGGGCTCGGGGGTGGACCCGGCCGAGGTGGTGCACGGGGTGGTGGGCACGCCGGGCGTCTACGACGAGAAGCAGCGGCGGGTCCGGTACGCGATGCATCTGCCGGGCTGGGGGCGCGCCGGGCTCGTCGACCGGATGCGCGAGGAGTTGGGCGTACCGCTGGAGGTGCACAATGACGCCAACCTGGCCGCGCTCGGCGAGTACACGTACGGAGTGGGAACGGGCAGCCGGCTGTTCGCGTACATCCTGATCGGCACCGGCCTCGGCATGGGCGTCGTCGGCGAGGGACGGCTGTTCACAGGTGCGCACGGACTGGCGGGCGAGATCGGCTTCCTGCCCTGGCCGGGCCGGCAGAAGCCGGAGCGACTGGAGGACGCGGTGTCCGGGGTGGCCGTGGTGGAGGTCGCCCGGGAGTTCGGGATGCGCGGGCAGCTCACGGCGAAGGCCGTGTTCGACGCGGCCCGGCAGGGCGATCCGGCCGCTGTGCGGGCGGTGGAGCTGGAGGCCGAGCGGATCGCGCACACCGTGGCGGCGGCCGCCGCCGTGCTCGACCCGGATCTGGT
Organism: Streptomyces sp. NPDC031426; assembly: GCF_055581585.1. Classification (NCBI taxonomy): domain Bacteria; kingdom Bacillati; phylum Actinomycetota; class Actinomycetes; order Kitasatosporales; family Streptomycetaceae; genus Streptomyces; species Streptomyces sp. NPDC031426. The sequence continues at coordinate 3,266 of NZ_JBVIJE010000029.1, forward strand.
GGTGCTCGGCGGCGGTGTCGGGCACAGCGTCGATCTGCTGCTGCGCCCGGTCCAGGAGCAGGTGCGTGCCCTCACCCCGCTGCGGCCGCGGATCGCCCCGAGCCGGCTCGGTGAGGACGCTGTGCTGCTCGGTGCGGTGGCGACGGCCCTGGACACGGCGCGGGACCTTGTGTTCGAGCGCAGGACGGCCGGAGCCTGACCCCGCCAATGGCCACTGCGGCCACGCTCGTTGACACGGCCCGCGAGGCCTCCTAGCTTGGACTGAGTTAGTAAAGTTTCCTAACTTTACGAGCCCGGGAAGCCCCATGATCCCTCGCCCCGCCCTCGGACGCCGGTACGCCGGTACGCCGAGGTCACCGGACGCATCGGCGCGACCACCTTCACCCGGCAGGTCCCGCTCGCCGCCCACGAGACGAAGACCGTCCGCAGGGGCTGCTGACGGACGTCCGCCTCGTGGACGCGCAGGGACAACCGGTGCTGCCGTTGCGCTGGCCGGACAACGAGGTGAGCCTGTGGCCGGGCGAGTCGGTGACGCTGACCGCCACCTTCCGGACGGGCGATCTGCACGCTCGGCGCCGGAGGTGAGGATCTCCGGCTGGAACACTCCTGAGCGGACGGTGCCGGCGCCCTGCCGGAACGGGGGTGAACCGGTGCGGCCCACCCCCGGCCGGTTCAGCTGACGTTGAGCGCGGTGTCGTCCACGACGAACGACGTCTGGTACTGGGAGCCCTCGGTGCCGGTGAACTTCAGCGTGACGGTCTGCCCGGCGTAGCTGCTGAGGTCGAAGCTGCGCTGGGTGTAACCGGAGGCGGCGTTGAGGTTCGAGTACGTCGCCAGGGTGCCGAGGACCGTGCCCGAGCTGTTCAGGACCTGGACCTTGAGGGTGTCGTAGGCCGTGCTGGTCGAGGTCTCGGCCGTGTCGATGTGCAGATAGAAGCTGAGCGTGGCCGTCGAGCAGCCGGACGGGATGGTCACCGACTGGGACAGCGTGTCGGTGGTGGCGGTGCCGTAGCCGTCGAGCCAGGCGTAGTAGGAGCCGGAATGAGCCGACTCACCGGTCGCGTTGGTGATGACCCCGCTGGACGCGCTCCACGTGGTGTTGCCGGACTCGAAGCCGCTGTTGCCGAGGAGCTGGGCGGCGGTGCAGGTGCCGGTGCCGCCACCGCCGCCTCCCCCGCCGCTGCTGGTGCCCGAACCGGCCAGCCAGCCGGTGGCGTTGAGGGCGAGGGCGGCGTTGGTGGCGCTGGTGTCGTTCCAGCCGTCGTACAGGGTGTTGCCCGGCTGGCCGGTGCCGTCGTCGATCGGGGAGCTGTCGCCCCAGAAGGCGACGCGGCCGCTGCCGAAGGTGCTGGTGAGGAAGAAGGCGCCGGTGTTGCCGGAGGAACCGGTGCGGTAGAGCAGGCCCTTGACGGCGGAGTTGTCGGCGGGCTTGAGGGTGGCGGTGGTGCCGTTGGCGATCAGGCTCTTGGTGACGGTGCCGAAGGAACCGTGCAGCACCGGGTCGGTGCTGTCACTGATCGCCGCCGGGTGGTCGGAGCTGATGTTGAGCGAGTCGACCGAGAAGCCGAACGGGTCGGTGGAGTCGACGCTGTTGTTCGTCATCAGGTCGTTGAGGATCTTGACCGCGTCGTAGCCGTCGTTGTTGCGGTCGGCTCCGGTGTGGTCGGAGATCATGAACAGACCGCCGCCGTTCTTCACGAAGTTCATGATCGCCGTCTTCTCGGCGCTCGTGAACAGCGTGTTGGGTTCCGGCAGGACCAGTGTGTCGAAGTTCGACAGGTCGGTCGACGACGAGCCGCCGTAGCTGAGGCTGGAGCCCGAGGGCAGCGTCTTCAGGCTGTAGTCGCCGGTCTTCTGCAGCGCCACGCCCCAGGAGGACAGGGCGCCGGTCCAGTCGGTCTCGGCGGACGGGGAGGGGTTCTCGCCGAGCGGGTCGGGCTGACTGGTGGAGATGATCCAGTCGGCGTTGCCGGCCGTCTCGGCGTGGGCGTTGTCGAACAGGATGCGGTGCGTGGTCGCCGCGTGGGCGGCGGTGCCGCTGCTGATCTGGACGGCGGCTCCGGTGAGGAGCAGCCCGAAACCGGCCAGGGCAGTGGTGAGTCTGCGGCGGGATCTCCTGGATCCAAGCATCCGGCGAACCTCCATGAGGGGTGGGGAGAGGCGGTGCGGCGCCAAGTCTGCGCGCGTAGAGCCCGCTTGAGGGTTCTACACGCGTCGAGTGGTTGAAAGGTACATGGCATGAAGGCCCGATGAACAGAAAGTCCCGGCAATGACCGGAGCGGACTACCGCCGCTCTCAGCGGGCAGACGGTGAGCGGGAGGCTCGACCAAAAGGGGTGGCCATGCATATCTCGGGCATCATCAGCGCCATTGTCATCGGACTCGTCATCGGCGCCCTGGGGCGCCTGGTCGTCCCCGGACGACAGCACATCGGCATCCTGTGGACCATCGTCGTCGGCATCGTGGCCGCACTGCTGGGCTCGGCGATCGCCGCCGGCTTCGGGGTCGCGGACACCAAGGGGCCCGACTGGATCGAGTGGTTCATCCAGATCGCCCTGGCCGCGGCCGGGATCGCGGCACTGGACCGGGCCCTCGTCCGTCGCTGACGCGAAGTCAGCGCCCGTACAGATACGGGGTGGTGGTGCTCAGCGCATGAAAGCCGAGGCGTTCCAGGATCGGGCGGCTCATGGGCGAGGCGTCGACCTGGAGGTAGCGGTAGCCGTGGGCGGCGGCGACGCGGGCGCGGTGCGCGACCAGGGCGCGGTAGACACCCCGGCCCCGCCAGGCCTCGACGGTGCCGCCGCCCCACAGCCCGGCGAACCGGGTGCCGGGCACCAGCTCCATCCGGGCGGCGCTCACGGCTTCGTCCCCGGCCAGCGCGACCACGGCCACGACCGTGCCGGGATCGGCGGCCAGGCCGGCGAGCAGCCGGTGCCGCAGCCGGCCGCCGTCGGTGCCGAACGCCTTTTCGTGGACCTCCACCACGAGGTCGACGCCGGCCGGGTCGGTGGCCTGCACGAGACGGATGCCCTCGGGAGGTTCGGCGTCCATGGCGAGCCGGCCGGTCTCGGCGGCCATCAGCGTCTCCTCGGGCTCGGCCCGGAATCCGGCGGCGAGGAGCCGGGCGCCGAGGTCGTCCGGCCGGTCGTGGCCGTAGTGCTTCCACTCGAAGTCGCGGCCGAGACCGGTGAAGTACGCGATCTGGTCGTGGATCGCCCGGTCCGCGCCGGCCGCGTCCAGACCGGACCAGAGCACACCGTTCCATCCCTGCGCGTCCGCGACATGCCGCACCACCGCGCCGGTCCGTTCGATGCGGGCACCGGGGCCGTCGGGAGTCGCGTTCTCGCGCATGTCCCGGTCGTAGAGGGCGAGCACCGCCGAGTGATCCATGCCCCGACTCGACCATGCCGGACCGGCCCGGGGCAACGGGATTTCCGCACCGGCCTCCGGGCATACGGCGGCCAGGTGGGCGGCCGCAGCAGCCCACGGATCCTCGGTGCCGGCCGAGCCGGTGCCGGTGCCGGTGGCCGTAGCGTGCCCCTGCCGGAGGTCATGCCGCGAGGAGGTCGGTGGCCGATGGCGAAGGCGTGCGGCGGCCCCGTCTGCACCTCCGGCGAGCACTGCCCGATGTGCGCGGCCGCGCACGCCTGGGTGGGGCTCGGCCGCATTGTGTACGTCGCCTCGTCGGATCAACTGTCCGGCTGGTTGAACGAGTTGTGTGATTGGCACAACGGGCCTCAATCTCATCCGAGTTCGAGCGTGGTGACGCCGAACACGCGGTGCCGGGCGTATGCACGCACCGGCCCGGTGTACATGCGGGCGGTCTCGAACGAGGCCTGGAATCCAGCCGCTTCGGCGAGTGCGACACCGGCCGCGTTCGGCTCCGGCACGTCGATGGCGACCTGGCCTCCCGCGGCCTCGGCCGTGAGGGCTGCGAACAGGGCGCGGGCGTCGTCGGCGGTGTCCGCGAAGAGGGGGCCGACGCGCAGGGTGTCGTGTCCGGGGCGGAGCACGCCGTAGCCGGTGAGCCGGGATCCGTCGTGGCGGACGAAGGCCCGGTGTCCGGGGCCGGTGAGCCACTCGGCGAGGAAGCGCGGCCGGTCGGCCGGGTGGCAGGAGCTGTCGTAGGCGGTGATCGCGGCGAGGTCGGCGGGGCCCGCCGGACGGACCCCGGCGGGTGTCCCGCCCTGCGGGGCCGTCCCGGTGAACCGGATGGTGCGGTAGGCCAGTTCGAACCCCGACTGGCGGTAGTTGTCCTGCTGGGCGACGACGCCGTCCAGGCCGACGGTGCGGTTGCCGGCATGGGCGAGGGCGGTCTTCCAGGTGGTGAGGCCGTGGCCCTGGCCGCGCAGGTCGGGGCGGACCAGATAGCAGCCCAGGAAGGCGTACTCCGGGCCGTGGTTCACCACGGAGATGGCCGACACCGGCTCACCGTCGATACGGCCGAGGAAGAACCCGTCCGGATCCTGCGCGAAGAACGCGGGCCCGTCGGACAGTCCCGGGTTCCAGCCCTCGGCCGCCGCCCATCCGGCGATCACCGGCCAGTCGTCGAGGGTGGCCTGGGTGACGACGAGGTCGTGGGGGGCCGCAGGGGTCATCGATGCGCTCCAATTCCGTCGGGACCGGACTGCCGTGCCGCATCCTTCCGGATCAACGGGGGCCGCGCCACGGGAAGATCAGCCGTTGCGCAGGACCCGGCCACCGGCCAGGGCGCGCAGCAGGGGAAGCAGCGACGCGAGGACGAACGCCCCGAAGAGGGTGATGGGCAGCAGTCCCACGGGCCGCAGCAGGCCTGCCGGATCCTCCTTCACCCAGGGCCAGTTGACGTACCAGTTGGCGAGTACGTCCAGCGGCATCACGACACCCGCCAGCCGGATGCCCAGGGGCCGCGCCCGCAGCGCCAGGACGGCGACCAGGGGGTCGAGGACCACCAGGGCGACGAAGAACACCTGCAGCGGAAGGGGGCCGAAGTCGGTATAGGCGTGAAGTCCGCCGCGCACCAGGTCGAGGACATGGGCGCAGGTCCCCTCCAGGAAGCCGCCCACGTACACCGCGAGGGTCCAGCGCGCCCGGCGCGGCAGCGCTCGTAATCGCTCTGGTATGCCGTCCGTCACCCGATCAAGCTACTGCACCGTGCGGCACCGCCCGGTCTCACCCGAACGAGGCCCCACCGGGCCGGCGTCCGGTGGGGCCATGGGAGGGGGTGGGTCAGTCGGTGTGCCCGGGGCGGAAGCGGCGGTAGAGGACGGCGCCGGTGAGGAGCAGCGCGGCGCTGCCGGCGACGGCGGGCGCGGTGCCGTCCGCGCCGGTGTGGGCCAGCGCGGACGTCGTCGGCGGGGTGTGCGGGCGAGGCTGGTGCCTGGTGGGGGCGGGAGGCTTCGGGGCCGGGCTCCGCGGGGCACGGGGATGGTCACCGGGGCCGTTGACCGACCGGTTGCCCTCGGCCGGGTTGCCCACCCCGACCACGCCGACGCTGTTGCCGCTGACGTTCACCGGCAGGTCGACGGGGAGCTGGACGCCGTTGCCGGAGAGCAGGCCGGGCGAGCCCTGCGCGCCGCCGTGGGCAGAGGCACCGCCGGACGTCGCCGACCCGCCTGTTGCGGCGCCCTGGCCGGAGCGGTTCGCGCAGGCGTTGCCGGTGGCCGGGTTGAGCAGCCCCACCACGTTCACGGTGTTGCCGCACACGTTCACCGGCACATGCACCGGGAGCTGGATGCCGTTGCCGGAGAACAGCCCGGGCGAGCCGGCCGCGGAGCCGTCGGCGGTGGCACCGTCGGCGGCGAAAGCGGCGGACACCGGCATTGTCACGGCCATCGCTCCGGAGGCGGCGACGACGGCGATCACACCGTTACGGGTAGCCCGTCTCATAGGTTCCCTGCCTTCCAGACTTCGTCGCGGGCACTCACCCGCACCCCGTAAAACGCAGGTCAACCATCTGAGTTATGGCTCATCGGCCTTTCACCCCGTCGAGCGACAGTGTTATCGAACTGCGCGCGAAGACGCTCAGTGATCGATAACGGGCACGGAGGGACGGAGAATACGGCACGGGGCGCCGCCCCGCTCGCCGGGAGGCGGGCCGTCAGCGGCCCGCTTATGGTGATCCGAGGGCGCCGTCCCCCGGTCCGCGACAGGCGTCCCGGGAGGCTGTCGATGCTGGTCAAGCTGTCCACACGGCCCGCCGTGCGGCGCTGCGCGGGTACTGGAGCCCTCGCCCTGGCGCTGCTCGGCGCCGGACTGCCCGCGACCGACCGGACACAGCCCGACCTGTCCCGCTTCTATCGGCAGAAGGTGACCTGGGCGGCCTGCAAGGGCCCCGACACGCCGAAGGACCTCCAGTGCGGGAAGGTCACGGTCCCGATCGACTACGCACGGCCCCGCGCGGGCACGCTCGACCTGGCCCTCGCCCGCTACCAGGCGACCGGGAAGAAACAGGGCTCGGTGCTGCTGAACTTCGGCGGCCCGGGCGGTGCGGGCATCCCTGAACTCGCCGCCGACGGCAAGCAGTTCATGGACCTCACCAACGGCTACGACGTGGTCGGCTTCGACCCGCGGGGCGTCGGCCGCTCCTCCCCCGTCAGCTGCGGCGACGGCAGCGACGAGGCCGCGTCCGCGCTGGACGACGAGACCGGCCTCGACCATCCGCGGACGCTGCTCACGAAGTTGCGCAAGGCCGCCGGCGAATGCGCCCGGAACTCCGGCCCGGTGCTGCCCCACATAGGCACCGTGAACGCCTCCCGCGACCTGGACGTCATCCGCCAGGCCCTCGGCGACAAGAAGCTCAACTACCTCGGCTTCTCCTATGGAACGCGGCTCGGCGCGGTGTACGCGGCACAGTTCCCGCACAAGGTGCGCCGGCTCGCCCTCGACGGCGTGGACACCCTGACCGAGCCGCTGTCCGAGCAGGGGGTGGCCGGCGCCGAGGGGCAGCAGACCGCGCTGGACGATTTCCTGGACTGGTGTATGACGGACGTCGCCTGTCCGTTCGGGCAGGACCGGCGCGCGGCCGGGGACCAGGTGGTCACCCTGGTGCGCTCGCTCGACCAGAACCCGGTCCCGTCGGACTTCGGCGGCTCGTTCTCCGGACAGGACCTGGTCGGCGCCATCGGGCAGGCCCTCTACAGCAAGAAGCTGTGGCCCTCCCTGGAGCGCGCCCTGGCCTCGCTCGTCCAGGACGGCGACACCCGGGGCGTGCAGAACTTCGCCACCTCGGGCTCCGGACTGCCCGTGGGCGGCCACCGCAACGACGGCCTCGTCGATCCGCAGAACGTTCCGGCGGACAACCTGCAGGCCGCGCTGATGGCGATCAACTGCGCCGACGACCCCGACCGGCCCGACGCGGCGCAGATCGGCAAGGACCTGAAGCAGCTGCGGGCCGAGTACGAGCAGGCCTCGCCGGTCTTCGGCCGCTACCGGCTGACCGAACTGCTCATGTGCTACGGCCGCCCCAAGGGCACCGACTTCATCCGCGACCGGGTGAAGGACGTCCACTCGGCGAGGATGCTGCTCGTGGGCACGCGCGGGGACCCGGCGACGCCGTACCGGTGGACGGTGGAGACGGCCGCACGGCTCGGTTCGTCGGCGGTGGTGCTCGACAACAAGGGGGACGGCCACACCGGTTACACCTCCTCCAAGTGCGTGCACCAGAAGATCGACGACTACCTGCTGTACGGCTCCCTGCCGCCGAACGGCAGCTCCTGCCCGGCGGACGGCAATGACTGGAGCGCCACCACGAGCGCCACCAACTGGTGACAGCCCCTCCCGGCCGTCACACTGGCTGGGCGTGTTTCGGCAGCCGCCGCATCCCGTACCTGAGCGACTGGGGGACACCGTCATGCGCATCCGCGCCACCATCGCCGTACCCGCCGCCTCGGCCGCCGTGGCGGGCCTGCTGCTGACCGCGCCGCAGAGCCAGGCCGCCACGGCGGACCACGCCCGGCCCGTCCGCTGCGCGGAGAAGTCGCTGACGGTCCGGGCCGAGGCCGCGTCCGCCGATCCGACCGTGCTGCGGGTCGCCGTCACCCACCACGGCGCCCGCGCGTGCGTCGTCGACCGGGTGCCCACGGTCACCTTCGGGGACCTGGACGGCGCCGCGCTGCCGACGCCCGAGGGCGGCGCCGGCAGCTTCCGTCTCGCGGCCGGGCAGACCGCCTACGCCGACATCCGCACCATCGGCGACCCGGCGGACCCCGAGGCCCGCCGGGTGGGCACCGTGACCGTGGCCGCCTCGGCCGCCCACTGGGGCCGCTCCTTCACCGCAGCCCAGCTCGGCACCGGCGAGCACGTCCTGGTGTGGGAGCCGGTGACGACGTGGTGGCAGCCCACGCGGGCGGCCGCGGACCGGGCCATCGGCCTCAGCCGGTGATCACCTCGGGCGTGTAGACCTCCAGCCATCGCGCGAGGTCCAGGGCACGCTCCAAGCCGCGCCGGGCCGCCTGGGTGCTCACCGGCGCCTCGCGCTCGGCTGCCCGGCGGAGCCGGTCGCGGTCGACGAGGTCGAAGACCTGGTGCGAGGGCCGGGAGAGCAGCTCCTTGGCCTGCTCCTGGAGGGCGCGGGCGTACTGCGGATCCTGCGTGGACGGGTACGGGCTCTTGACCCGCTCGTACACCGAGCGCGGCAGGACGTCCGCGGCCGCCTCCCGCAGCAGGCTCTTCTCCCGGCCGTCGAAGGACTTCAGCGCCCACGGGGCGTTGTAGACGTACTCGACGAGGCGGTGGTCGCAGAACGGCACCCGGACCTCCAGCCCGACGGCCATGCTCATCCGGTCCTTGCGGTCGAGCAGGGCGCGCACGAAGCGGGTCAGGTGCAGATGGCTCATCTGCCGCATCCGGTACTCGAAGTCGCTCTCGCCGTCGAGCCGTTCGATGCCGGCGACGGCCGTGCGGTAGCCGTCGGAGACGTAACTCTCCAGGTCCAGGGACTTGGTGAGGTCGGCGCGCAGCACGTCGGCGTCCTCGCCGAAGTGGCGCCCCATGGTCGTCAGCCACGGGAAGGTGTCGGCACGGCGCGCCTCCTCGTCGAAGAACTGCAGGTAGCCGCCGAACACTTCGTCGGCGGACTCGCCGGACAGGGCCACCGTGGACTTCTCGCGGACGGCGCGGAAGAGCAGCAGGAGCGAGGCGTCCATGTCGCCGAAGCCGGCCGGCAGATCGCGGGCGCGGATCACCTGTTCGCGCACGGCGGGGTCGGCGAGGGACTGCGCGTCGAGCACGATGTCCTGGTGGTCGGTGCCCGCGAGCTCGGCCACCTCGTGCACGAACGGCGTGTCGGGGGTGCCGCGCAGCTCGTCGGCGACGAAGTTGTCGGTCTGGCCGACGAAGTCGACGGCGAAGCTGCGCACCTTCTCGCCCTGCCGGGCGAGTTGCCGGGCGGCGATCGCGGTCATCGCGGAGGAGTCGAGGCCGCCGGAGAGCAGGGTGCAGCGGGGGACGTCGGCGACCAGCTGGCGGCGCACGATGTCGTCGAGCAGCGAGCGCACGGTCGTGATGGTGGTGTCGCGGTCGTCGGTGTGCGGCCGGGTCTGAAGGTGCCAGTAGACACGGGTGGACAGGCCGGAGCGGTCGACGGTGACGACCGTGCCGGGTTCCACCTCGCGCATGCCGTCCCAGATCGCGTGTCCGGGCGTCTTGACCATGACGAACAGCTCCCGCAGCCCGTCCAGCGTCACCCGGCGGCGGGCCAGCGGGTTGGCGAGGATCGCCTTGGGCTCGGAGCCGAACAGGACGCCGTCGGAGGTGGGGTGGTAGTAGAACGGCTTGATGCCCATGCGGTCGCGGATCATCACGAGCTTGTCGTGGCGGCCGTCCCAGACCGCGAAGGCGTACATCCCGTTGAGCCGTTCGGCGACCCCGTCACCCCATTCGAGGTAGCCGTGCAGGACGACCTCGGTGTCGGAGTCGGTGGTGAACCGGTGGCCCCGGCCTTCCAGTTCACGGCGCAGTTCGGTGAAGTTGTAGGCCTCCCCGGAGTACACCATGGCGACGGTTCCCTGCTGGGTCGCCACGGACATCGGCTGACGGCCGCCGGGGAGGTCGATGATCGCGAGCCGGCGGTGGCCCAGGGCGGCCGGGCCCTCGGTCCAGACACCGCGGTCGTCCGGGCCGCGGCAGGCCATTGTCTCGGTCATCGCATGCAATGTGGTGGCCTCGGCGGTCAGGTCGCGGTCGAAGGAAACCCATCCTGTGATGCCGCACATGCGCTGCCTCCTGCCTCCGGCTCGCACCAGGAGCAAACCAGTTGCATCGAACACCTATATGACGAGCCTCCGTCAGGTGTTCGACGCGGTCAACGCGGTCGTCACACGAATGACCCACCCTCCCCCCTTGTTTCGGCCGGGTTTTGCCTTCGCGAAATCTCCAGATCGCGGGGACTGCGGGCCGACAGGGCAGCGAACCGGCCACGGGCAAAAACTTGGCCAAACAGCTCGGGCGTCACTCCTTCACGGCCAGAAACGCGTCGAGCGCCTCGGTCAGCTCGGCAGGCTTCTCCAGAGGCAGCTCATGGCCCGCGTCGAGGATGCGGACGACCGCGTCCGGATAGGCCTTGGCCATCCGCAGCATCTGCCGCACCGGCAGCTGGACGTCGTGATAGCCGTGCACCATCAGCGTGGGCGTGCGGATCTCCCCGGCCCGGTCGAGGACGTCGAAGGCGCGCATCGCGCCGTACAGCGTCATCACGACCTCGCGCGGGGTCGCGGCGGAGGCGCGGATGTGCGCGCGGATCTCCTCGCGCGGATAGCCGGGCGCGAAGGCGCGCTGGATGTTGGCCGCCACGAACAGCCGGTACGGCACCAGGGTGGAGGCGGCCATGAGCAGGCCCCGCCCACGGCTGTACGTCATCCGGCCGATCGAGCCCACCAGCACCATCCGCTCCACCCGCTCGGGGTGGGTCAGGGCTATGGTCTGCGCGATCATGCCGCCCATCGAGTGGCCGACCAGCGCGAACCGTTCGATCTGAAGGTGGTCCAGGAGAGCCAGGACGTCCCGCGCCAGCTCCGCGATCGTGCGCACGCCGGCGCCGGTGCTCTCCCCGTGACCACGCAGGTCCAGCCGGATCACCCGGCGTCCTGCGGAGAAGTGCGCGATCTGGTGGTCCCAGCGGCGCCGGTTCGCGGTCCAGCCGTGCACGAACACCAGCGGCACCTCCGGTGCGTCACGGGGGCCCTCGTCGTCGTACATCAGGGCCGCTCCGTCGACTTCGAGCTGCGGCATGTCAGGCCTCCTGGGGTGCACTGCGGTCCGGTTACTGGCCGGTACGGTAACCGCCCGCGGGGCACCGCGTCACCGGTTCAACGGGAGAATTCACCGCGGAAACCGAGGCCGGGACACCCCGAATGCCGTACGGGTGAATCCGCCCTATCGTGCTGTCATGGAGCACGCACTGAGTCCCGCAATGCTGGCCGAACTGCGGCGCCCGCGCCCGTACCCGGCGGTGTCCGTGCTGACCCCGACACACCGCCGGGAACCGGACAACGAGCAGGATCCCGTCCGGCTGCGCAATGTCGTCACCGAGGCACGAAAACGCCTGGAGTCCGACCCCGCCGTCACCCGTGAGCGGCGCAACGACGTCGTGGCGCAGCTCGACCGGGCGCTGCGGGAGGTGGACCTGGCACACGCCGAGGACGGCCTGGTGATCTTCGCCGCCCCGGGCGAGCACCAGGTGTGGTCCCTGGCCCGCACCGTCCCCGAGCGGGTGGTGCTCTCGGACACCTTCCTCACCCGCAACCTGGTCGCCGCGCAGGCCGCCGAACGGCCCTTCTGGGCGCTGGCGGTCTCCGCGGACCGCGTCACCCTGTGGAGCGGCGGCGAGGGCCGTGTCGTGGCGGAGTCGTCCGGCGGTTTCCCGCTGGAGCGCCGGCAGGAGAACTTCGACGCGGAGCGTCAGATGCAGATCGGCGACCAGCCGAGCGCCTTCCGCGACGAAGGCACGCGTCACTTCCTGCGCGAGGCGGACACCGCCATGGCCGCGCTCCTGCGCGACCAGCCCCGGCCGCTGTACATCACCGGCGAGCAGGCGGCGCTGTCCCTGCTGGAGGAGGTCGGCAGCACGGCCAAGGAGGCCACCCTGGTCCCGCGCGGCGGCCTCGCGCACGCCGGTCCCGAGGCGGTGTGGCAGGCGCTGCGGCCGGTGCTGGAGGAGGAGACCCGAAAGGACACCACGGCCGTGGTCCGTGAGCTGACCTCGGCGCGCGGCCACAAGACCTACGCGGCCGGTCTGGACGAGCTGTGGCAGAGTGCTCGCGACGGCCGGATCCGGCTGCTCGCCGTGGAGGAGAACTTCCGGGCGACCGCCAGTGACCTGGGCGAGCACCTAGTGCCGGCCGAGCCCGGCGACCTGGACGCCCGCGAGGACATCGTGGACGAGATCGTCGAGCAGTGTCTGGAGACCGGCGCCGAGGTCCGCTTCGTGCCGGACGGCACGCTGGGCGACGCGAACGGGATCGCCGGCGTGCTGCGGTACTGAGGCACCCCCGGGTCTGGGACGCCCCAGGTCCGAGGCCCCCCCGGCAGCGCTCCCTGCCCGGCGTACGCTACGGCGTGATCGTCGGCGTAAGGGAGCGCGCACATGGGTGACCTGCTGGGAGTGGCCGTACTGGGTGCCGGACACATGGGGGCCGACCACATACGACGCCTCGACCAAGTGGTCAGCGGAGCCAGGGTCGCGGCGGTGGCCGACCCCGATGTCGAGCGGGCCGGGAAAGCCGCGGCCGGCCTCGACGGAGTGACCGTGCACAAGGACCCCGTGGCCGCGCTCGACGCTCCCGGCGTGTCGGCCGTGCTGATCGCCTCCCCCGGGCCCGCCCACGAGGAGGCCCTCCTCGCCGCCTTCGCCCGCGGGCTGCCGGTGCTGTGCGAGAAGCCCATGGTGCCCGACTCCACGGGTGCGCTGCGGGTGGTGGAGGCGGAGGCAGGACTGGGCCGCCGGCTGGCCCAGATCGGCTTCATGCGCCGCTACGACACCGAGTACGGCCGGCTCAAGTCGCTGCTGGACGGCGGCGGTCTGGGCCGCCCCCTGATGCTGCACTGCACCCACCGCAACGTCTCCTCCCCCGGCCACTTCACCAGCGCCATGCTGATCAACAGCTCCGTCTCGCACGAGATCGACGCGGCCCGCTGGCTGCTCGGGCAGGAGCTGACGGCGGTGACCGTGCTGCGTCCCAGGCCGTCCGCGGACGCCCCCGAAGGGCTGCTGGACCCGCAGTTCCTGCTGTTCGAGACGGACGGGGGCGCGCTGGTCGACGTGGAGGTCTTCGTCAACTGCGGCTTCGGCTACCAGGTGCGCTGCGAGGCCGTGTGCGAGCGGGGCAGCGCGCGGATCGGCGACGAGCACACCATGGTGGTCACCACGGCTGGCGGCGCCCGCGAGGAGGTCGCGCAGGACTACCTCGTCCGGTTCGCCGACGCGTACGACCGCGAGGTGCAGGCTTGGGTGGATGCCACTCGGCGCGGCGAGGTCACCGGTCCGAGCGCCTGGGACGGTTACGCCGCGTCCGTCGTCGCCGAGGCGGGGGTCCGGGCGCTGGAGACCGGCGGCCGTACGACCGTCGACCTCGCCCCGCGCCCGGACCTGTACGGCCCCTGCGCCGGGGTCAGCCGCTGACGCTCGCCGCGCCCGTCTCCAGGTGCCCGGTGAACCGGCGCGACCAGGTCGCGTCGGAGTCGACGGTCACCGTGAAGTCGTACCAGCCGTTCTGGTAGGCGACGGCGTTGAAGTAGTCCTCCGTCGAGGCGCCCGCGGCGACGGTGTAGGTCCAGGGGCCGTCACTGCGGTAGTGGTTGGAGGTGATGGTGAACTTCACGGATGAGGAACCCGAGTTGGCCATCTTGAAGTAGATCGCGAGCTTGCCCGTGCCCGGCTCGACCCCGTAACGGGTGCTCACCTCCGCCGACTTGCCCGCCTTGGTCGCGTCGCCCTGGAAGCGGCGCAGGAAGCGGTTGGGGCCGATCATGGTGAAGTCGTACTTGCCGCCGCCGAAGCCGGTGCCGACGTTGAAGTAGTCGGAGGCGGTGCCGCCCGCGTCGACCGTGTACTGCCAGGGCGTGGTGTCGCGGTACGCGTTCGGGTGGATGGAGAAGTGGGCCGCGCGGGACGCCGGGGCACCCTGGTTGGTCATCGTGAACCAGGCAAGGATCTTGCCGGCCGCGTCGAACTCCAGGTGGTCCAGGTAGCCGTTCGGCTGGTACGGCAGGGCGCGGGCCGGGCGGGTGCCGGACTCCTGCGTGGGCAGGGCGTTGTCGGTCGGCACCGGGTTGGGCAGCGGGCCGCAGATGTCGATGCCGATGACGCTGGTGGCGGGCAGGGAGACCGTGCCGTAGACCGGGTTGGCGAAGTCGAAGACACCGGTGAGGTCCCCGCTGACCTTGCGCCGCCAGTCGCTCATGTTGGGGCACTTGGCGGGCTTGCCCAGCGCGGACGTCCAGGTCTCCAGGAAGCGCAGCACCGAGGTGTGCTCGAAGACCTCGGAGGAGACCCAGCCGCCGCGCGTCCAGGGCGAGACGACGAGCATCGGGACGCGGAAGCCGAAGCCGTACGGCACCCCGTTGAGGAACTCGCCGGCCGTTCCGGCGGGCGGTGCCGGCGGGGGCACGTGGTCGAAGTAGCCGTCGTTCTCGTCGTAGTTCAGGAACAGGACGGTGGAGTCGAAGACGTCCCGGTCGGCCGCGAGGGCCTGGTAGACGAGGTTGACGAAGTGGGCGCCGTCGCCGGGCGGGGCGTAGGGGTGCTCGGAGAAGGCCTGGTTGGGGACGACCCAGGAGACCTGCGGGAGGGTGCCCGCGAGCACGTCGGCCTTGATGGCGGCGGCGATGTCGTCGGGGGTGGAGCCGGTCACCTTGGGCACCGAGGACATGCCGCGGTCGTACAAGGGGTCGCCCGGCTTGGCGTTCGCGAAGTTCTTGAAGTAGGCGCAGCCGTTGTCGCCGTAGTTGTCCGCGGCGTTCTGGTAGACCTTCCACGTCACTCCGGCGGCCTGCAGCGCCTCGGCGTAGTTCTGCCAGGTCAGGCCGGACTCGTCGCCGCCGTCGTAGCTGGAGGAGTCGACCTTGCCGCTCCACAGATAGGTGCGGTTGGGGCCGGTGGCGCTGAGCGTGGAGCAGAAGTAGGCGTCGCAGATGGTGTAGTTGTCGGCGAGCGCGTAGTGGAAGGGGATGTCGGAGCGGTCCAGGTAGCCGAGCGAGCGGACGTTGCCGACGCCCGCGACCCAGTTGTCCATGCGGCCCTTGTTCCAGGCGGAGTGCTGCGAGGACCAGGAGTGGGGCAGGTCGCCGTTGCACTGGGCCAGGGTCTCGCCGTCCTTGCCGCCGGCGGACGGGGTGGCGCTGAGCTTCCACGGGTACTGACGGCCCGTTCCGTTCGGCTGGTCGAAGACCGGGTGGCCGCCGCTGAGGGTGATGCCGCTGCGGTCGCCGAAACCGCGCACGCCCTTCAGCCGGCCGAAGTAGTGGTCGAAGCTGCGGTTCTCCTGCATGAGGATCACCACGTGCTGGAGGTCCTTGATCGTGCCGGTCGCCGTGGTGGCCGCCGCTGCCGTGCGCACGCCTGCGCCGCCCAGCGCCACACCCGCCGCCACGGATGCGCCGAGCCCCACGAAGCCTCTTCGGCTGATCGGTGTCATTCGCCTCGTCCTTGTCGCCTTCGGTGCCCCTGCGGCACGCCGCGCGCCAGGGTGCCCGCGGCGATCGTCAGGGTCCATGCCGGGGCGGTGAGGCAAAGGTGAACAGAAGTCAAAGTCGCCCGGGGGCCCGTCTCATACCCCGCCGAACAGGGCGCCCAGCCCCCGCTCCACGACTCCGGCCAGGTCCTCCTGCCCGGCCGCCACCACCCCGTACGTGCGCAGCAGGAAGCGGCGCAGGGCCGAAGCGGGGAACTGCAGCAGGGCCAGACCGTGGGGCGAGTGGAACTCCAGAACCGTCCGGGTGCGGCCGTACGGCCAGATCTGGACGTCCCCGTGGCCGGCCGGGGCCCGCAGCCCCTCGTCGAGCAGGGAGCGCGCGAAGATCCAGGTGACCTCCTCGCCGTCCAGCGCGGCCTCGGCCGGGAAGTCCACGAAGACGGCCAATGGGTCGTCCGTTGTATAGCGCAGCGTGGCGGACACTGGGATCTCCTGGTCCTCGGCGGTGATGAGCCGGGCCTGGGCGGGCTGTTCGACAGTGATGGCGTCCATGCCTTAATGGAGTCTGCGAAGGCCTCTCGCATGCCGCGAAATCCGGTCAGAGTTCGACAGGTACAGGACGCTTCCCGCACACTGGAACGTGGATGCGACGAACACTCGCGTGAGCGCCGGGGGGAAAGCGGTCCGGACGGGACAACACACGTAGTTTTCCTACGACTTGGACCACACCGCGCGTACGTCATTCGTGCGCGCGGATCACTCCGGGAAGACTCTGGCATATGCCGGAAGCACCACCGTATCGTGTGTTGCCAAATCCCTTACGGCGCGTCGCGGGCTGTGCGAGAGTCGTAACGGTCCCCCCGTCCTCCCCGGCCGTCTCGTCCCCCAACGGAGTGCGTCATGCCGTCCCAAGTCTCCGCGGACCGCCCAGCCGCCCAGCCACCCGGACCCGGCTCGGTGGAGGCGTTGATAAAGCAGACGCGGCGGCTCAAGGGCGAAGTGGACGCGGTACGGCGGGACACCCGGAGCGACGGTGCGGACCCGGAGGAACGCTGGCAGCGCGCCCTGTACGACCTCGCACTGCACCAACTTGAAGACGTGGACGCCCACTTGGCCCAGCTTCGGGACGGACCGGCGGCCGAGCCGGCCGGACCGGCCGAGGCGCCCGCCCTTCGGCCCTCGCCCGCCGCCGCCCCGAGCGGCTCGCTGCTCAGCCGTGTCGGCAGCGCGGAGTGGAACCTGCTGACGGACGAGGCCACCTGGTCCGGGGAGCTGTACCACATCCTCGGCCTGGACCCGGACGCCCCCGCCCTCACCCTGGACGAGCTGCCCTCGCTGGTCGTGGAGGAGGACCGGCCGAAACTGACCGCGATGGTGACGGACTGCCTGGTCGACGGCAAACCCATCGACGGCGAATTCCGCGTCCTGCGGCCCGAGGGCTCCGTGCGGGCGGTGCACATGATGGGCGAACCCGTGCTCGGCGCCGACGGCGGCACGGCCTCGATGTGGGCCGTGCTGCGCGACGTCAGCGAACTGCGCCGCTGCCGGACGACGGAGCGCGAGACCCGTGACTCGTTGCGGCGTCACCGCCGGGAGGAGCAGACCGAGCACCGGATCGCGGCCGAGCTGCAGGAAGCCGTGCTACCGCCCTGGCGCGGCTCCCTGCGGCTCCCGCACCAGGGGCCACGCACCCTCGACCTCGCCGCCCGCCGCCTCCCCGCGGCGACGAGCACACCGCTGGGCGGCGACTGGTACGACGCGCTGGAACTGTCCGACGGCGAGACCCTGCTCAGCGTCGGCGACCTCACCGGGCACGGTGTGGCCGTCGCCTCCGGGATGGCGATGCTGCTCGGTGCCGTACGCGGTATGGCGCTGGCGGGCAGTCGGCCCGGTGAACTGCTCGGCATGCTCAACCAGTTACTGGACGCCACCGTGCAGCCCGCCCTGGGCAGCGCCGTCTGCTGCCGCTACCGGCCCGAGACCCGCACCCTGGTCTGGGCACAGGCAGGACACCCCGCCCCGCTGCTGTACCGCGACGGGACGGGGCGCATGCTGAACGCACCGGACGGCGTCCTGCTCGGCGCCACCTCGGGCGCCGTCTACGGACAGGCCGAGGAGACCCTCCGGCCGGGCGACCTCCTGCTGCTGCACACCGACGGACTGGTGCCGGGGCACAGCCCGAACTCGGCCGTGGACCGCCTGCTCGACCTCGCCCCGCGGTTCGGCGCGGCGCGCACCGCGCAGGACTGCGTGCGCACGCTGGTCGAGGAGTTCGACGGAGCCGGACGCGAGGACGACGCCTGTGTGCTCGTCGCCAGGGTCACCACATGAGTTGAGATCACCGACTGAGTTGAGATCACCGGCGGAATCCGGCGCACGGGCCCTGTGCCTGTGCGCTCACGCCTGTGCGCTGCCGGAGCCCTTGGCCCTCGGCTTGGGCAGGGCGAGCCGGATCTCCTCCCGCAGTTCCTGGATCTTCGGATAGCCGGAGTACTCCGCGGTCAGCCGGTACATCTGCCGCAGCCGGTCCCAGGTGCGACGGGAGGAGTTCGAGCCCATCGACATCAGGGCCAGCCGGGCGTAGCGGTCGGCCTGTTCGGGGTCGTCGGCGATGAAGCAGGCCGACGCCATGGACAGATGGTCGAAGATCTTCGAGCGCTCCCGTCCGTCGACGCGCAGGGACAGGGCCTTCTCCGCGTAGTGCTGGGCGTGCGCGGCCGCGCTCGGGTCGAACTCGGCCAGCGTGCGGTAGGCCAGGGCCTGCATGCCGTACAGATCCTCGTCCTTGAAGGTCTGCATCCAGTCCAGTGGTTCCCCGTCGCCCCGGTCGGCGACGAACATGTCCTCCGCCTGACCCAGCGTGCGGCGCATCGCCCGGCCCTTGCCCATCGAGGCCTGCGCCCAGGCCTCGATGGTGTGGAACATCGCCTTCGTACGCGGCTGCAGGCGGTCGCCGGCGCCGGACTGGGCGAGTTTCATCAGGTCCAGGGCGTCGTCGGGCCGGCCCAGGTGCACCATCTGCCGGGCCGCCCGGGACAGGGCTTCACCGGCGCGCGGCCGGTCTCCACCCTCGCGGGCGGCATGGGCGGCGATGACGAAGTACTTCTGCGCCGTGGGCTCCAGGCCGACGTCGTGCGACATCCAGCCCGCGAGGACGGCGAGGTTGGCGGCGACGCCCCACAGGCGCCGCTGGAGATGGGGTGGATGGTGGTAGGCGAGCATGCCGCCCACCTCGTTGAGCTGGCCCACGACCGCCTTGCGCTGAAGCCCGCCGCCACGGGCCGCGTCCCAGGCTCGGAACACCTCGACCGAGCGCTCCAGTTCCTCGATCTCCTGCGACCCGATGGGGGCGGCCTCATAGCGGTCGAACCCAGCGGGGTCGGCGTGCAGGGGGTCGTCGAGGACGGGGGCGTCGGCCTTCAGGGCCGGGTCGGTGTGCAGCCAGTCGTACATGGCGCTGCTGAGTGCGGATCCCGCGGCGAGCGCGGCACCCGCGCCCACCAAGCCGCGTCGGTTGAGCATGAGGTCCATTCCCGTGAATTCGGTGAGGACCGCGGCGGTACGTTCGGGCGCCCACGGCACGCCGTCGGGATGTTCCTCGATCCCGTCGCCCTGCCGTTTCCCCGCACGCCCGTGCCGTACCAGACCGAGGTCCTCGATGGTCACGACACGGCCGAGACGCTCGGTGAACAGGGCCGCCAGCACCCGCGGTACCGGATCGCGCGGGATCTCTCCCATGTCGATCCACCGACGGACCCGGGAGGTGTCGGTCGACAGCTGGGGGTGGCCCATGGCCGCCGCCTGCTTGTTGACCAGCCTCGCGAGTTCCCCCTTGGACCAGCCGGCCAGGCCGAACAGGTCCGCAAGGCGGGTGTTGGGTTGTCCGCTCACGTAAGCCCCCAGGTTCTCGGCTGAGTTGACAGTAGCCCGGTGCGGGTTGCCGGGCGACTATTCGCCAGGGTTCGCCAGGGTCCGCCAGATGGTGTGCCACTGGGCATCGGGTGTCGAGTAGGAACGCGCCACCCCGACCCGGTCGCCGCTCGGCTCGCCGAGCTGACGGGTGCATTCCCCAGGGTGCACCCGGGCGACCGGGGCGGGCAGGCGCTCGCTCGCAGTGCATGCGAACGGAGTACGGGCTCCCCCGCGCTCCGGCGCCGCGCATGTGCCCCGAGCACGCACCAAAGGCAGGCACCGCAGGCACACGAAGGGATCTGTATCTCCCATGTACGCAGCATCGTCCTCCGTGTCCGCCCCGCCCCGGCCGCTGCGCTCCCGCCCCGCGGGTGGCGGGCCGTACCTGGACCCGGCGGCGCGTCCGGGCGGCCCCGTGCCGGTCGCGGGCCGGCTCCGGCGGGTGCCGGGCCAGGCCGGTACCCAACCGCTCAGCGGGAGACTCGACTTGTCCGGCCCCCAGGGCGCGCAACTGCGCACCGCGATCGCATCGGTGCACCGGATCTGCCCGGAGTTCACCCCGGTGCAGGTGCTGCGGCGCAGCGGACGGTCCGTCCTCCTCGTCGGGACGGCGGGGCGCGGCACGGCCGTGGCCAAGTGTCTGC
This sequence comes from Streptomyces sp. NPDC031426, assembly GCF_055581585.1. Lineage (NCBI taxonomy): Bacteria > Bacillati > Actinomycetota > Actinomycetes > Kitasatosporales > Streptomycetaceae > Streptomyces > Streptomyces sp. NPDC031426. The sequence goes on from NZ_JBVIJE010000029.1 coordinate 23,429, forward strand.
TGGACCACTCGCCCGCCTGGGCCGAGCGGATCCGCCACGAAATAGCTGCATACCGCTCGTTCGTCCGGCACCGGCCACCGGTCCGCGTGCCCCGGCTGATCGCGGCGGACCCGGACAACTGCACCCTGGTCATCGAGCGGGCGCCGGGCCGGGTGGCGGCACTGCAGCGCCATCCGGTGGAGGTGCCGCCCCGCCCGGACATCCGGGCCGCGCTGGGCGCGATCTGCCGGCTCAACGCCTGGCGGCCACCGGCGGGCACCTTCGACATGCCGCTGGACTACGGCGCCCGGATCTCCCGGTACCACGAGCTGGGCCTGCTCACCGACCGGGACCTCGGCGACCTCCAGAAACTGCTGCACGGCATCGCCCACCAGGTGGGCCGGCAGGGCATGCTCCAGTTCAACCACGGCGACGCCCAGCTGTCGAACATCCTGCTGTCACCGGCCGGTCCAGTGCTGGTGGACTGGGAGCACGCCGGCTGGTATCTGCCGGGGTACGACCTGGCGACGCTGTGGCTGGTGCTCGGGGACGCGCCGGTGGCCCGGCGGCAGATCAGCCAGATCGCCCAGACGGCGGGCCCGGCCTCTAGGGACGCCTTCCTGGTGAACTTGATGCTGGTGCTGACCCGGGAGATCCGTACCTACGAGACCGCCGTGCAGCGTTCGATGCACGAGGTGGCCCCGGCGGCACCGGGCATGGCCCACCCGGGTGCTGCGCCGTCCGGCGAGGAACAGCGGCTGCTGCTCAGGCGGCTGCACGACGACTGCCAGATGGCCCGCAAGGCCGTCCGAGCGGCGGTCGGTACTCGCTGACGGGGACGACGGTTCCGCGGTGCGCCAGAGCGGCGGCGCACCGCGGGCCTTCGTGTGTCCGGGCTCCCATGGCCACTGGTGTACGCCAGTGACGCCCCGCAGGCCCGCGCGCCGTCGCGGCGAAACTCGCCGAAAACCTCCGTGACGTGGGAAATCGCCACGGTGAAGGCATGATTGACGGATCGTCGGCAAGCCGGTACCACTGACCCAGCTCCGCGCCGCACGCCCCGCCACGCCCACCCGTCACAGGAGGCCGCATTGCGAGGTTCCGCCACCGATTCCACGTCCACACCCGGCCACAGACATCTGCGCAGGGCCGCCGTCCCGCTGGCGTCGGCGGCCCTGCTGCTGCCGCTGCTCGGCGCGGCCCCCGCCCAGAGCAGCACCGACACCTCCGCCGGCCGGCTGCAGCACGCGTTCGCCACCGCGGCTACCGAGTACCACGTGCCGCAGAGCGTCCTGCTGGCCGTCTCCTACCTCCAGTCCCGCTGGGACTGGCACGCCGGCGCGCCCAGCGTGTCCGGCGGTTACGGTCCGATGCACCTCACGGACGCCCGCACCGCCATCGCCGCCACGGAGCACTACGCCGAGGGCGCCGAGGACGCCCGCGGCGACGCCGCCCGCGCGGCCGTGCACCCGGACATCAAGGTGCCGGCCGATTCCGCGCTACCGGCCCGCCTGAAGACGCTGCCGAAGGCGGCACAGCTGACCGGGCTGCCGGCCGAGGAACTGCGCACCGACCCGGCGGCGAACGTGGCCGGCGGCGCCGCCCTGCTCGCCGCCGCGCAGAAGGAGCTCGGCGAGCCGCTGAGCGCCGACCCGGCCGACTGGTACGGCGCGGTGGCCCGCTTCTCCGGCGCCGACGACACGGCGACCGCGGCCGCGTACGCCGACGACGTGTACGACGTCCTGCACACCGGCGAGGAACGCGTCACGGACGACGGCCAGCTCGTCGCGCTCGCCGCACAGCCCGGGCTGACGGCGGACACCGCGCAGCTGGGGCGAACCGGGCTGGGCACACTGCCCACGGACGGCGTCGAGTGCCCGAAGTCGGTGTCCTGCGAGGCGGTCTGGGCGCCGTACGCGCAGTTCGGGAACGACGACTACGGCAACCACGATCTCGGCGACCGTCCGGTGTCGCAGAGCATCAAGTACATCGTCGTCCATGACACGGAGGGCGCCTGGGACGGGGTGCTGAACCTGATCCAGGACCCGACCTATGTGTCGTGGAACTACACGATCCGCTCCACGGACGGGCTGATCGCCCAGCACGTCAAGGCGAAGGACGTGGCCTGGCACGCCGGCAACTGGTACGTCAACGCCAAGTCCATCGGCATCGAGCACGAAGGTTTCCTCGCCAATCCGGACGCCTGGTACACGGAGGCGATGTACCGCTCCTCGGCCCGGCTGGTGAGGTACCTGGCCGCCAAGTACGCCATCCCGCTGGACCGGCAGCACATCCTGGGCCACGACAACGTGCCCGGCCCGACCACGTCCACGATTCCCGGTATGCACACGGACCCGGGTCCGTACTGGGACTGGCGGCACTACTTCCAGCTGCTGGGCCACCCCTTCAAGCGCGCGGGCGGCAAGCACAACGGGCTGGTCACCATCCTGCCGGACTACTCCGCGAACCAGCCGGCCTACACGGGCTGCACCACCAGAGGCGAGGCGTGCACGGCGCACGGCTCCAGCGAGGTGCGGCTGTACTCGGACCACGACGTGAACGCGCCGCTGATCAAGGACATCGGGCTGAAGCAGGACCCGACCGAGGACGTGAACGACCTGTCCTCCCGGGTCTCCACCGGACAGCAGTACGCGGTCGCGGACCGCTGGGGCGGCTGGACCGCGATCTGGTACCTGGGCCAGAAGGCCTGGTTCCAGAACCCGGTCAAGGCTCCGACGGCGGTGCCCGCCAAGGGACTGGTGATCACCCCGAAGGACGGCCTGGCGAGCATTCCGGTGTACGGCAGGGCCTACCCGGAGAAGGACGCGTACCCGGCGGGTGTCCCGGCGCAGTCGGTCGTCCCGCTGCCGTACACGATCCCGGCCGGACAGAAGTACGTGGTCGGTGACGAGGTGCCGGGCGAGTACTACTACTCGGTCACCTTCACCACCGACTCGCACCGGGTCGTGCTGGGCAAGGACCTGTACTACGAGATCCAGTACGGCCACCGGGTCGAATTCGTCCGCGCCGCGGACGTGACCCTGGAAGGCTCGGCCGGCTAGGCACGGCCGCGCGGCCTCAGCCCTGCTGGAAAAGCTCCGCCGGGAGCGGCTTCAGCAGGGCGTACAGGTCGTCGGTGATGGGGCGGTCCCAGGCCGCGATGGTGACGAGGACGCCGTCGCTGCGGTCGAACTGGACGCAGGAGATCCGGGACTCGGACAGCTTCAACCGCCGCACGATGAGCAGGTTGTCGCCCTGGAGGACCGGGGTGTCCTCGACGCCGACGACCGTGACCTCCTCGTCGTTCTCCAGCGCGAGCAGCAGCTGGCCCACCTCGAAGGGGATCTCGCCCTCGGCGACATCGCGGGCCGGGGAGCCCTCGGGGAGGTTGCCGATGATCATGGCGGGGCCGCGGCCGCCGAAGAGGTCGTAGCGCAGGAAGACACCCTGGCAGGTGCCGTCGGGCGCGGGCAGCAGGCCCGCGCCGAGGTTGCCCGGCCAGTCGCCCGGGTCCATGGCCAGCACGTCGAAATCGGGTCCGGCGGGGGTGGCGCTGCGGCGGCGGAGGAACGACATGCGGCCATGGTACGTGGGGTGCGCCGGAAGTGCGGAGCGGCTCCGCCGACAGTGCCGTTGCTCCGGAGTGCCGTGATGGGGCCGTCGATCGGCTGCGGGTTCGTTGTGGCTGGTCGCGCAGGTCCTCGCGCCCCTTTGGGGCGCCGCCTCGGGCGCCCTCGGGGCTCCGCCGGTCAGCTCAGGGGGCAGTTGGTGAGCAGGGTGGATGCGGGGGCGCCTGGCGGGCGTGGGACCGTGTGGTCGGCGGGCGGGAGGGCCCTGCCGGTGATCCAGGCCTCCAGGGCCTCGAAGGCCGAGTGGTGGCAGGGGACCATCGGGCGGAGTCGGTCGGGGAAGGCGTCGACCAGGGAGTCGGTGTGGGTGCCGTCCTCGATGCGGTAGTAGCGCAGCAGGGCCCCGCGGCCGGCCGCGTGGACCATGCGCGCGTAGACGTCGGAGTCCTGGCTGATCGGCAGCAGCACGTCGAGGGTGCCCTGGATGGTGATCAGCGGTTTGCCGAGGCGTCCGGTGAGGGCGATCCGGTCGACGGCGCGGTGGACGGCCGCGGGCCGGGACGCGTAGTCGTAGTCGGCGTCGCAGCCCGGTGTGCCGGAGGCGCAGAACGGGGTGCCGGCCTCGGTGGCGCCGTCGTAGCCGGGGTCGAGTTCCTCCCGGTAGATGCGCTGGGTCAGGTCCCAGTAGACCCGGTAGTGGTACGGCCACAGGAACTCCGAGCCGGCCGGGAAGCCGGCCCGGTGCAGCGCGTCCTCGGCCTCGGCGGCGCCGGGGCCGCCGGCGGCGTACGCGGGGTAGTGGCGCAGGGCCTGCGGCAGGAAGGTGAGCAGGTTGGGGCCGTCCGTGCGCCAGAGGGTGCCTTCCCAGTCGACTCCGCCGTCGTAGAGCTCGGGGTGGTTCTCCAGCTGCCAGCGGACGAGGTAGCCGCCGTTGGACAGGCCGGTGGCGATGGTGCGGGCGGGGGGCCGGTGGTAGCGCTGGGCGACCACGGCGCGGGCCGCGCGGGTGAGCTGGGTGAGGCGGGTGTTCCATTCGGCGATGGCGTCTCCGGGCCGCAGGCCGTCGCGGTAGAAGGCGGTGCCGGTGTTGCCCTTGTCGGTGGCGGCGTAGGCGTAGCCACGGGCGAGCACCCAGTCGGAGATGGCCTTGTCGTTCGCGTACTGCTCGCGGTTGCCGGGCGTCCCGGCGACGACCAGGCCGCCGTTCCAGTGGTCGGGCAGGCGCATGACGAACTGGGAGTCGTGGTTCCAGCCGTGGTTCGTGTCGGTGGTGGAGCTGTCGGGGAAGTAGCCGTCGATCTGGATGCCGGGCACGCCGCTGGGCGTGGGCAGGTCCTTGGGGGTGAGTCCGGCGTAGTCGGCCGGGTCCGTGTGGCCGGAGGCCACGGTGCCGGCGGTGGTCAGCTCGTCCAGGCAGTCGGCCTGCTGGTACGCGGCGCCGGGCACCTGGAGGTGGATGCGGCCGGCACAGTGTCCGTCCGGTGTGCCGGTGGGTGCCGCGGTGGCCGGGGTGGTCAGGAGCAGACAGGCCGCGGTGAGCGAGAGGGCGGGGAGAACGGCTCGGCGGGTGGGCCGTCTGTGCGGTGCGATCGGCATACGGGTACCTCCGGCTGTGGGTGGACGCGCTGGAGGCTAGGGGCGGGGTGGGTGCGCCCGACATGTGTGGGGCCGCCATGAAGACGGCCCCGGTAGCGTCGTCGGCCACCATGACCGACCGTGACCGACCTGGCTGACTCGATGTCAGGGGCAGCCGTTGTCGGCGATGGTGTAGTAACCCGTGGGTGACTCCTTCAGGGTGTGGGTGACGAACGTGTTGTAGAGGCCCATGTTCTGCTGGGATCCCTTGGCATAGGTGTAGCCGCCGCTGGTGGTGGCCCGTCCCGCCTGCACCTGGGCGTAGTTGCTCGCCGTCCAGCAGGCGGCCTCGCTGCCGCCACCGCCCGTGCCGCCACCACCGCCGCCGGGATCGGAGGTGTCCAGGCCGAAGAACCGGGCGATCCAGTAGCTGGAGCAGATGGAGGCGGCGAAGTAGGGCGCGCCGGTGCTGCCGCACTGCTGCGTGCCGGTGCCCGGGTCGACCGGGGTGCCGTGGCCGATGCCGGGGACCTCGTCGACCTCGACGGCGACCGTGCCGTCGGCGGCCAGGTACTGGTCCTGCCGGGTGGCGTCGGGCCCGATGGTCGTGGTGCGGCTCGGGGTCTGGGAGAGGCCGTGCAGGGCCGTCCACTGGTCGCGCAGTTCCGCGGCGTTGCGCGGGACGACCGTGGTGTCCTGGTCGCCGTACCAGACGGCCGTGCGCGGCCATGGCCCGGTGTACGACGGATAGGCGTCCCGCACCCGCTGGGCCCATTCGTCCGGGCTCAGGTCGACCCCCGGGTTCATGCAGGTGTACGGGCTGTTGTCCTTGGTGCAGTCGTAGGGCAGGCCCGCGACGACCGCTCCGGCGGAGAAGACGTCGGGGTAGGTGGCGAGCATGACGGCGGTCATGGCGCCGCCGGCGGACAGGCCGGTGACGTAGACGCGCTGGGGGTCGGCGCCGTAGGCGGTCTCGGCCTGGCTCACCATCTGCCGGATGGAGAGCGCCTCGCCCTGTCCGCGCCGGTTGTCCGAGGTCTGGAACCAGTTGAAGCACTGGCTCGGGTTGTTGGCCGAGCCGGTCTGCGCGAGCACCAGCAGAAAGCCGTCGCGGTCGGCGAGCCCGGGCAGACCGGAGTTGTCGGCGTAGACCTGGGCGTTCTGGGTGCAGCCGTGCAGGGCCACGACGACGGGCGGGTGCGCGGGCAGGGACGCGGGCCGGTACACGTACATGGTCAGGGCGCCGGGGTTGGATCCGAAGTCGCTCACCTGGGTGAGCGTCACGGAGGCCCGGGCGGCGGGCAGCGGACCGGCGAGCGCGGTGCCGAGGACGACGGCGACGACGGCGAGGAGACGGGCCAGGAAACGGGGCAGGCGGCGGGCACGGGACGGCGCTCCGGCCGGCCTTCCGAACGGGGGCGGTGGCATGGGCGGCTCCTTTGCGGGACACGTGTCCCGGCCACTCGTGCGCGGGGCTGTGCGCACGGCGCCGGGCGTGGCGGCACCGTACGAAGGCATGCGGGTCACCACCATGGGCCCCGACACCACAGCCGTGTCCGTGCCGGTCGGCACCCGCCCGATTGCGGGCCGCCGTGCGGTCTGCTACGCCGATCCGGCCGCGCCCCGTCCGGCACTCAGTCCTCCGGCGCTCCGGGGGACACCACCGCGATCGGGCTCGCCGCGTGCAGCAGGACGGCCTGGGTGACCGAGCCCATCATGCGGGCCGGTGCGAGCAGACGCCGCCGGTGCCGGCCGACGACGACCAGCTCGGCGTCCTTGGAGGCGGCGACGAGATGGCCGGCCGCGTCACCGGGCAGTGCCTCGACGTCGGCGCGGACCTCCGGGTGCCGCTCACGGTGCGGGGCGAGGAAGCCCTCGGCGAGGGCACGGGTCTCGGTCTCGACGGCGCCCTGGTCGATCTGGGGCGGCACCAGCTGACCGGGGGCTGACCAGGTCTGCACCGGCCACGGGTAGGCGGCGATCACCTGCAGGCGGGCGCCGCGCAGGGCGGCCTCGGTGAAGGCGAAGGCGAGGGAGGCCTCGTCGGGGCTGTCGGCGTGCAGGCCGACGACCACCCGGGGCCCGGGCTCGGCCGGACCCTCGCCGTGCACCTGCCGGCCGGGCCGGGGTACGACGACCACCGGGCACTCGGCGTCCCGGGCCGCGGCGAGCCCGTTGGAGCCGAGCAGCAGGCTGGCGAAGCCACCGCGGCCCCGGGAGCCGAGGACCAACAGCTGGGCGTCGGCGCCGAGTTCCGGCAGCACGGCGCCCGGTACGCCCTCCAGGGCGACGTACTCGACGGCGGACCCTGCGCCGCGCTCCGCGAGCCGGTTGCGCACCTCGTCCAGCACCGGATCGCCCTCCGCCTCGGGCTCCACGGCGACCAGCACATCGGCCTGCCCCCAGGCGGCGTACTGCCGCACGTGCACCACCCGCAGCGGTGCGGCGCGGCGACGGGCGGCGTCGACGGCCCACTCCAGCGCGCGCAGGCTGTCGTCGGAGCCGTCGACCGCGGCGATGACCGGCGCAGTGCTCATCGTCCCTCACCTTTCGGAACACGACCTTGCCCTTGCTGGGGTCAGCCTGACTCAGGCGTGGGTCCCAGCGGGGTCCTGCTGGTCGCGTGTCCGGAAATCGGCGCGGAACACCCCCGGTTCGGCTGCCGGAAGTACGCGCGGTACCCGTTCGGTCCGGGTGGTGGTGCCGGTCTCGCCGCCCGGTCGGCTCAGGTGAGGTCGAACTCGCCGTCCCGGGCTCCGGAGACGAAGGCACCCCATTCCGCCGGCGTGAAGATCAGGGATGGGCTCTCCGGGCGGCCGCTGTTGCGCATCGCGATGAAGCCCTCGACAAAGGCGATCTGGACATCGCCCATACCTCGGCTGCTGGACTGCCACTCGGCCTTGCTGAGGTCCAGCTCCGGCTTGTCCCAGCCCGCGAGCGGCTTCTGCTGGGTGGTGGTCTCGGCCACGTCCGTGCTCCTCCCGGTTCGTCGTCCGCGGCTCAGCCTAGCGACCGCTCACGATGCCCAACAGGCCACGTGGGGAGGACTTTCAGGTCTCCGGTGGCCGCGCTCCCACGAGCCACATGGAGAAGAACTGCGAGCCGCCGCCGTAGGCGTGACCGAGCACCCTGCGGGCGCCGTCCACCTGGTGTTCCCCGGCCTGGCCGCGCACCTGGAGGGCGGCCTCGGCGAAGCGGATCATGCCGGAGGCGCCGATCGGGTTGGTGGAGAGCACTCCGCCGGACATGTTGACGGGCAGGTCGCCGTCGAGTTCTGTCACCCCGGACTCGGTGAGCTTCCAGCCCTCGCCCTCCTCCGCGAAGCCCAGGTTCTCCAGCCACATGGGCTCGTACCAGGAGAACGGCACGTACATCTCGGCGGCGTCGATGTCCCGGCGCGGGTCGGCGATGCCGGCCTGCCGGTAGACGTCGGCGGCGCAGTCCTTGCCGGCCTGCGGGGAGACGAAGTCCTTGCCCGCGAACAGGGTCGGCTCGCTGCGCATGGCCCCGCCGAGCATCCAGGCGGGCGGCCGGGGCGCGCGGGCGGCTCCGGCGCGGTCGGTGAGGATCATCGCGCAGGCGCCGTCGGAGGAGGGGCAGGTCTCGGAGTAGCGGATGGGGTCCCACAGCATGGGTGAGGCCTGGACCTTCTCCAGGGTGATGTCGTGCTCGTGGAGGTGGGCGTAGGGGTTCTTCAGGGCGTTGCGCCGGTCCTTGTAGGCGACGAGGGAGCCGATGGTGTCGGGGGCGCCGCTGCGCCGCATGTAGGCGCGCACGTGGGGAGCGAAGAAGCCGCCGGCGCCGGCGAGCAGGGGCTGCTGGAAGGGGATCGGCAGGGACAGGCCCCACATGGCGTTCGACTCGGACTGCTTCTCGAAGGCGAGGGTGAGGACGGTGCCGTGGACGCGGGCGGCGACCAGGTTCGCGGCCACCAGCGCGGTGGATCCGCCGACGGAGCCCGCGGTGTGCACCCGGAGCATGGGCTTGCCGACAGCGCCGAGCGCGTCGGCCAGGTACAGCTCGGGCATCATCACGCCCTCGAAGAAGTCCGGCGCCTTGCCGATCACCACGGCGTCGATGTCGGCCCAGGTCAACTCCGCATCCTCGAGCGCCCTTTGGGCGGCCTCGCGGACGAGTCCGGCGATCGAGACGTCCCGGCGGGCGGCCACGTGCTTGGTCTGGCCGATGCCTACGACGGCCACGGGCTCCTTGCTCATCAGATCTCCTTCGAGGAAACCCCGTCCTTCAGGGCGGGGGTGAATCGAACCCCTGCGGAGCAGGGCAAGGAAAGCCGGTTCGCCGCCAGGGCGGACCGGCGTCCACCTCCAACTACCCCCGCTCGTTCACAAACTGATGGGCTAGTGTGTGAGTCATGAGGGCCACCGGCGTGAAGCGGGCGTTCAAGTACCGCTTCTATCCGACCGATGCGCAGGCAGCCGAGCTGTCGCGCACGTTCGGTTGCGTGCGGAAGGTCTACAACCTGGCCCTTGCGGCGCGCACCGAGGCGTGGGCGCGACAGGAGCGGGTGAACTACAACCAGACATCGGCGATGCTGACGGCCTGGAAGCAGACCGAGGAACTGGCGTACCTCAACGACGTCTCCTCCGTCCCGCTCCAGCAGGCACTTCGCCACCTTCAGACGGCGTTCACCAATTTCTTCGCCAAGCGCGCGAAGTACCCTCGTTTCAAGTCGCGGAAGAAGTCGCGGAAGTCGGCGGAGTACACCACCAGCGCGTTCCGGTTCCGGGACGGGAAGCTGACGCTGGCGAAGATGGCGGAGCCGCTGGACATCGTGTGGTCCCGTCCGCTTCCCGAAGACGCTTCGCCGTCCACGGTGACCGTCTCCCAGGATGCGGCCGGACGCTGGTACGTGTCCCTGCTGTGCGAAGACCCCTCCCTCCAGCCGCTTCCCGCAACGGACACGGCGATCGGCATAGACGCCGGCCTCGACCACCTCCTGACCCTCTCCACCGGGGAGAAGATCGCCAACCCCCGGCACCAGCGGCGAGAACGCGCCCGCCTTGCCAGGGCCCAGCGGCAGCTTGCCCGCAAGGCCAAGGGTGACGGAGCGAACCGGGCCAAGGCCCGGTGGAAGGTCGCCAAGGTCTACGCCCGCATCGCCGACCGGCGACGCGACCACCTGCACAAGATCACCACTCGGCTCGTTCGTGAGAACCAAACGATCGTGATCGAGGACCTGGCTGTTCGCCACATGGTGAAGAACGGCAAGCTCGCCCGCGCCATCAGCGACGCGGCTTGGAGCGAGTTCCGGAGCATGCTGGAGTACAAGGCCCAGTGGTACGGCCGCGAAGTGATCGCGGTCGACCGCTGGTTCCCCTCCTCCAAGTTGTGTTCTACCTGCGGCAGCTTGCAGGGCACGATGGCGCTGAACGTCCGTTCCTGGACGTGCGACTGCGGCACGACCCACGACCGGGACGTGAACGCGGCGAAGAACATCCTGGCGGCCGGGCTGGCCGTGTCTGTCTGTGGAGCTGGTGTAAGACCTCAACGGAGAACTCCGGGCGGGCAGTCGGCGACGAAGCAGAAACCCCTACGGCGCGAGCCGTAGGATCCCCCTCCTACAGGAGGGGGAGGAAGTCAACGTGGATCCCCTTCGAGTACGGCGACCAGGTTCTGCTGCAGGCAGGGGCCGGAGGTGGCGTGGGCGAGGGCGCGGTCGGACGCGCCGCGGTGGATGCGGGCGGCGGCCTCGCCGATGCGGATCAGTCCGGCGGCCATGACGGGGTTGGCGGCCAGCGCACCGCCGGAGGGGTTGACGCGCACGTCGTCGCCGAGCCGGAGCGCCCTGCGCAGGATCACCTCCTGAGCGGTGAACGGGGCGTGCAACTCGACGGTGTCGACGGGCCGTTCGAAGGCGCCGGCCCGTTCGGCGGCGAGCCGGCTGGAGGGCGAGTCGGTGAGGTCGCGGACGCCGAGGGTGTGGGCCTCGATGCGGTGGTCGACGCCGCGGATCCAGGCGGGCCGGGCGCACAGCCGGCGGGCCCGCTCGCCCGCCGCGAGGACCACGGCGGCGGCGCCGTCGCCGACGGGCGGACAGTCGCCGGTGCGCAGCGGTCGTACGACGTAGTCGCCGTGCGGCACCTGCCCCTTGAGCTGGGCGTGCGGGTTGGCTTCCGCATCCGTGCGGCTGCGGGCGGCGACGGCGGCGAGCGCGGGTTCGTCGGCGTGGCCGGCGTCCATGAGGGCCTGTGCCTGGAGGGCGGCGAGGGCTATGGAGTCGGGCCACAGGGGGGCGAGGTAGTACGGGTCGAGCTGGCGGGTGAGGACGTCGCGCAGGGAGCCGGGCGAGGACTTGCCGTAGGCGTAGACGAGCGCGGTGTCGGCGTCGCCGGTGAGCAGCTTGGTCCAGGCCTCGTACAGCGCCCAGGCGCCGTCCATCTCGACGTGCGACTCGGAGATCGGCGGCCAGGCACCGACGCCGTCGAGGGCGAGGGTGAAGGAGAAGGCGCGGCCGGCGAGGTAGTCGCTGGAGCCGGAGCAGGTGAAGCCGATGTCGGCGGTCCTGAGGCCGGTCTGTGCCAGCACCTCGTGCAGGACCGGCATCAGCATCTCGACCTCGGAGGACTCCTCGGTGGAGCGCCGGTGGTCGGTCTGGGCGAAGGCGACGACCGCGATCTCCCGGGTCACAGCAGCTCCTTGTAGGTGTCGTAGTCGGCGTCGGGCTCACCGGTGGGCCGGTAGTGGTCGGGGTAGCGGCCACCCTCGGTCCACACGGGCTCCACGCGCAGGCCCATGCGCACCTGGTCGTAGGGGATGCCGCCGATCCGGGCGTGCAGGGCGAGGTCGGCGCCGTCGAGGGCGATGTGCGCGTAGACGTAGGGCACCTCGATGTCGAGGTTCTTCGCCTTGATGTTGACGATGCAGTAGGTGGTGACTGTGCCGCGGGGACCCACTTCGACCTGTTCCACTGTGGCCACACCACATGTGGGGCACGCACCCCTCGGGGGGACGTACACCTTGCGGCAGGAGGGGCAGCGTTCGCCGACGGTTCGCCGTTCCGAGAGGGCGTCGATGTAGTCGGACTGGGCGCGGCCGGGTGAGTAGGTGTAGTCCAGGCGGGCCGGGGCGACGATCCCGGTGATCCGGTCGTCGAACTCGCCGGTGTGGTCGTCGGCTTGTGCGGGTGCTCCGTCGTACGGCTCGAAGCAGGCGATGTCGGTGATGGCGCCGGTGCGTTCTGCGGCCCAGCGGATGCGGACCCGCATTCCGGTGTGCACGGAGTCGGGGCCGGGGGCGTCGAGGGCGTGCAGCAGGGCGGTGTCGGCGCCGTCGAGCCTGACCAGGGCCCAGGCGAAGGGGGTGCCGAGTGGCTGCCCGCGGCGCGGCGCGTGGTTCCACGCCCAGGTGGTGACCGTGCCCGTGGGGGCGACCTCCACCAGGTCGCGGAGTTCCTCGGCGGTGACGGGGTCGTACTCGACCGGTGGGACGAGGGTGCGTCCGTCGGTCGTTCTCACGCCGAGGACGGCGCGTTCGCGCAGGCCGGTGAGGAAGGCGCTCTGGACGGGGCCGAGGGAGCGGGTGAAGGGGAACTCGACGACGAGGGGGGCTTTGAGGACTTCGGGCATCCGGGAGGACTCCTTCGGCGGTTCAGGCGCGTTTGTAGACGGGGGGCCGCTTCTCCGCGAAGGCGCGGGCGCCTTCCTTGGCGTCGGCGGTGTCGAAGACCGGCCAGCCGCGCGCGAGTTCGGCCGCGAGCCCGTCGGTCTCCGCCATCTCCGCGGTCTCGTACACCGACGCCTTGACGGCCTCGACGGCGAGCGGGCCGCAGGCGTTGATCTGCTCGGCGATCTCCAGCGCCTTGCCCAGCGCGGAGCCGTCGGGGACGACATGGCCGATCAGTCCGATGTCCGCGGCCTCCCGGGCGCTGTACGCCCGTCCGGTGAGCAGCATCTCCAGGGCGTGGGTGCGCGGGATCTGGCGTTGCAGCCGGACGGTGGAGCCGCCGATCGGGAACAGGCCGCGCCGGACCTCGAACAGGCCGAAGGTCGCGGACTCGCCCGCGACCCGGATGTCGGTGCCCTGGAGGATCTCGGTGCCGCCCGCGACGCAGTACCCCTCGACGGCGGCGACGACCGGTTTGCGTGGCCGATGGTGGCGCAGCATCGCCTTCCAGTGCAGGTCGGGGTCGGCCTTGAGCCGGTCGCGATACCGCTCGCCTTCCATCCCCTTCCCGGCCAGGGCCTTGAGGTCCATGCCGGCGCAGAAGGAGCCGCCGGCCCCGGTGAGGACGATCGAGCGGATCCCGTCGTCCGCGTCGGCCGCCAGCCAGCCGTCGTACAGGCCGACGAGCATGGGAAGCGAGAGCGCGTTCCTGGCGTCGGGCCTGTTGAGCGTGAGCACCAGCGTGGCGCCCTCGCGCCGCACGGTGAGGTGTTCCGTCCCGCCCATGGGCTTGTCTCCCCTCGGTGAGAACGAGAACAGGTTGCAGTAGGCGGGGAGGCACTTCAAGGGAGCTTCCATGGTTTTCTGACAGGCAGTCAGATTATTTGGGCGCGGGCCCTTCACAGTTGTCGTGGGCTTTGCTCTGATGACCGGCGTACCGACCGACCGATGCGCCTTTGTTCACCAGCACTGCCGGGGTCAGGAGGAGCGGTGGAGTACAACCTTGCCGACCTGTTCGAGTCGGTCGTCGACGTGGTCCCGGACCGCGAGGCGCTCGTGTACGTCGACCATCCCGGCACCGGCGCGGAGCGCCGCCTGACCTACGCGGAACTGGACGCGGCCGCCAACCGCATCGCCCACCACCTGATCGACAGCGGGATACGGCCCGGGGAACACCTCGGCCTCCATCTGTACAACGGTGTCGAGTACCTGCAGACGGTGCTGGCCTGCCTGAAAGCGCGGATCGTCCCGGTCAACGTCAACTACCGCTACGTCGAAGAGGAGTTGGTGTATCTCTACCGGGACGCCGATCTGGTCGCGCTGGTCTTCGACGCCGAGTTCGCGGACCGGGTGGCGTCGGCGCTGCCGCGGGCGCCGATGCTGCGGCATCTGCTGCGGGTGGGCCCGGAGACGGCCGAGGTGCCCGGGGCGGTGCCGTTCGGCGACGCGGAGGCGTCCGGATCGCCGGCCCGGGGTTTCCCGGCCCGTTCCGCGGACGACCAGTTCATCATCTACACCGGTGGCACGACCGGCATGCCCAAGGGCGTCATGTGGCGCCAGGAAGACCTGTTCTTCGCCGGGCTCGGCGGCGGGGCGCCGACCGGGGAGCCGGTGAAGGCACCGGAGGAGCTGGCCGAGCGGGTCGCCGCCGGGGGCGCCGGAATCACCTTCTTCCCCACTCCCCCTCTGATGCACGGCACCTCCACCCTGACGGCGTTCATCGGCTTCAACTTCGGCCAACGTGTCGTCGTGCACCGCAAGTTCGTGCCGGAGGAGGTGCTGCGAACCGTCGAGAAGGAGAAGGTCACCAGCATGTCGCTGGTCGGCGACGCGATGCTCCGGCCGCTGATCGACGCACTGAGCGGGCCCCTGAAGGGCACGGACTGCTCGGCCCTGTTCAGCGTCTCCTCGTCGGGCGCCGTCATGTCGGAGACGGTGCGCCGGCAGTTCCGGGAGCTGGTGCCGAACGCCATGCTGCTCAACAACTTCGGCTCCTCCGAGTCCGGCTTCAACGGTACGGCGACGGAGGACTCGGGCCCCGAGCGCGGCTTCCGCCTGCGGGTCAACTCCCGTACGCGCGTGGTGGATCCGGCGACCCACGAACCGGTGGCCGCGGGCGAGATCGGCAGGGTCGCCCAGTGCGGCCATGTCCCGCTCGGCTACTACAACGACCCGCGGAAGACCGCCGAGACGTTCTTCGCGAAGGACGGGCAGCGCTGGGTCCTGCTCGGCGACATGGCGACGGTCGACGAGGACGGCGTGGTCACCGTGCTGGGCCGGGGCTCGCAGTGCATCAACACCGGCGGCGAGAAAGTCTATCCGGAGGAGGTCGAGCAGGCGCTCAAGGCACATCCGGACGTGTACGACGCGCTGGTCGCCGGGGTCCCGGACGCCACCTGGGGCAACCATGTGGCCGCCGTGGTGCAGTTGCGCGCCGGAGCCTCGCACCCCTCGCTCGCCGACATCCAGAACCACTGCCGTACCCGGCTGGCCGGCTACAAGATCCCCCGGCAGCTGGTGATCACCGACACCATCCGGCGGAGCCCGAGCGGCAAGGCCGACTATCGGTGGGCGCGTGAGGTGGCGGTGGCGGCCGACCGGCACTGACACGCCGGGGCGTCTCACCACCCCCACCACCCGGTAGCACTACTCTGTGCGCACGCTCGACACCCATTCGGCTACTTTGGGTGACTATCAGTCGGTCGAGTCGTGCCGGTCCCGGCCTGCCGCACCGGCACCGGGCCACGCACGGAAGGATCTCCGGGTGTCTCACCACACACCTAGTCACCTGCCGGGTGGCTCAGACGAGACGGACAGCGGCCCGGCGGGAACCGGGGATCCCACGACGGCCGGGGAGGCGAAGCCGGCCGCCACACCCGGCGGGGCCGGCAGACGCCCGCGTGTCGTACGGGGCCTCGCCGCACGGGCCGGCCTGCTCGGCGGGCACAGTCGCCTCGCTCGGGGCTTGGCCGCACTGGCCGGCCCGCCCGGCAGGCGGGCCCGCATCGCGCGGTACGCGGCCGTGGGCTCGACCGTCCTGGCCGTCGGCGTCCTGCTGGCGGCGCTGCTGCTGCCCAACCGGCCCGACCGGCTGACCCCGGCCGCCGTCGAGCATCTGCCGGCCGAGGGGATCCTGCTCGCCGTCGTGCTGCTCGTGCTGCCGGCCCGCGCGAGGCGGGCCGCGGCGGCCGCCATCGGCGTACTGATCGGGCTGGTCACGCTCCTGAAGTGCCTCGACATC
Organism: Streptomyces sp. NPDC031426; assembly: GCF_055581585.1. Lineage (NCBI taxonomy): Bacteria > Bacillati > Actinomycetota > Actinomycetes > Kitasatosporales > Streptomycetaceae > Streptomyces > Streptomyces sp. NPDC031426. The sequence continues at coordinate 39,416 of NZ_JBVIJE010000029.1, forward strand.
GGCTTCTACTCGGTGCTCTACCGCCCCTTCGACCTGGTGCTGGACTGGGGTCTGCTGGGCAATGCGGCGGACTATCTGCGGGACACCTCCGGCCGCACCGGCGAACTGGTCGCCATCGCCGGCGCCCTGCTCCTCGCGGTCGTCGTCCTCGTCCTGACCGCGGGCGCCGCGGTCCGTCTCAGCACCGTGCTGGCCCGGCACCGCGCCCGGTCCGTCCGCGTCGTGCTGGTGCTGAGCACGGCCTGGATCACCTGCGTCGTGCTCGGTGTGCAGAGAGGCGGCGTACCCGTCGCCTCGACGCTCGACGCGGACCTCCTCGGCGACCGGGCCAAGCAGATCCGCGTCTCCCTCGCGGACGCCCGTCTCTTCCGGCGCCAGGCCGCTCACGACGCCTTCGCCCATACGCCGCCCGACCAGTTGCTGACCGGCCTGCGCGGCAAGGACGTGCTGTTCACCTTCATCGAGAGCTACGGCCGTTCGGCGATCGAGGACCCGGCGATGGCCCCGCGGATCGGCAGGGTCCTCAAGGAGAGCGACGACGCCCTCAAGGCCGCCGGATTCCGGGCGCGCAGCGGCTGGCTGCGCTCGCCGGTGACCGGTGGCGGCAGCTGGCTGGCCCACTCGACCTTCCTGTCCGGCCTGTGGATCAGCAACCAGCAGAGGTTCCGCAGCCTCACCTCCAGCGACCGGACCACCCTCACCGGGGCGTTCCGCAGGACCGGTGCCTGGCGCACGGTCGGGGTGGTGCCGGGGGTGCTGGTGGCCTGGCCGGAGGGCCGGTTCTTCGGCCTGGACCACATCTACGACGGCCATCACCTCGACTACCACGGCCCGGACTTCGGCTGGTCGCAGGTGCCGGACCAGTTCACCCTGCAGACGTTCCAGCGGCGGGAGTTCGGCAAGCGGGGCCGGGGCCCGATCATGGCCGAGATCATCCTCACCTCGAGCCACTATCCGTGGGCACCGCTGCCCCGCATGGTCGACTGGGCGAAGCTGGGCGACGGCTCGGTCTTCCAGCAGATCAGGCGCGAGGGCAAGTCCCAGCAGGAGGTCTGGAGGAACGCGGAGAGCGTGCGCACGGAATACCGCACCTCCGTCGAGTACTCGCTGAACAGCCTCGTCTGGTTCCTGCGGCGTTACGGCAACGAGAACACGGTCGTGGTCTTCCTGGGCGACCACCAGCCCGTGCCGACGGTCACCGGGAACAGCCCCCGCAAGGAGGTGCCGGTCACCGTCGTCGCCCGTGACCCCAAGGTGCTGGCCCGGATCTCCGGCTGGGGCTGGACGGAGGGCCTGAAGCCCGCCGCGAACGCTCCCGTCTGGGGGATGGACAGCTTCCGCGACCGGTTCCTGAAGGCGTTCGGGCCGCAACCGGGCTGAATCCGCCGGTGACCGTGCTCACCGGTCGGGCCGGTGGGCCGGTGCTCATGGACCGCGCTCGTGGACCGTGCTCAGCGGTCGAGGAACTCCTGTACCACGGCGAGGAATTCCTCCGGGCGGGACTCGTGCTCCAGGTGCCCCGCGTCCACGGTCACCTGAGCGGCGCCGGGGATCAGACCGGCGAGCTGCGCGACCTGATCCCGCGGGATGAGGCTGGTGGGACCACCTCCGAGTCGAACGGCAGCTCCCCCGCGGGCCGTTCGGCGGGCGGCCGGGGCGGGTCGAGCGGCACGGGTGCGCGGACGTCCTCCAGCACCAGCCGTCGCACGGCACCGGGACGGCGCTGGGCCAGCAGGTAGGCGACGATGCCGCCCGGCGAATGGCCCACGACGTCGGCGCCGCCGAGGCCGAGGGCGGCCGGCAGGGCGAGGACGTCCTCGCTCATCGTCTCGGCCCGGTGGTCCCCCGGCCAGCCACTGTGTCCGTGGCCCCGCCGGTCGGGGGCGTACACCCGGCGCGGGCGCGGGGGTGCCGCGAGCCGCTCGGCGATGTGCGTCCAGTCCGCGCCGTCCGCACCCCGGCAGTACGGCAGCACGACGCCGTCCGCACCCCGGCAGTACGGCAGCACGACGCCGGGCACGCTAGCCGGGCGATCCGGGCCCGGCCGGCTGCTCTGCCGAGGGCAGAGCGGCCCCTGCCGGCGCGTCGAGGAAGGCGAGAGTGCGTTGCAGGAACCACTCCGGGTCGTCCAGCCAGGGGTAGTGTCCGGCTCCGGGCTGGACGGCGACCTCCGCGTTCGGGAAGGCCTCGGCGGCACGGCGGGCGAGCTCCGGGCGGGGGCCGCCGTCGAGTTCCCCGGCGAGCACGAGGACCGGCGCGGTCAGCGCGGCGAGGGCGGTCCGGGTCGCGTCCGGCGTGAAGGCACCCTCGGCGAAGTAGCGCTCCCCCGCCATCTCGTTCGTCTGCTCCGGTTCGGCGTCCGCGTGGGCCCGGGCGGCGTCGTCCCAGCGGCCGTAGAAGAACGGCAGGAACACGTCGTCGAAGTCCGCCTCGCCCGCCAGCCAGGCCCGGAGGGCGGGGAACGCCTGCGCGAACCACGGCTCGTCCGCGCGCAGCCGGGCCGCGGCCAGCCGGTCCTCGGGCGTCGCCCGCAGGCCCAGGGCGGACGGGTTGGCCGTGATCAGCAGCAGTCGCCGAATTCGCTGTGGGTGGCGGGCCGCGTAGAGCATGGCCAGGGCCGCGCCCGCCGAGTGGGCGAGCAGATCCATGTGCTCCAGACCCATGTGTGCGCGCAAGGCCTCGACGTCCTCGACCATGTGGTCGCAGCGGTATGTCGCCGGGTCCGCCGGCAGGGCGGAGTCCCCGGTGCCTCGTAGGTCCAGCAGGGCCAGACGGCGGTGCGCGGTCAGCCCGCCGAGGTCTCCGAGGTAGGCGGAGGCGCGCATGGGGCCGCCGGGCAGGACGACGAGGGGCTCGCCGTCACCCCGCAGGTGGTAGGCGAGCCGGGTGCCGTCGGGTGCGGTGCAGGTCGACATGGCCATGATCATGTCGGCCGGACCCGGCGCGGCGCAACGGTTCACCACGCGGGGAGGTCGGCGGGCTCCACCTCCCCGTTCTCCGGCCCGCACCGGCGCGGAAAATCTTCGCAGCCCTCTTGCCTGGAGCCGTGTGGCCTGAATTACTGACCCCGAAGAAATCGACCGAATGATCGGTCGTCCGGTATGTGAGTGCGGCGAGGGAGACGACTCGATGGCGGAAGCGACGGCCCTGTTCGACGCGGGCGAACGGCTCGGACCCGAGGAGTTGCGCGAGCTCCAACTGGAGCGGCTGCGCGCCTCGCTGCGGCACGCCTACGACAACGTGCCGTTCTACCGCGAGTCCTTCGACAAGGCCGGCCTCCGCCCCGAGGACTGCCGATCACTCGCCGATCTGGCGCGTTTCCCCTTCACGACCAAGGCGGACCTCAGGGAGAACTACCCGTTCGGGATGTTCGCCGTGCCGCGCGAGCGGATCCGCCGGCTGCACGCCTCCAGCGGCACCACCGGACGCCCCACGGTGGTCGGCTACACGGACAACGACCTCTCCATGTGGGCCGACATGGTGGCGCGGTCGATACGGGCGGCCGGGGGACGACCCGGTGACATCGTGCATGTGGCCTACGGCTATGGGCTGTTCACCGGTGGTCTGGGCGCCCACTATGGTGCCGAGCGCCTGGGCTGCACGGTCGTCCCGGCCTCCGGCGGCATGACGGCCCGGCAGGTGCAGCTGATCCAGGACCTTCAGCCGGCCGTCATCATGGTGACCCCGTCCTACATGCTCACCCTGCTGGACGAGTTCGAGCGGCAGGGGGTGGACCCGCGCGGCACCTCGCTGCGCGTGGGCGTCTTCGGGGCCGAGCCCTGGACCGAGCAGATGCGGCGCGAGATCGAGGAGCGGTTCGCCATCGATGCCGTGGACATCTACGGGCTGTCCGAGGTGATCGGCCCGGGCGTGGCGCAGGAGTGCGTGGAGACCAAGGACGGGCTGACGATCTGGGAGGACCACTTCTACCCGGAGGTCGTCGACCCGATCACGGGTGAGGTGCTGCCGGACGGCGAGCGGGGCGAGCTGGTGTTCACCTCGCTGACCAAGGAGGCCATGCCGATCGTCCGCTACCGCACCCGGGATCTCACCCGGCTGCTGCCCGGGACGGCCCGGGTGTTCCGGCGGATGGAGAAGATCACCGGACGCAGTGACGACATGGTGATCCTGCGCGGGGTCAACCTCTTCCCGACCCAGATCGAGGAGATCGTGCTCCGCACGCCCGGCGTGGCGCCCCACTTCCAGCTCCGGCTGACCCGGGAGGGCCGGCTGGACCGGCTGACCGTCCGGGCCGAGGCCCGGCCGGACGCGGGCCCGGAGGCGAGGGACGCGGCGGCCCTCTCCATCTGCGCGGCCGTGAAGGACGGGATCGGGGTGACCGTCGACGTGGAGATCGTGGAGCCGGAGTCCCTGGAGCGCTCGGTCGGCAAGATCCGCCGGATCGTGGACCTGCGACCGAAGCCTGCCGGGCCGAAGACTGCCGGGTAGGACCTCGCCGGGCCGACGGACGTACGGGGGTCGTATCGACGTACCCCGAAACATCGGTGCGGCCCTATACTCCGAACCCATGACGGACAGCGCTCCCACCCCGGACCCCGACCTGGTCAACGCGCTGCGGGCGCTGTCCAATCCCATGCGGCTGCAGATGCTGCGCTGGCTGCGCGAGCCCGAGCGGCACTTCCCCATGGAGACGGCCATCGCCGATCCGGCCGGCGTCGGTGTGTGCGTGAGCCACATCCAGGCCAAGGCGGGCCTGGCCCAGTCGACGGTGTCGGCCTATATGGCCGAACTCCAGCGCGCGGGCCTGGTCCGGGCCACCCGCGTGGGCAAGTGGACCCACTACAAACGGGATGAAGAGCGCATAGCCGACCTGGTCGCCGAGCTGGGTCGGTCGCTCTAGCCGGCCCGGCCTCTCCCGGATCGACCCAGCTCGCTCCGCCCGGCTCAGCCCTGCGCGACCCCGCCCTGCGCGACCCCCAGCCCGGCATCGCCGGCTGTCAGCCGCACCTTGATCACCGGCGCTGGCCACGCCTTGCACTTCATATCGAGAATCTGCGATATTTCGAATCATCGCATGGAGCCGACGCGCAGGGAGACTGACGATGACGGGGAAGAACGGCCTGGACCTCGGCAGGTTCGGGATCTACACCTTTGACTTCGAGCACCAGCCGGCCGCACGGATCCGGGACTCGGTCCAGGAGCTGGAGGATCTGGGCTGGCGGGCCGTCTGGATCCCGGAGGCGCTCGGGCGGGACGCGTTCACGCACGCCGGGTTTCTGCTCGCCTCGACGCGTCGGCTCGGGGTCGTGAACGGCATCGCCCGGATCTGGTCCCGGGAGGCGACCTGGGCGCACGGCGCCGCCCTGCTGCTGGCGGACGCCTACCCGGGGCGGCACGTGCTCGGCCTGGGCTTCGGCGGGCAGCCGCGTCCGGGGGTCAAGCCCCTCGCCGCGATGGCCGGGTACCTCGACGAGCTGGACGCCCTGCAGACGCCCAACCCCCGCCCGGCCCAGCCCGTCCGGCGCCTGCTGGCGGCCTACGGTCCCAAGATGCTGGAGCTGGCCCGCGAGCGCGCCGAGGGTGCCCAGACCTACCACGTGAACACGGTCCACACCGCGCAGGCGCGGGAGATCCTCGGGCCGGACGCCTTCCTGGCCGTGGAGCACGCCGTGCTGTTCGAGACCGACCGGGACCGGGCCCGCGCGCTCGCGCGCGAGCACCTGCGCGGCTACCTCGAAACCCCTTACAACATCGCCAAGTTCCGTCGGCTCGGCTACACCGACGACGACCTCTCCGGCGGCGGCAGCGACCGGCTCGTGGACGACCTGGTGTTCTGGGGCGACCCGGAGACGGTCGTACGGAAGCTGCACGGGCATGTGGAGGCCGGTGCCGATCACGTCGCCGTGCAGGTGATCGGCGTGGCCCCGGGCGAATCGGCGCTTCCGCAGTCGCGGTTGCTGGCCGACGCCCTGCTGCCGTCGAAGACCGCCGGCGGCCTCGGCTAGCCGCCGAAGCGGTCCCGCAGTTCGCGCTTGAGGATCTTCCCGCTGGCGTTGCGCGGCAACTCGTCCACGAACAGCACCCGTTTGGGCGCCTTGAAGGGCGCGAGCTTCCCCTTCACATGCGCGATGAGCTGATCCTCCGTCGCCTCGCCGCGCAGGACGACGATCGCCGTGACGGCCTCGATCCACCGCTCGTCGGGCAGGCCGATCACGGCGGCCTCGGCGACCGCCTCGTGGGTGTACAGGGCGTCCTCGACCTGGCGCGAAGCCACCAGGACGCCACCGGAGTTGATGACGTCCTTCACCCGGTCCACGATCGTGAAGTAACCGTCGGCGTCGCGCACCGCGAGGTCCCCGGAGTGGAACCAGCCGTCCCGGAAGGCCTCGGCGGTCTCCTCGGGCTTGTCCCAGTAGCCCTCGCACAGCTGCGGTGAGCGGTACACGATCTCGCCGGGCGTGCCGGCGGGCACGTCCTCGCCCTGGTCGTCCACGACCCGTGCGTCCACGAACAGCACGGTCCGCCCGCAGGAGTCCAGCCGGCCCTCGTGCTCGTCGGGGCCGAGGACGGTGGCCAGTGGGCCGATCTCGCTCTGCCCGAAGCAGTTGTAGAAGGCGAGCCGCGGCAGGCGCTCGCGCAGCCGCTGAAGCACCGGGACCGGCATGATCGACGCGCCGTAGTAGGCCTTGCGCAGGCCGTCGAGACCGCGGGTGGCGAAGTCGGGCCGGCCCGCCAGACCGATCCACACCGTGGGCGGCGCGAACAGGCTGTCCACGCGGCCGGCCTCGATCAGGTCGAGCAGGCGGTCGCCGTCCGGCGCGTCCAGGATGATGTTGGTCGCGCCGACGGCGAGGTACGGCAGCAGGAACACATGCATCTGGGCCGAGTGGTACAGCGGCAGCGCGTGCACCGGACGGTCACCGGCGCTCAGGTCCAGAGCGGTGATCGCGCTCAGGTACTCGTGCACAAGAGCCCGGTGGGTCATCATCGCGCCCTTGGGCAGGGCCGTCGTACCGGAGGTGTACAGCAGCTGCACCAGGTCCTCGGTGCGGGGTTCCGGCCCGGCGTACGGCGGTGTGTCCGCCAGCCGGGCGAGCAGCGAACCCTCGGTGTCCCTGAGCGGCAACACCCGCACGCCGTCCGGGAGTCGGTCGGCCAGGTCCGGGTCGGCGAGGACGAGGTTGCTGCCGGACTGGCCGACGAGGTACGCCAGGTCGTCCCCGGTCAGGTTCTGGTTGACCGGCACATGGACCAGGCCCGCACGGGCGCAGGCCAGGAAGCCGATCAGGTAGGCGTCGGAGTTGTGGCCGTAGGCGCCGACCCGGTCGCCGGGTGCGAGGCCCTCGGCGAGCAGCACCGAGGCCGCGCGGGAGACGGCGTCGTCGAGTTCCTCGTACGTCCAGCGGCGCTCGCCGTACTCCACCGCGCGGCGGGCCGGGGTACGCCGGGCGCTGCGGCGCAGCACCCCGTCGACCGTGCTGCCGTGTCCCTGCGTCATGGCTCATGATCCTGGGTCCGCCGCAAAGACAGGTCAAGGACTTTGGAGGCGCATTCCGGATGCACTTTTGCTTCCGCGTACCTCTGTGCGCCCCTTTGGAGAAGGGATTCGGACGGGCGGGCCTGGCGGAACCCGGCCTGGTGTCCGTGGCAGCTGCACCTGGCCTCCGCACTCGCCCCCACCGCCCCGGGGCAGGCGGTGGGCCACGCCCGGGACGCCGCACGGCGCACCCGGGAGTTCGGTGCCGCCTCCACCATCGATCAGGCTCTGCACACGCTGGCCGAGGTGACCGGCGGTCCCGCCGCGCTCCCCCTGTACGCGGAGGCCGTCGCTCACCTGGAGCAGTCCCCCGCCGCCTACGAGCCGGCCCGCGCCCAGGTCGGCCACGGCGCCGCGCTGTCCCGCAACGGGCGGCTGCAGGAGGCCGCCTATCGGCTCTACCAAGGCCTGGAAGGCGCCGTCCACTGCGGGGCGGAGGCACCGGCCCCCGGGCCAGGGCAGAGCTCGCGGCGGCGGGAATGCGTCCGCTGCCGCTGCGGTATGCGCTGCCGGACACGCTGGCCGCCCGGGAACGCCGCACAGCCGAACTGTCCGCCCATGGACACCCGGTGGCGGTGGTCGCCAAGTAACTGCGGCTGACCGAGCAAGGCGTGCGGCACTTGCTGTCCAGCGTCTACCGCAAGGCCGGTACCGACGCCGCGGGCCTCGCCGGATTCCTGGAGAGTCACCCATGACTCCGACGGCCGGGGCCGTGGTCACACCGGCCGCGTCCGCCCCGCCCAATAGGGGTCCCGCAGCCGCCGCTTGTACAGCTTGCCGTTGGGGTCGCGGGGCAGCTCGGCGATGAAGTCGACGCTCTTGGGCCGCTTGTAGCCGGCGAGTCGCTCGGCGCAGTGGTCGAGGAGGGCGGCGGCGAGGGCCGGGCCCGGCTCGTGGCCGGGGGCCGGTTCGACCACGGCCTTGACCTCCTCGCCCCAGTCGTCGTGCGGGATGCCGAAGGCGGCCGCGTCGGCGACGGCGGGGTGGGACAGCAGCACGGACTCGATCTCGGCGGGGTAGATGTTGACCCCGCCGGAGATGATCATGTCGATCTTGCGGTCGCGGAGGAAGAGGTAGCCGTCCTCGTCGAGGTAGCCGAGGTCGCCGACGGTGAAGAAGTCGCCGATACGGTTCCTGCGGGTCTTCGCCTCGTCCTTGTGGTACGAGAAGCCGCCGGTGCTCATCTTCATGTAGACGGTGCCGAGTTCACCGGGCGGTAGCCGGTTGCCGTCGTCGTCGAAGACCGCGAGTTCGCTGATGGGCCAGGCCTTGCCGACCGTGCCGGGCTTCTTCAGCCAGTCCTCGGCGGTGGCGAAGGCTCCGCCGCCCTCGCTGGCCGCGTAGTACTCCTCCACACAGTGCCCCCACCAGTCGATCATGGCCCTTTTCACATGGTCCGGGCAGGGGGCGGCGCCGTGGATGGCGTGCCGCATGGACGAGACGTCGTAGCGGGCCCTCACCTCGTGCGGGAGGGCCAGCAGGCGATGGAACTGGGTGGGGACCATGTGGGTGTGGGTGCACTTGTGGCTGTCGATGAGGCGCAGCATCTCCTCGGGCGTCCACTTGTCCATCAGGACCAGCCGGTGGCCGATGTGCAGGGACGCACCGGCGAACTGCAGGACGGCCGTGTGGTACAGCGGTGAGCAGACGAGGTGCACGTTGTCGTCGAACGGCTTGATGCCGAAGATCCCGAGGAAACCGCCCAGGTAGGCCTCCTCCGGTGCCTTGCCGGGCAGCGGACGGCGGATGCCGCGCGGGCGTCCGGTCGTACCCGAGGTGTAGTTCATGACCCAGCCGAGTTCCCGGCCCCCCGGGGCGGACTCCGGTCGTCCGTCGAGGAGTTCGCCGTACGGCCGGAAGCCGGCGACCTCGCCGACCGCGTACCGGTGGGTGGCGGGCAGTCCCGCCTCGTCGGCGGCGGACCGCGCGGCGGATGCGAACCGCTCGTGGGCGATGAGCACCTTGGCGCCGGAGTCGGCGACGATCCAGGCGATCTCGGCGCCGACGAGATGGTGGTTGACCGGGACCAGATAGAGGCCTGCCTGCGTGGCGGCCAGGTAGGCGGTGATCAACTCGACACCGTTCGGCAGGACGACGGCGAAGGCGTCGCCGCGCTCCAGACCGGCCGCGCGCAGCCCGTGGACGAGCCGGTTGGCGGCCCCGTGCAGTCGTCCGGCGGTCCACTCCTCGCCGTCGGGGGCGACGAGGACCGCGCGGCCGGGCTGCTGGGCGGCCTGGGCCCAGAATCCGGCGGGGGGCGTGCTGGTCACTTGCCGCTCCTTCCGGCGATGCGGTTGATGCGGTCCACGGCCTTCTCGAAGCCGCGGGTGAGGTCGTCGAAGACGGTCTGGACGCTGCGTTCGCTGCTCATCCGGCCGACGATCTGCCCGACCGGCGTGCCGAGCAGCGGTTCGACCTCGTACTTCTGGATCCGGGAGACCGCCTCGGCCACCAGCAGGCCCTGCAGCGGCATCGGCAGGGTGCCGGGTCCGGCCGGGTCCTCCCAGGCTTCGGTCCACTCGGTACGGAGCTGGCGTGCGGGCTTGCCCGTGAGGGCACGGGAGCGGACGGTGTCGCCGGACCCGGCGGCGAGCAGCTTGCGGGTCAGAGCGGGCGAGTGGAGGTCCGCTTCTGTAGTAGTCAGCCATATAGAGCCCAGCCACACGCCCTGCGCGCCGAGTGTGAGTGCGGCCGCCACCTGCTGTCCGCTGCCGATGCCGCCGGCGGCGAGGACGGGCAGTGGGTCGACGGCTTCCACGATCTCGGGGGTGAGCACCATGGTGGCGATCTCGCCGGTGTGGCCGCCGGCCTCGTAACCCTGGGCAACGACGATGTCGATGCCGGCCTCCTGGTGCTTGCAGGCGTGCCGGGCGCTGCCCGCGAGCGCGGCGACCTGCACGCCCCGGTCGTGGGCGCGGGCCACGACGTCGGCGGGCGGGGAGCCGAGGGCGTTGGCGAGCAGCTTGATCGGGTAGTCGAAGGCGACGTCGAGCTGGGTGCGCGCGACCTGCTCCATCCAGCCGGTGATACGCCACCCGGACGCCTCCCCCTCGGCCAGCTCGGGGACGCCGTACCTGGCGAGGGTGTCCCGCACGAACTGCCGGTGCTCCTGCGGGATCATCGCCTCGACGTCGGCTTCGGTCACGCCCTCGACCTTCTTCGCGGGCATGACGACATCGAGCCCGTAGGGGCGGCCGCCGGTGTGCGCGTCGAGCCAGTCGAGGTCGCGTTTGAGGTCGTCGGGGGCGGTGTAGCGGACCGCGCCGAGCACGCCGAAGCCGCCGGCCCGGCTGATGGCCGCGGCGACGGCGGGGAACGGCGTGAAGCCGAAGACGGCGTGCTCGACTCCGAGTTTCCTGCTCAGCTCCGTCTGCATGGGCGCAGGATGCCGCAGCGGGCCGAACGACGGAAGAGTTTTCTGACGTCCCGTCAGATTCTTTTGCCGAGCGGCGCCTTACGCAGTGGTGGCCTCCAGCACCGCCATCGCCGCGTTGTGTCCCGGTACGCCGCTCACCCCTCCCCCGCGCACGGCGCCCGCGCCGCACAGCAGGACGTTCGGGTGCCGGGTCTCCACTCCCCAGCGGCCGGTCCCCTCCTGGGCATGGGGCCAGGTCAGGGCGCGGTGGAAGATGTTGCCGCCGGGCAGCCGGAGGTCCCGCTCCAGGTCCAGCGGGGTCTTGGCCTCGATGCAGGGGCGGCCGTCGGCGTCGGTGGCCAGGCAGTCGGTGAGGGGTTCGGCGAGGTGGGCGTCGAGCTGGGCGAGGGTGGCCTTCAGCAGCTCCTCGCGTACGGCGTCGTTGTCCCGGTCGAAGAGGCGGGCCGGGGTGTGCAGGCCGAACAGGGTGAGGGTCTGGTAGCCGCGCTCGGCGAGGTCCGCGCCGAGGATGGTGGGGTCGGTCAGGGAGTGGCAGTAGATCTCCGAGGGCGGCACGGCGGGGAGTTCGCCGGCGGCGGCCTGGGCGTGGGCGGTGGCGAGCTGCCGGTAGCCCTCGGCGATGTGGAAGGTGCCGGCGAAGGCCTCCCGCGGGTCGACCGCCGGGTCGCGCAGTTTGGGCAGCCGGGTGAGCAGCATGTTGACCTTGAGCTGCGCGCCCTCGGCGGGCTCGGGTGACGGGTCGCCGGTGAGGGCGGCCAGTCCCTGCGGGGAGGCGTTCACCAGGACGTGGCGGGCGGCGGCGACGCCCTCGCCGTCGGCCGTGCGGTAGGTGACCTCGGCGGAGTGTCCGTCGGTGGCGATCCGGACCGCCTCGTGCCCGGTCTCGAGGACCGCGCCCGCCGAACGGGCCGCGGCGGCCAGGGCGTCGGTGAGCGCGCCCATGCCGCCGACCGGCACGTCCCAGGCGCCGGTGCCGCCGCCGATGACGTGGTAGAGGAAGCAGCGGTTCTGGGCGAGGGAGGGGTCGTGGGCGTCGGCGAAGGTGCCGATCAGGGCGTCGGTGAGGACGACGCCCCGGACCAGGTCGTCCGTGAAGTTCTCCTCGACGGCGACGCCGATCGGCTCCTCGAACAGGGCCCGCCAGGCGGTCTCGTCGTCGATGCGGCGGCGCAGTTCGTCACGGGCGGGCAGGGGCTCGGTGAGGGTCGGGAAGACGCGTTCGGCGACACGCGTGGTCATGCCGTAGAAGCGCTGCCAGGCCTGGTACTCGCGCTCGCCGCCGGTCAGCCGGGCGAAGGCCTCCCGGGTGCGCTGTTCGCCGCCGCCGACGAGGAGTCCGGTGGGCCGGCCGTCCCGCTCCGCCGGGGTGTACGAGGAGATGGTGCGGGCGCGCACCTGGAAGTCGAGTCCGAGATCGCGCACGATCTTCTGCGGCAGGAGGCTGACCAGGTAGGAGTAGCGCGACAGCCGGGCGTCTACACCGGCGAAGGGGCGGGTGGAGATCGCGGCCCCGCCGGTGTGGTCCAGCCGCTCCAGCACCAGCACCGAACGGCCGGCGCGGGCAAGGTAGGCGGCGGCGACCAGGCCGTTGTGGCCACCGCCGACGATGACGGCGTCGTAGGTGCGGGTGTGCTCGTTGGCAGGCATGGTTCTTCGTAACACGTGATGATCCATTGCGGCCAGAGGCGTGCCCCGGGCGGGGGCGGGTGGCATCGGCTGCGAGGCGGGTAGCGCCCGGCGGGGGCCGGGGGATCGGCCGGGGCGCGGGTGGCAGCAGCCCGGGGGCAGGGTGACGTCGGCCGGGGGCCGGAGCCGGCGGCCGGGGTGGCCGGCGGCATCGGCCGGGTGGGCGGGGAGCAGCAGCCGGGCGGCCGGGGGCAGGCCGGGCGGCCGAGGGGCCGAGGGGCCGGGGGCGGCCGAGGGCCGGGGGGCGGCAGCCGGGCGGGCGGCATCGGTCGGCAGGCGGGTGGCGGCGGCATCGGTCGGCGGGCGGGTGGCCGCGGCATCCGTCGGCGGGCGGGTGGCGTCCGGCGCCGCCCGGGGGGGCAGCAGCCGAACGGCCGGGGGCAGGCCGCCTCCCACGCGCGGACTCGATCAGGCGACCGAGGGGGCGGTTGGCAGCAGCCCGGGGCAGGGTGACCTCGGCAGGAGAGTCCCCTCAGGCTCCGCCCGACGCATGCCGGCGGTGGATCACCGCGACCCGGCGGTACAGCTCGCCGGCCTCGGTGTCCCGGCCGAGCCGCTCCAGGCAGTGGGCCTCGTCGCCGCGGGCGGCGAGGGTGTCGGGGTGGTCCGGGCCGAGGATCTGCTCGCGGGTGGCGGCGACCCGCCGGTACTCGGTGAGGGCCTCGACCCAGCGGCCAAGCCAGCCGAGCGCGACCGCGATCTCGCGGCGGCTGACGAGCGTGTCGGGATGGGTGGGTCCGAGGACCTGCTCCCGGAGCAGACAGACGTCGCGGGCCTCGGTCAGGGCGTCCTCCCAGCGGCCGAGCCGGCCGAGGTTGACCCCGAGGCCGTGCCGGGCACGCAGGGTCTCGGGGTGGGTGGAGCCCTGGACGCGGGTACGGTCCACGATCAGCTCGCGGTACAGGCGCAGGGCGTCCGCGCTGCGGCCGAGGCGGCCGAGGCTGAGGGCGGTCTCGTAGCGGGCGGCGAGGGTGTCCGGGTGGTCGGCGCCGAGGACGCGTGCTCTGGCCCCGGCGACCTCGCGGTAGATGCCCAGCGCTTCCTCCCAGCGCCCCGACTGTCCCTGGGCGTAGGCGGCTTCGCAGCGCGAGACCAGGGTGTCGGGATGCTCGGCACCGAGCACCCGGGCCCGGGCGGCGGCCACCTCCAGGGCCGTACGGCAGGCTTCGTCCAGGCGGCCGAGCCGGCCGAGGGTGCAGGCGAGGTTGTGGCGGCAGCGCAGGGTGTCCGGGTGGTCGGGGCCCATGATGCGGACCCGGGCGGCCAGCACCTCCGCGTACACCTGGTGGGCCTCGAAGTGGCGGCCCAGCCGGCCCAGCGCATAGGCCGTCTCCTGGCGGGCGGCCAGGGTGTCGGGATGCTCCGCGCCGAGGACGCGCGCTCTGGCCTCGGCGAGGTCCGTGTAGGCGGCCATGGCCTCGGCGACCCGGCCGGCCCGGACGAGGGCGAAGGCCGCCTCGTAGCGGCTGGCCAGGGTCTCGGGGTGGTCGGGTCCGAGGAGCGCGGCGCGTTCGGCGGCCACCGCCCGGTGCGCCTCGCCCGCCTCGGCCCACCGGCCGAGCCCGGCGAGCCGGACGGCCTCGCGGTGCCGTGCGCTGCGCTCCACGGGTGGTGCCGGCACGGGGCGTCCAGCGCCCGCGGAGCCGCTGTGGCCGGTCGCGGAGTTCCCCGCGCCCTTTTGGGGCGCTGCAGCCCACCGGCACGACAGCATCGCCCCCGAGACCGGCGGCAGCGCGCCGAGGCCGGTGCCGAGCGCCTTGGGGCCGGTGGTCATGCCGTGAGTCCAGGCCGGCGGCCGGCTCCTGCCCCCGGCGTCCGGGAGCGCGGACCCGACGGCCTCGGGGAAAGCGCCTGTTGCGCGCCGGCCCCCGAGTCGGCGGACCAACTCCCCCGCGTCGTACGGCCGTTCCTCGGGCCGTTTGGCCAGCAGGTCGAGGATGATCCGCTCGAGGTGACCGGGAAGCTCCGGGCGGTGTTCGCGTGGGGGCCGGGGTGGGGTGTCGCGGTGGCCGATGAGGATCGCCCAGGCGTCCTCCAGGTCGAACGGCGGTGCCCCGGTGGCTATCTCGTACAGCACGCAGCCCAGCGAGTACAGGTCGCTGCGCTGGTCCACCGCGTCGCCGCCGATCTGTTCCGGGGACATGTAGTGCGGGGTGCCCAGCGCGACGCCGGTGCCGGTCAGCCGGGCGGTGAAGCCGATGTCGTGGCCGAGCCGGGCGATGCCGAAGTCGCAGATCTTCACGGTCCCGTCGGTCAGCCGGACGACGTTGGCCGGTTTCAAGTCACGGTGTATGACCCCCTGTTGATGGGTGTAGGCAAGGGCGGCGGCGACCTGTGCGGCGATGTCCCGCACGTCCTCCACCGGCAGCGGATGGCCCTTGTTGTCCTGCAGCAGCCGGCTCAGATCGCGGCCCTCCAGCAACTCCATCACCAGAAACGGGACCCCGTCGGACTCGCCGAAGTCATGGACGACGGTCACCCCGCGGTGCGAGAGGCCGGCGGCCACCCGGGCCTCACGGCGGAAGCGCTCGCGCAGGACCGCCACGAGGGACGGATCGTGGTACGGGCCGAGCGGCTTGAGGCACTTCACGGCGACCAGCCGGCCCAGGGACTCGTCCCGGGCCCGCCACACCTCGCCCATCCCGCCCCGCCCGATCAGGTCGAGCAGCCGGTACCGGCCCTGAACCAGCCTGTTCTCCCCCATAGCGATCCGCCGCCCCCGTCGCCGTCCGCCCCGCCGCCAGGGGACCTGCTCGGCACCGCGCCGCATCACGTCGGCCCGATCCGCGCCACACCCCCCTGCTCGTCCAGTATGGCGGCCTATCGCCCGACTTTGTATGGTGCCGGACGTGCCCCCGGTCCGAGCCGCGCCATGGCCCGCAGGATGTGTTTGGGCGGCAGTTGCCAGCGCGCACGTGCGGGAACGCACCGTAGCAGCGCGCCCGTGGCCCGCAGCCGACGGGTGACGACGGCGGGTGCGGGGGCCGGTCTGCCGTACAGCTGATGGGCGTACGGCGGCAGGGCGGCGTAGGCCAGTTGGGCCACGCGCCGCCACAACACCTCGCGCGCCGGGACGAGAAGGGGATGCGTCGGCGGTCGGAGCAGGAAGTCGTCCACCTCGCGTGCCTCGGGTCCCGCCGCCAGCTCGGGCCGTACCGTCTCGAAGTACGCGGCGAGTTGGGCCCGGCTCGCGGGTACGGTCTTCGGGTCGAGGCCCACCAGGCGTGCGCTGACCCGGTGTTCGGCTATGTACCGGTCGGCCTGGGCGTCCGTGAGCGGGAAGCCGGAGCGGCGCAGCACGTGCAGATAGGAGTCGATCTCCGCGCAGTGCACCCACAGCAGCAGCTCGGGTTCATCGACGCCGTACCGCTCTCCGGTCTCCGGGTCGGTCGCCGTCAGCAGGCTGTGGATCTTCCGTACGCGGGCGCCGGCGCGCTCGGCGGCCTCGGTCGTGCCGTAGGTCGTCGTACCGACGAAGTTCGCGGTGCGCATCAGCCGGCCCCAGGCGTCGCGCCGGAAGTCGGAGTTCTGCATGACGCCGCGCACCGCACGCGGGTGCAGGGCCTGGAGGTAGAGCGCGCGGACCCCGGCGACCCACATCATGGGGTCGCCGTGCATCTGCCAGGTCACGGAGCTCGGCGTGAACAGCCCAGGATCATCCATGCCCGCAGGTGTGACCACAGCCACTGGTTGTCACCTCTTGTCGCTGTCCGGCCGACGGTGCCGCGCGCCGGTCCCGGCAGCCACAACACCCCAGATTGACAGTGAACCATTCACAGCCGGGTCAGCCCATCAGCCACCGGCTTGCCGCGCCGGCGTCCCGGGCCGGGACGACGGCGTGTGACCGGGCTCGCTAGTTGGCACCAGGCCGCGTTCACGACCTGCACTGATGCCAAGTGGATTCAGCGGCCGGAGCCGCTGAATCAGCGAAATAGTTGGCACTTTGGTACAGCGCAGGTAATGAGGCGTGTGTCGCCATAGGGGGGCCAGAGGTCTTCGGCGGCGACAGCCTTGATATGAACGCGGCAACCACATCGCCGCTGGTGGTCGAGGGCGGCGAGGGCGCCGTCCGCTTCCTCTATGTGCCTGGTCAGTTCGGCGGCCCTGCGTTGCCGGGCCCGCTGCCGGGCAGAGCACCGATGAATGCGGGTTCCGGCTTGCTCCAGGTCCCGGTGGTCAGCCCGAGGCGCCAGGCTCCTTCGGCGGAGACGGCCGCGGGGTGGCCGCGGGGTGGCCGCGGGGTGGCCGCGGGGTGGCCGCGGGGGCAGGGTAGTGCCGTACGCGACACCGGCGAGGATGCGGGCCACGGCGTCGGCCGGTACGGGGATGTCCTCCTCGGGCTGCAAGACCTGGAGTTCGGCCTGCTGGCCCAGCGCGTGATTCATCCGCATCGAGTCCACACACGCGATCAGTTGGTCGAGCACGTGGGGGAACACACCCACTTGGGGGACGGACGCACCGTCGACGTTCACATCGCACGTCTGCGCCGAAAGCTGGGCGCGGCCCAACGGCAGCGGATCGTCACCGTGCGACGCGTGGGATACAAGTACGTGCCCGAGGCCTGACAGCCGTCCGGGGCGGTTCCGCGATCGGAACACCAGTCAGCGGTAATCCAGGTCGTCCGTGGTACTCGCGGGGGCGGTGGGCGGCTTCCGGCCGGGGCGGCGTACCAGCGCAGCGGTGCCCGCCACGGCGGTCGTTCGGCGACGCAGACGGCCAGGCCGATCTCGCCGCGGTCGACAGCATCCGTCAGCCGGGCCGAGCGGTCTATCCGCACCTGGACCTCGGCACCCGGACGCACTCCCTGCACGGCCTCGGTGAACACCGGGAGGATCCGCTTGGCACATCGAGCAGGTCGCCAATCAAGTCTCCGCTGCGTGTGAGCGATCCCCAGCGTCTGGGTAAACCGCTGACGTGCTGGGCCAATCGCCAGCGATCCCAAATATTGAGATGCCCATGTCCATCATGTGAATAGCATCTTGGGGTGGATGCCACCTTCTGCCACGATCCCTATCAGCCAGGTAGGAATACTAGGGATCGGGGGGTGGCCGTGGGAGCGCTCAGTTGCGCAGACCGGGCCCTGCCCGTGCTGACCTCGCGTCGTCACATCGACTTCGGCCGTACGTCCAGTTCCATCTGTCGGCCCTTCTGAGACCTCAGCACGCTGCTCCACCCTCCTTGATCACCCCTCCTTCCCTGAGAGGACACCTCCGTGTCTGCCGCAAGACCGCTCACCACCCTGCGCACCCTCGCCGTCATCGCAACGCTTCCGCTCCTGCTCACCGCATGCGGCTACGGCTCCAAATCGACCGACGACGGCAAGCAGACCCCGGCTGCCGCGGCAGGCGCCAAGAAGCTCTCCGCCGACGAGGTGAAGATCGGCTACTTCCCCAACCTGACGCACGCCACCGCTCTGGTGGGCGTCCAGGAGGGTCTGTTCCAGAAGGAGCTCGGCGGCACCACGATCAAGGCCTCGACCTTCAACGCCGGGCCGTCCGAGATCGAGGCGCTGAACGCCGGGTCCATCGACATCGGCTGGATCGGCCCCTCCCCCTCGATCAACGGCTACACCAAGTCGAACGGCAAGAACCTGCGCATCATCGGCGGTTCCGCCTCCGGCGGCGTGAAGCTCGTCGTCAACCCGAAGAAGATCAAGTCCCTGGACGACGTCAAGGGCAAGAAGATCGCCACCCCGCAGCTCGGCAACACCCAGGACGTCGCGTTCCTCAACTGGATCGCCGACCAGGGCTGGAAGGTCGACGCGGAAAGCGGCAAGGGCGACGTCTCCGTCGTCCGCAGCGACAACAAGATCACCCCGGACGCCTACAAGTCCGGCTCCATCGACGGCGCCTGGGTGCCCGAGCCGACCGCCTCCAAGCTGGTCGCCGAGGGCGGCAAGGTACTACTCGACGAGTCGGCCCTGTGGCCCGACAAGAAGTTCGTGATCACCAACATCATCGTGTCGCAGAAGTTCCTCAAGGAGCACCCCGACGTCGTCGAGGCCGTGCTGCGCGGCTCCGTGAAGACCAACGAGTGGATCAACGCCAACCCTGAGAAGGCGAAGGCGTCCGCCAACACGGCACTGGAGAAGCTGTCGGGCAAGGCGCTGCCCGCCGACGTCATCGACCCGGCCTGGAAGTCCATCACCTTCCTCGACGACCCGCTGGCCTCCACCCTCAACACCGAAGCGGAGCACGCGGTCAAGGCCGGTCTCCTGGACAAGCCCGATCTGAAGGGCATCTACGACCTCACCCTGCTCAACAAGGTCCTCAAGGCCCAGGGCAAGGGCGAGGTCAGCGACGCCGGTCTCGGCGCCCAGTAGCGACAACCGGATCCGACGAGTTCCCAGGAGGTGACGACCATGGCCACCACGATCGCCAAGGCTGCCGAGGACGCCACGACGGTGAGACACGCCGCCCGCATCGAGCACGTCTCGAAGTCCTTCCCCGCCCCGGGCACGCCCGGCGGACAGCAGCTCGTCCTCGACGACATCACGCTCGATGTCGCGCCGGGCGAGTTCGTCACCCTCCTGGGAGCCTCCGGCTGCGGCAAGTCCACCCTGCTCAACCTGGTCGCGGGACTGGACCGGCCGTCCACCGGCTCCATCGACACGGACGGCCGCCCCGCCCTGATGTTCCAGGAACACGCCCTGTTCCCCTGGCTGACCGCAGGCAAGAACATCGAACTCGCCCTGAAACTGCGCGGGGTCGCAGGGCCGGAACGCCGGCAGGAGGCGGAACGGCTGCTGGAACTCGTACGACTGCAGGGCGCGTACCGCAAACGGGTGCACGAACTGTCCGGCGGCATGCGCCAGCGCGTCGCCCTGGCCCGCGCGCTGGCCCAGGACAGCCGGCTGTTGCTGATGGACGAGCCGTTCGCCGCCCTGGATGCGATCACGCGGGATGTCCTGCACGACGAACTGACCCGCATCTGGCGCGAGACGGGACTGTCGGTGCTGTTCGTGACGCACAACGTGCGGGAAGCGGTGCGGCTGGCGCAGCGGGTGGTGCTGCTGTCCTCACGGCCGGGGCGGATCGCCCGGGAGTGGACCGTCGGTATTCCGCAGCCGCGCCGCATCGAGGACAGCGCGGTCGCCGAACTGTCCGTCGAGATCACCGAAGAACTGCGTGGGGAGATCCGCCGCCATGGCCAGCACTGACACCGGCGCCGACACCAAGAAGGACGGCTCCACGGCAGTCGGGGATCTCGAGGCCCCGAGTGATCTCGCGGGAGTGGAGGCCGGGCTCGACGCCCTGGACTCCGCGCAAACCGGCCGGACGCCGCTGCGCGAAACGTTGATCCGCAAGGTCCTGCCGCCCCTCACCGCCGTCGTACTGGTCCTGGTGGTCTGGCAACTGCTGGTGTGGGCGAACGTCGCCCCCGACTACAAGCTGCCCTCCCCGTCCGAGGTGTGGGGCGAGGTACGCGACGCCTGGGTCCAGGGCACGCTCCTCGGCTACATCTGGACATCCGTCTCGCGCGGTCTGCTCGGCTTCTTGCTGGCGCTCGCCATCGGTACGCCGCTCGGCCTGCTGGTCGCCCGGGTGGCGTTCGTCCGGGCGGCCATCGGGCCCATCCTGTCCGGCCTGCAGTCGCTGCCGTCGGTGGCCTGGGTGCCGCCCGCGGTGATCTGGCTGGGTCTGAACGACTCGATGATGTACGCCGTGATCCTGCTCGGCGCGGTCCCGTCCATCGCGAACGGCCTCGTCGCGGGCATCGACCAGATCCCGCCGCTGTTCCTGCGGGCCGGCCGGACGATGGGCGCGACCGGCCTGCGCGGGGCGTGGCACATCGTGATGCCGGGGGCGCTGCCCGGCTATCTGGCGGGGCTGAAGCAGGGCTGGGCGTTTTCCTGGCGGTCTCTGATGGCCGCCGAGATCATTGCTTCCTCGCCCGATCTGGGCGTCGGTCTGGGCCAGTTGCTGGAGAACGGGCGCAACAACTCCAGTATGTCGCAGGTGTTCCTGGCCATCTTCCTGATCCTGCTCGTCGGTATCGCCATCGACCTGCTGATCTTCAGCCCGCTGGAGCGGTGGGTGCTGCGCAGCCGCGGCCTGCTGGTCACCCGCTGAGCGAACGGATCCCGATCGACACGGAGTGCACGCCCTACCCCCTCAGCCACGCGCACACGGCACCGGCCCGCATAAGCATCATCGCCGCACGCGGGCCGGTGTTGTCGTGTGCGTAGGAGGCAGGTCCTGCCCGCGTTCAGGCGCGTAGTCAGCTGTGCGAAATCCCGCGCTGAGCGCCTCGTCGGCTCTCGTGGGCCGTAGGCCCCGGCGCTGGCAGATCTCCCTGTCTGTCCGACGAAACCCCAGTTCAGGCGGTCATCTGGTCATGTGTCAGGTGGCGCAACACTCCAGCAACACCGCTTTCCCTACCAGATAGGTATGGTCCGAAACATGTCACCCGCCGACCGCATCCGAGACCACGCCGGCCAGGGCGCGACCACCGTCGCCGCCCACCGTGCGCGGCGACGGCTGCGTGCGGACCGGGCTCGCCAGCTCGCCGACCTGCTCCGCCACCAGCTCCTGGCCGGGGGGTTCCCGGAGGGCGCGCTTCCTCACGAGACGACCCTCGCCACGGACTACAGCGCCTCCCGCAACACCGTTCGCCAGGCCCTCGACCTGCTGCGCGCCGAGGGCCTGGTCGAACGCCTCCCCGGCGTCGGCACGGTCGTCGTGGCCCAGAAGTATCCCCACGGACTCGACCGTCTGATGGGCCTCGCAGAAACCCTGCGCGAACACGGCCATGTCACCAACGAGGTCCGCACCGTGGGCCCCGCTCCCGCCCCGTCCCCGGTGGCCGACCGCCTGCACGTCCCACCCGGCACCGATGTCCTCTACATCGAACGTCTGCGCCGGCTGAACGGCCTGCCCCTGTCCCTCGACCTCACGTACATCCCCCTCGACATCGGCACCGCCCTGCTCGGCGAGGACCTGGAGAACACGGACATCTTTCGGCTCCTGGAGACGCTCACCGGCGCCCCTCTCGGTCACGCCGAGATCAGCCTTGAGGCTGTAAACGCCGACGCTCACTCCGCTGCCGTACTGCAGGCACCGCGCGGTGCGGCCGTCCTGATGCTGGAACGTCTCACGTACCTCGCCGACGGGCGACCCGTCGACCTGGAATTCATCCGCTTCCGCGGCGACCGCATCTCGATGAGCGGTCTGCTGCACCGGTCCCTGTAAACACCCCGCTCGCGCACATTCCTGGAGACAGCCATGCCTTTGGCGCCCCAGCGGGCCGACGTGCCCGTGACCATCGACGAGTCGAAGTGCATCGACGGGTGCACCCTCTGCGTGGACATGTGCCCGCTGGACTCCCTCGCCATCGACGAAAGCAACGGCAAGGCGTACATGCATGTCGACGAGTGCTGGTACTGCGGCCCGTGCGCGGCCCGCTGTCCCACCGGAGCCGTCACGGTCAACATGCCCTACCTGCTCCGGTGAAAGGCCGAACTCCTGTGAAACGCATGGCACTTGCTGTAGTCGCTGCCCTGCTCCTCGCGCCGCTCACCGGCTGCGGCGGCAACGCCGCGGCCGGCGCCGACGGCTCCACCGTCACGGTCACCGTCGGCTACCAGTCCAAGACCATCAACACGGTCACCGCGGGGACCCTCCTGCGCTCCCTCGGCTACTTCGAGAAGCAGCTGAACTCCCTCCACGACGGCCGCACCTACAAGGTCGACTGGCAGGACTACGCCACGGGCGCCCCCATCACCGCCCAGATGACCGCAGGGAAGATCGACATCGGCTCGATGGGCGACTTCCCGCTGCTCATCAACGCCGCCCGAGGCAAGCAGCTCGGCCGCCCCACCCACCTGGTCTCCGTCACCGGCTACAACCTCCGCGGCGGCCTCAACACCATCGTCACCGCACCGGACTCCAAGCTCACCTCCCTCGAGGACCTCAAGGGCAAGAAGGTCTCCGCGAGCGTGGGCTCCGCCGCCGACGGCACCCTCGTACGGGCCCTGCAACGCGCCGGCATCGACCCGAACGACGGCATCGAGAAGCTCAACCAGCAGCCTGCCGTGGGCGCTTCGGCCCTGACGGCGGGCAGTGTGGACGCGCTGTCGCAGTTCGTCGCCTGGCCCGGCCTGCTCACCGACCAGGGCAAGGCGAAGGCCCTCTACGACGGCGCCCAGCTGAACCTGCCCACCTTCCACGGCGTCACCGCCCGCGAGGACTTCGCCAAGAACCGCCCGGCCGTGCTGGAGGCATTCCTCAAGGCCCAGGCCGAGGCCACCGACTACCTCAACACCCATCCCGTGGCCGCCGCCGAGAAGGTCGCGAAGGTCACCGGCCTGCCCGCCGAGGTCGTCTACCTCTACAACGGCGCCCACGCCATCTCCACCTTCGACCCGGCCGTCAAGCCGCAGCTCGTCTCCGCGCTGAAGCTGGACGTGTCGGTCCTGAAGGCGGCGAAGCTGACCGGTGATGTGGACGTGGACTCCTTCGTCGACGACGAGTACGTGAGGAGAGCCCTCGGCACGTCGTACGACAAGCAGCTCGCCGCCACTCCCCCGGCGGCCGCGAGCGAGGCATGGCCGAAGGGCGCCGAGGAGACCAAGGCCTTCAAGTCCCCGGCGGAGCTCCTGACGTACGTGGCCGCCCACCGGGACGGCATCCGCGCCGCCTACGTGCCCGACGCCACTACCGGCACCCTGTGGTTCGCCGACAAGGCGGTCTGGGTGACCGACGGCGAGAAGCTCCTGCCGTTCGTCGCCCCGGCGACCGCGCAGGCGTATGTCTCCGCGCACGGCGGTGCCCGTGTCATCACCTACGCCGAAGCGCTGGAGCGTGCCGCATGAGCCGGCCCGCGCCGCGAGCGGGCCGCTCCCGGCGGCCTCTCCCGCCGATCGGCCGGTATGCGCTGCGGGTGGCCGCCGTCGCGGCCGCCCTCGGCCTCTGGCAGCTGCTGACCAGCCTGGACGTCGACCTGTGGCTGCGCTTCTCGCAGTTCCCCACCGTCACCGACGTGGCCCACGCCTTCGCCGACCGCCTGTCCGGGGCGGACTACTGGACGGACCTCACCGACAGCCTGAGCCGCATCGTCACCGGCTTCCTGCTGGCGGCGGTGCTGGGCGTGGCGGGCGGCGTGCTCGTGGCCCGCTCGCCACTGGCCGAGGACCTGCTGGGCCCCCTGCTGGAAGTGGTCCGCCCGATCCCGGCGATCGCCCTGGTGCCCGTCGCGATCCTCCTCTTCCCCTCCAACGAACAGGGCATCGTCTTCATCACCTTCACCGCGGCCTTCTTCCCGGTCCTGGTCTCCGCCCGGCACTCCGTCCGAGCGCTGACCCCCGTGTGGGAGGAGGCCGTGCTCACGATGGGCGGCGGCCGGTGGCGCATCCTCGGCTCGGTCGTCCTGCCGGGCGCGCTGCCCGGCATCTTCGGCGGTCTGTCGGTCGGCATCGGCGTGTCGTGGATCTGCGTGATCTCCGCCGAGATGATCTCGGGCCAGTACGGCGTCGGCTACCGCACCTGGCAGGACTACACGATCGTCAACTACCCCGGTGTGTTCGTCGGCATGGTCACGATCGGCGTCCTCGGCTGGCTCACCTCCACGGCGGTGGAGCTGTTGGGCCGACGCCTGACCCGCTGGCTGCCCCGCACGTCATACGTCCCCGGAACCCGGCCGACGGCACCGCGCACGCGCCCGCCCGCCCGGCCGGCCCCCGCCGCCGTACCCACCGACCAGCCCTCCGACACCGAGGAGGCACGCGATGAGCACCTCGTCTGACACCAAGCCCGAACTCCGTTCGGTGGACCAGGCGCCGTCGTCCGCACGCGGCACCCGGCTCACCCTCCACGCCGCCACGCTCGGCCGCCCCGAAGCGCCTGTGCTGGCCGACGTCGATCTGGACGTCGCACGGGGTGAGATCCTCACCGTCGTCGGACCGTCCGGATGCGGCAAGTCGACCCTGCTGCGCAGCCTGGCGGGTCTGCTGCCCCCACTGGCCGGAGAGATCGGCCAGGACGGGCACCCTCTGGTGGGCCCCTCGGCCGAACGCGCCCTGATCTTCCAGGAGGACGCCCTCCTGCCCTGGCGCACCCTGCGCGCCAACGTCGAACTCCCGCTCGCCATCCGCCGCGTCCCGCGCTCCGAGCGCCGCGTCCAGGCCGAGGAGTGGCTGGCCCAGGTCGGACTCGCCGACCAGGCCCGCCAGTTGCCTCACCGCGTCTCCGGCGGGCAGCGCCAGCGCGCCCAGTTGGCCCGCGCCCTGGCCGGGCGTCCGCGCGCCGTCCTCATGGACGAACCGTTCGGCGCCCTTGACGCCCAGACCCGGGCCGGCATGCAGGACCTGCTGGTGGAGGTGCTGCGGGGCACGGGCGCGACCGTCGTCTTCGTCACCCATGACGTGGACGAGGCCCTGTTCCTCGGCGACCGCGTGACCCTGCTCGGCACCGGCCGCCTGCTCGCCGTGCGGGACGTGCCGCACCCGCGAGACCGTACGGCCCACGGGGACCCGGCCCGCGTGGCCCTGCGCCGCGACGTCCTCACCTCGCTCGACACGTGAAAGGCAGCCCGGTGAACCCCCGCGCGAACACCCCCTCCGAGACCCTGCGGATCCCCGCTCTCACCGACGCCGAGGAACTGGTCTGCGACGTCCTCGTCATCGGCGGCGGCACCGCCGGCACCATGGCCGCCCTGACCGCCGCCGAGCACGGCGCGAGCGTCCTCCTCCTGGAGAAGGCGCACGTCCGCCACTCCGGCGCCCTCGCCATGGGCATGGACGGCGTCAACAACGCGGTCATCCCCGGCCGCGCCGAACCCGACGACTACGTCGCCGAGATCACCCGCGCCAACGACGGCATCGTCGACCAGTCCACCGTCCGCCAGACCGCCAACCGCGGCTTCGCCATGGTGCAGCGACTGGAGTCGTACGGCGTGAAGTTCGAGAAGGACGAGCACGGAGAGTACGCGGTCCGGCAGGTGCACCGGTCGGGTTCGTACGTGCTGCCGATGCCGGAGGGCAAGGACGTCAAGAAGGTCCTGTACCGGCAACTGCGGCGGCGCGAGATGCGGGAGCGGATCCGCATCGAGAACCGGGTGATGCCGGTGCGGGTGCTGACGGCGGGCGGGGGCCGGCGGGCGGTGGGGGCGGTCGGCTTCAACACGCGCACGGGCGCGTTCGTGGTGGTCCGCGCGGGCGCCGTGATCCTGGCGACCGGCGCCTGCGGCCGCCTCGGCCTGCCCGCCTCCGGCTACCTCTACGGCACCTACGAGAACCCCACCAACGCCGGCGACGGCTACGCCATGGCCTACCACGCGGGCGCCGAACTCACCGGCATCGAGTGCTTCCAGATCAACCCACTGATCAAGGACTACAACGGCCCCGCCTGCGCCTACGTCGCCAACCCCTTCGGCGGCTACCAGGTCAACCGGCACGGCGAACGCTTCGTCGACTCCGACTACTGGTCGGGCCAGATGATGGCCGAGTTCGCCGCCGAGATCGCGAGCGACCGGGGCCCGGTCTACCTGAAGCTGAGCCACCTTCCAGAGGAGTCGATCTCGGCCCTGGAGTCGATCCTTCACTCGACCGAGCGCCCCACCCGTGGCACCTTCCACTCCGGCCGCGGCCACGACTACCGCACCCACGACGTCGAGATGCACATCTCGGAAATCGGCCTGTGCGGCGGCCACTCCGCCTCCGGCGTCCGCGTCGACGACCACGCCCGCACGACCGTCCCCCGCCTGTACGCCGCCGGAGACCTCGCCTGCGTGCCGCACAACTACATGATCGGCGCGTTCGTCTTCGGGGACCTGGCCGGAGCGGACGCGTCCCAGTACCAGGCCTACGAGGGCGAGTTGCCCGAGGACCAGCTGCGCGAGGCGCACGAGCTGATCTACCGCCCGCTGCGCAACCCGGACGGCCCACCGCAGCCCCAGGTCGAGTACAAGCTGCGCCGCTTCGTCAACGACTACGTGGCCCCACCGAAGTCCGGCGCCCGTCTCTCCCTGGCCCTGGAAGCCTTCGAGCGGATGCGGGACGACATCGCCGCGATGGGCGCCCGCACCCCGCACGAACTCATGCGCTGCGCCGAGGTCACCTTCATCCGCGACTGCGCGGAGATGGCCGCACGCGCCTCCCTGGCCCGCACCGAGTCCCGCTGGGGCCTCTACCACGACCGCATCGACCACCCGCGGCGCGACGACGCGTCCTGGTTCCACCACCTCGACCTGTACAAGTCCCCCTCTGGCACTATGGAGTTCACGGCCCGTCCCGTGGCTCCCTACCTGGTCCCGGTCGACGGCTTCGCCCCGGCCGGCGGCCCCTCCCGGCACGTCGGTGAGGTCCACCCGGAACATGTGGCGACGGCAGGGGCCCGGGAAACGGCGCCGGTGGCGTTGCGGCAGGAACCCACCGCGGCAGACACAGCCGCCCGTCCCCGGGCCGACGCGGACGCGCAGGCCACACCTCGCCTGCTCGAACTCCTCGCTCTCGCAGAGGACGAGCCTGATCTCTCCGCGCTCAACGACTACTTGACGGACCCCGATCCCAGCGTGCGCCGGACGGCCGTCACGGTCCTGACGGAGATCCTGCCGCCGGGCACCGGACCGGCTCTGGCTTCGGCGCTCAAGGATCCCGACGCCGGCGTCCGCGCCGCCGCAGTCGCCTCACTGCGCGAACTGGTCGAGACGCTGCCGCCGGAACCGGCCCTGCGCGACGGCCTCGCCGCCGCCCTGTCCGGGGCCGACCCCGCCGTCCGTGCCGCCGCACTGGACGCGCTGCGTGCTCTGCGGCTTGGTGACGCCGAGTTGTTCGCGCACTCCCTGTCGGATTCCGACATCGCCGTACGTGTGGCGGCCGTGCGCGCGCTGGTGTCGGTCGACGCCTCGGTGGAGTTGGCCCGCGCGGCGGCCGTCGATCCGTCCCGCGAGGTCCGCGTCACGATCGCCAAGGCCCTGGCCACCATGGGCACAGGCTCGGACATGGTCCGCTCGGCCCTCGCCGCGCTGGTCGACGATCCCGACGCCTTGGTACGGGGGGCCGCCTACGCGGCTCTGGGCACGACGGGTTGCCCGGCAGCCCTGGCCACACGCGCCGAGGCGGCCCTGTCAGACCCGGCATGGCAGGTCCGGGCCGGCGCCGCCACCGCTCTGTCCGGCGCAGACTCCGATCTGGCCGTCCCGGCCCTCGCCAAGGCCCTCACCGATCTGAACGCCGACGTCCGCAAGGCCGCCGTACTGGCCCTGACCCGGCACCGTGCCGTCGAGGACGCCCGAGCCGCCCTGGCCACCGCGACGACGGACTCGGACGCGGACGTCAGGGCCTATGCGGCGCGGGCACTGTGACCGCGACCTGCCGTGCGGCCAGGAGGCGTCCCGTGTTCGGCAGGACGTGCCGTGCCGCGTTCGTGCCGAGCGTGATCCCCGCCTCGTCGGCCGACCTCATGTGGATACCGGAGACCACCCGGGCGTCGACGTCTCGTCCGAGAGCTGCTTCCAGGCGGTGTAGGTCCGGGTCACGCCCGGCGCGGAGGGGCTGGTCAGTGCGAACGGGGCGGTACGCGGACCTGCGAGCGCCGACAGGACGGTCTGCGCGGCGTCCGCGTCTCGATGAGCTTGTCCATCTCGGAGTTCTGCTCGTTTCGTTCACCGGACGTCGGTCAGGGATTCGTCCACGCCTCGGGGTCCGACGCGAGGCTCAGGACCTCGTCGGGCAGCTTGGCCGCGGCCACGTGGGCCAGGGTGACCTCGCCGAGGATTTTGCGGACGTTGGCGCGCACGGCGATCCACAGCGGCAGCAGCGACTCCGCGGGACCGCAGTAGGAGAGCTCGGGTGGGCGCACTCCCCGCACCGAGACCAGGGGGCCGTCCGCCACGCGGATGACGTCGGCGATGGCGATCGACTCCGCCGGGCGGGCGAGCCGGTAGCCGCCCTTGCCGCCCCGCTGGCTGACCACAAGACCGCCCCGGCGCAGGTCGCCGAGGATGCCCTCCAGGAATTTGTGCGGGATGCCCTGCGCCGCGGCGATCGCCTCGGCCTTGAGCGAGGCCTCACCCCCTGCTGCGGCCAGCTCCAGTGCCGCCCGCACCGCATAGTCCGCCCGCGCCGAGATCCGCATGCCGCGATTATCCATCACTGTCGTGTCCGCCACCGCACCGGTCGCCCTCCCGGTCAGGCTGGAAGCACGAAGGGTGGGTGCGCGCCGTTGAGGAAGTAGTCGCCCACCTCGCGCAGTCTGTGGGCGGCCGGCTCGCGCAGGGTGTGTGTCCTGGCGTTGCGCCAGAAGCGGTCGAAACCGTGCCGCGCGGAGGCGGCGTCGGTGCCGATGACGTCCAGGGCACGGGTGGTGACCTCCTGCGCGGCCCGGGAGGCGGCAGACTCGGCCACGCTCGCGAGGACGGCGATCTCCGCGCACTCCTCGTCGTCGAGATCCTCGCCCTGCACGAAGCCACGCACCAGGGCATCCACCGCCTGCTCGGCGAGGGCGGACGCGGCACGTGCGACGACAGTGAGCTCGCCGTACACAGTCAGCGCGTACGGATCTTGCGGCGGGCCGCCCGGCCAGGGCTGAGGCGAGAACGGCTGCCAGGAGGACCTCATGCCCCTTCCGCACTCGCGAACCTCGGCCAGCAGGCCCTCTGCCACGCCAAGACAGAACTGGACGGAGACCAGACGTGCGGCCGGCGCGGCCAGCGAGGCGAAGGGTGACAGGACGCACTCGTCCGGCGAGAGGGAGCCGAGCACATCGTCGGCCGCGACCGGCACGGAATCGAACTCCACGCCGCCACCGGCCGCCAGCCGCTGGCCGAAGGCGTCCCCGCTGCTGCCGCTCACGACGCCCGAGCGGGCGGGGTCGACCAGGACGGCCAACGGCTCACCGGTGCCGTACTTGGCGGCTCGAACCACCAGCCGGTCGGCGATCCCTACTCCGGTGGCGTACCTCTGGTAGCCGCTGAGCAGATAACCGCCCGGCGTGGGGGTCAGGATGAGTGGTGGTTCGTCCGAGGCGATACCGCCTCCCCAGCACCACTGCCCCGCCGTCGACTCCCGCTCGATGCGGGCGGCACGGGTGCGGTCGGCGAAGAACCGGGCGCTGCAGGACAGGAAGTAGTGGTTGCCCAGCAGGTGGCCGATGGCCCCGTCGGCCAAAGAGCCCGGAGTCGGACACCTCGTCGTAGACCTCCGAGATGTTCCGGGCCGCGTACCGCTCACGCAGCGACGCGGCGGAGCCGCGGTCGGCGATCCGGCACGCGCGCAGGAGCGATCTCGTCGCACAAGGTCTCCGCCTCCTCCAGGTAGTGAGTCGTCAACAGCCCAGTGGTGCCTGCCGCATTGAGGCCCTTGACGACCCGTCAGTCCTCGGAGCGCAGTTCGACGTCGACGCCGGCCGTCGGCTCGTCCAGGATGAGCAGGCGGGGGCGGTGCATGAGGGCCCGCGCGAGGACGAGGCGCCGTTGCATGCCGCGGGAGAGTTCGTAGGCGCGTACGTCGGCCTTGTCGTCGAGGCGGAACAGGGCGAGCAGTTCGTCGGCGCGCCGGGAGGCCGCTTTCCGGCCGACGCCGTGGTATCCGGCGTGGTAGATCAGGATCTGTCGGATGGACAGGAACCGGTCGACGTTGATCTCCTGCGCGGTCAGGCCAAGGAGCCGACGGGCCTGACGGCTGCAGTGGTCGTGGCCGAAGACGGAGATGGTGCCTGCGGTGGGTCGGACGATGTTGCACACCGAGGCGATCAGCGTGGTCTTGCCTGCGCCGTTCGGGCCGAGCAGGCCGAAGAAGGCGCCGTCCGGTATCTCCAGGTCTAGCCCGGCCACCGCGGTGAAGCCGTCTTCGTAGGTCTTACTAAAGCCCTCGACTCGCAGTGCGGGCGGACTCCCGCCGCTCCGGGAAGCGGCGGGAGTCGCGAGCGGGTCAGCCACGGAACTGGTTCGCCGGGACCGGCAGCCCGTAGTGCTCACGCAGGGTCGTGCCCTCGTACTCCTCGCGGAACAGGCCCTTGCCGCGCAGGATCGGCAACACATGCTCCACGAAGGCCGCGAGGCCCGACGGCAAGGCGGGCGCCATGATGTTGAACCCGTCCGCGGCACCGCCCTCGAACCAGGCGATGATCGTGTCCGCGATCTGCTCGGGCGTCCCGATGAACTCGAAGTGACCACGTCCGCCGCCGAGTCTCGAGATGATTTGGCGGACCGTCAGCCGCTCGCGCACCGCGAGCTCGGTGATCAGGTCGGAACGGGACTGTGAGCCTTCCAGCTTCGGCCTGGCGAGGATGAAGTCCGGCAGCAGCTCGTCGAGTTCGAAGACCGACGGCTCGGTCTCGAACACGGCGGCCAGCTGGCGCAGCCCGTACTCCGGAACGCGCAGCTCGTCGAACTGCCGGGCAAGCGCCCGGGCCTCCTCCTCGGTCGACCCGATGTACGGGACGATGCCCGGCAGGACGATCACACCGTCCGGGTCGCGGCCCGCGGCCCCGGTCCGCGCCTTGATGTCGGCGTAGAAGGCGGCCGCGCGCTCGTACGTCGTGTGCGCGGTGAAGATCGCCTCGGCGTGGCGGGCGGCGAATGCCTTGCCGTCCTCGGAAGAGCCGGCCTGGACGAGCAGCGGGTAGCCCTGCGGGGGACGCTCGACGTTGAGCGGGCCGGCCACCTTGAAGTATTTGCCCTCGTGGCCGAGGCGGTGCAGCCGCTCGGGGTCCGCGTAGCGGCCCGTGGTCCTGTCCGCCACGACGGCCTCGGCCTCCCAGCTGTCCCACAGTGCCTTGGCAACCTTCAGGAACTCGTCGGCGCGGGCATAGCGTTCGGCGTGGCCGGGACGGTCGTCGAGGCCGAAGTTGGCCGCCTCGTCCGCCCCGGCCGAGGTGACGATGTTCCAGCCGGCGCGGCCGCCGCTGACGTGGTCGACGGACGCGAGCCGGCGGGCGAGGTTGTACGGCTCGTTGTAGGTCGAGGACACGGTCGCGATGAGGCCGATCCTGCTGGTCGCCTGGGACAGCGCGGTCAGTAGCGTCAGCGGTTCGAGCTGGCCGGGCGGGCGGAACTCGCCGGTGCCGATGAGGGCCGGGCCGTCCGCGAGGAACAGCGAGTCGAACTTGACGCTCTCGGCCAGCTGCGCCAGCTCGATCCAGTGCCGCAGGTCGAAGTCCGCCCGGGGATTGCTGTGCGGGAGCCGCCACGCTGCCTCGTGGTGACCCGCCTCCATGAGGAAAGCGTTGAGATGGAGCCGACGCCGTCTCGCGCTCATGAGGTGACCTTCAGCTTGGAGCTGTCGTAACCGGCCGGCAGGAGGTTGTCGGTGATCGACTTGACGTCGACCTTCTTGGTGATCTGCCCCGCCTCCAGGAAGGCGTCGGCGAGCTTCTGCTCCAGCTCGATGTCCGACTGCTCCACCGGGGTCACCCGGTTCGAGTAGGCGGCCAGGGACGCCTTGGCGTCGGCCAGCGGGATGCCCTGCTCCTTCGAGAGCGCCTGCGCGTACTGGTCGGGGTTCTTGACGGCCCAGGCGAACTCTCGCGAGAGCCTCTTCAGGACGTCCGTGAGAGCCGCACGCTTGGTCTTGTCCTTCAGCGACGTGTCACTGGCGACGTAGTAACTGCTCGTCTGGTCGATCGGCGGCAGACCCTTCACCAGGATCCGCGCGCCGTTCTTGACCGCGATCGCCGACTGCGGGTTCCAGATCGACCAGGCGTCCACCTTGCCCGTGTTGAACGCCGTCGCGCCGGCCGCCGGGTCGAGGAAGGTCAGCTTCACGTCCTTGGGGGTGAGGCCGACGCTCTTCAGCGCGTTCAGGGCCAGGCCGTGGGCCGAACTGCCCTGCGGAACGGCGATCCTCTTGCCCTTGAGGTCGGCGGCCGTCTTCAGCGTCGAGCCCTTCGGCACGATGATGTTCTCGTTCGACTGGGTCGGCGTGAGTGAGCGGTTGACGGCGACGACCTTGAAGCCGTACTCCTTCGCGGCTCCGGTGATCGGCGGCACGTCGCCGACGCTGCCGAGGTCGATGTCGCCCGAGGCGGCGGCCTGCACGAGGGGCGGGCCGTAGGTGAACCGGGCGAACTTCACCTTGTACGGCGCGTTGTCGAACACGCCGGTGATCTTCGCCAGTTCCTGGCTGCCGTCGCCGCCGTTGTCGCCGATGGTGAAGGTGTACTTGCTCCACTCGGGGTGCTTGGCGTCGCTCGCTGCGACGGCGTTGCTCAGCGGCGCGGCGCTGTTCGAAGACGACGATCCGCAGGCGACGAGGGTGCTCCCGAGGGCGAGCGAGCCGACGGCGCCGATGAGTCTGGTGGTTCCATTTCGCATGGTTGTCGTGCTTTCTGTGCTGGGTGAGGGTGTTCGGGGAGGTCAGTGCTGGCCGGCGAGGCCGAGGTCTGCCAGGAGCCGGGCGCGGAGTTCCTCGCGTGCGACGCTCGCTTCGCGGTCCGCGGCGGAGAGGTGAACCTCGTGCGCGGTGCCGATACGGCCGTTGCTCATGACGACGATGCGGTCCGCCAGGGCGATCGCCTCGTCGACGTCGTGGGTGACGAGCAGCATGGCGGCGTGGTGCTTGGTCCGCAGCGCCCGTACGAGGTCGTGCATGCGCAGCCGGGTGATGGCGTCGAGGGCCGCGAACGGCTCGTCGAGCAGCACGAGTTCGGGCTCCGAGACCAGGGCCCGTGCGAGCGACACCCGCTGGGCCTCGCCGCCGGAGAGTTCCTTGGGCCAGGCCTTCTCCCGGCCCGAGAGTCCGACCTCGGCGAGCACATCCAGGGCGCGCTGTTCCGCGTCGGGTCCGTGCAGACCGAGGGTGACGTTGCGCAGGACCCGCTGCCAGGGCAGCAGCCGGTCGGCCTGGAAGACGATCGCACGCCGTGCCGGGACCTCCACGCGCCCTCCGTCGGGCCGGTCCAGTCCGGCGAGCAGCCGCAGAAGGGTGCTCTTGCCGCAGCCCGAGGGGCCGAGCAGGATCACCAACTCCTCGTCGGCGATGGTGAGGTCGAGGTGGTCTAGCACCACCCGGTCACCGAACCGACGGACCACCTGCTCGACGACGACCCCGGTCTGCCGGCGGGGCTCCGTCGCGATCGCGCTGCTCATGACGCCTCATAACTGGGTCGCCACCGCAGCAGCACCCGCTCGAGAACCCGGACGAACTGGTCGGCGAGCAGACCGAGGAGCGAGTAGATCACCAGCCCCACGAAGACCTGGTTGGTCTGGAGATAGGTCTGCCCTTGAGTGATCAGGAAGCCAAGTCCCTTGTCCGCATTGACCGTTTCGGCTGCGACCAGGCCCAGGACGCTGTACGCGAGGGAGAACCGGAGGCCAACGAGGAACCCCGGCAGGGCCCCGGGCACCAGCACCCGCGTCACCAGGCGCCAGGTGCCCGCGCCCGTCGTCCGTGCCATCTCGATCAGCCGCTGGTCCACGCCCCGGATCGCGGCGAACAGATTGAGATACATCGGCACGCCGGCACCGAAGGAGATCAGCAGCACCTTCGTGAGTTCGTCGATGCCGAACCACACGATCATCAGCGGAAGCACGGCCAGGAGGGGGATCGTGTTGAGTACCTGCACGAGGCCGTTGAACAGGTACTCACCGCTGCGCAGCAGCCCGCCGAGCACGCCGGTGACGATCCCCACCGTCAGACCGATCGCCAGACCGATGCCGGCCCGCTGCAGCGAAATGGCCAAGTCGGGCCCCAGGACGCCCTGTTGCCACAGATCGGCGGCTGACTTCACGATCGAGGTCGGCGCCGGCGCGTAGGTCTTCGACACCACTCCGGCCCGGGCGAGCGCCTCCCAGGCGATGAGGATCGCGACCGGGGTCGTGTAGATGCCCAGCGGCCAGCGCAGGCGCTCGCGGAGTGTGCGCAGCAGCGTCCTTCGGCGGGCGTCGCGCGGGAGGAACACCTCGCGTTCCCGCGCGTTCGTCGTCCCGGGGTCCGGGCCCTTCACGACGGCCGGTGCCGGGATGCGGACCTCGGTCATGCCGCCACCGCCAGCACGCCGCTGTAGTGCGAGGCGTCGCCGAGGAGTTGCTCACTGCGGCGGCCGTCGACACCGGTCGGCACCTCGCCCGCGACCGTCACCCGGTTGAGGCGGCGCGGGTGGTCGTCGTAGTTGTCCACCCCGTAGTGCTGGGTGATCCGGTTGTCGAAGATCAGCAGCTGGTTTCGGGACCACTTCCAGCGCAGGATGTTCTCCGGACGCGTTACGTACGACTGGAAGATGCGCAGCAGATCGGCCGAGTCGCTGCCCGACAGGCCGACGATCCGCTTGGCGAACCCGCCGATGAACAAACCGCGTTCGCCCGTCAGCGGATGCACCCGCACGACCGGGTGCTCGGCCTCGTAGGGCGTCGAGACGAAGATGCGGTCGTACTCCTGCTGTTCGGCGGTCGCGGCTGCGGGGCGCGCGTAGTCGTACTGGTTGGTGTGTACGACGCGCAGCGTGTCGGCGAGGGCGCGCAGCGGTTCGGGGAGATCGCGGTAGGCCGCGGCGGCGTTGGCGATGAGGGTCTCGCCGCCGTAGGGCGGGATCACGACGGACCGGAGCGTGGTCAGCTGCGGCGGGTTGACAACGAAGGTGACGTCCGTGTGCCATGCGTTGGCCTTGGATGTCTCACTGTCGACGGCGAGCACGTTCGTCGTGCCGTCTGCCGCCGGTACGTTCGGATGAGCGGTCGTCAGCTCGCCGAACCACCCGGCCACACGCTCCTGGTCGGCGTTGTCGAGCCGCACGTCGTCGAACACGATCGCCTTGTGCTCGTTGAGGGCGTCTCGGAGCGTGGCGATCGTCGAGAAGTCCGGCGGCGCCGCGAGGTCGACGCCCTCGACGACTGCGCCGATACGGCCGGTGAGCTTACGGATGGACGGAGGCATGAGGGGGTCCCTCCCGGACGGATGGGCACACCAAGGCGTGCCGAGCAGCTGGATGAAGGCGCTGGTAGCGCGCAGGACTGATCGACCCGGCACGCGGAACGCCGAATCGGCCGGGCCGGAGAGAAGAAGCGTGGTCGCAGGACCGCTACGGCCGCGTTCTCAGCGACCCAGTCGGCGTACGCGAAGAGGCTCCCGGCTCATACGAGGCGGAGAGCTCACAGGAGGTGGATACGACGATCCGGTGGGGGAAGCATCGCATTGCGGGCGGTTTCCGCCTCAGCCCGGCGCGCGCCGACTACGCACACCGGCCAATGCCGGCGACCAGTTGCCGGGTCAGCGACAACAAAACGCGCTGGAGACGTGCGCCAGATCGATGTGGCGCCGCCGGGTCAGGTCCACGCGCGGGTTCATGGACGGGAGTTCAGCAGACGGCCACCACGTTGGTCAATGCTTTCCCGGACAGGTCTCGCATTGCGGACACGCAGAACCTCTGCGCTTGTCGACGGCCGCCGCTCTGTACTGCTCGCCGAGCAAGCCCAGTACGTCCCAGGCGTGCCCGCACCCAGCGTGATGCCCTTGAACACACCCACGGCCGGCGAGGCCGTAACCCACTTCCTTCTCGCATCCGCCGGCCTGCACGAGAACGACGACGATCTAGGTCAGTCATCCACCGCCCTCGAATGCGCGAACGGCATCTCCAAGGTCCCCGCCAGAACACCCACTGTCGGTGGTGTACGCCCACGGGCAACCTCGGACGCGGCGCCAACGGAGCACTCGCGGCCTGGCAGGCGGTACTTTCCCGATCTTGAATTGGAGCCGCCCTCGCCGGGGAGTCGGAGTCGACGGCGCTTCCCGTGCTGGTGCCGAATTGCCGACAGCCAGGTCACGGCTCAGCCGCCTTCTCGATGGCACCGATTCCCGGTGCCAACTGTCCTCGGTATGTGACCACCAACGTCGGTAGTCACAGGCGACTAGCGCCGCACCCTGGGCATCCCCAGACCGATCCAGGAGATGATCTCGCGCTGGATCTCGTTGTTGCCGCCGCCGAAGGTGAAGATGACCGCCGAGCGGTAGCCGCGCTCCAGCTCGCCGTGCAGGACGGCGCCCGCCGAGCCCTCCTTCAGCGGGCCCGCGGCCGCGACGATCTCCATGAGCCAGGCGTAGGCGTCCCGGCGGGCCTCGGAGCCGTAGACCTTGACCGCGGAGGCGTCCTGCGGGGTGAGCGTGCCGTTCTCGACGGCGCTGACCATCTGCCAGTTGAGCAGCTTCAGCGCGTCGAGCCGGGTGTGGGTGCGGGCGAGCAGCCGGCGCACCCAGGGCAGGTCGGCGACCCGGCGGCCGTCGGCGAGCTTGGTCTCCATGGCCCAGCGCTGCACGTCGTACAGGGCACGGATGGCCATGGTGCCGTGCGCGGCGAGGGTGACGCGTTCGTGGTTGAGCTGGTTGGTGATCAGCCGCCAGCCCTGGTTCTCCTCGCCGACGCGCCGGGAGACCGGGACGCGGATGTTCTCGTAGTAGCTCGCGGTGGTGTCGTGGGAGGCGAGCGTGTTGATGACGGTGCAGGAGTAGCCCGGGTCGGAGGTCGGCACCAGCAGCATGGTGATGCCCTTGTGCGGCGGGGCGGCGGGGTCGGTGCGGGTGGCCAGCCAGACCCAGTCGGCGGTGTCGCCGTTCGTCGTCCAGATCTTCTGACCGTTGACCACGTACTCGTCCCCGTCCCGTACGGCCCTGGTCTTCAGGGCGGCCAGGTCGGTGCCCGCGTCCGGTTCGCTGTAGCCGATCGCGAAGTCGATCTCGCCGGAGAGAATACGCGGCAGGAAGTACGCCTTCTGCTCCTCGGTGCCGTACCGCATGAGCGTCGGGCCGACCGTGTTCAGTGCCATCAGCGGCAGCGGTACGCCGGCCTGCGCGGCCTCGTCGAAGAAGATGAACTGCTCCATCGCCGTCATGCCGCGCCCGCCGTACTCCTCGGGCCAGCCGACGCCGAGCCGGCCGTCGGTGCCGAGCCGGCGGATGGTGTCGCGGTAGAACCGCTTCCGGGCGACCGGGTCGGCGTACCGGGCGTAGGCGTTGTCCGGGACCAGTTGTGCGAAGTAGGCGCGCAGCTCGGCGCGCAGTCGCTGCTGCTCGGGCGTGTGGTCGAGATGCACGGCGCCTCCAGGCTCCCCACGGGCGGTCCTGACGGCGCACACCGTAGAACGTGTTTCAGAAATAGGGAATGACGCGCCCCAGGGGAATTCCGTCGAGGTTCACACGAGGCTGCGCAGGAACTCCGAGCAGGCGTCGGCGCAGGACCGGCAGGTGGCCGCCGCCGACTCGGCGCCGGGCTGCTCGTCGAAGGCGCGCGCACACTCCAGGCAGACCGAGCGGCACCACTCCAGCCGGACCCGGATCTCATCCTCGTTCTGCTGGCTCTCCTCGCACAGCACGTGGCACGTGGCGTCGCACACCTCGGCGCACATGATGCCCAGCCTGCGCACCCGCTCATGCCGCTCGGTGCCGTCCGGGTCGACCAGGCTCGCGCGCACGGCACAGGCCCGGGCGCACTCCGTACACGCCTGGGCACACGCGAATCGGTCCTCCAGGAACCGGTAGAGCTGCTGCGAAGTCGGCGATGTCACACCGTGCGGGTAGCCGGGGTGCAGGGCCACAAACCACTGCGCGGGACCGGAAGGCGCGCTGGGGCACCCGGACACGCCGTCGACAGGAGACAGGTCGCCGTCCGTTGACCAGCGGTCACAGTCGGCGTCCGGTTCGTCCCGTTCTGAATGGGGTATTCCTCTTCTATGACTACCGCATCGATGCAGCTGGCCGCGGCGAGCGGCCTGATGAGCCTCGTTCTGTTCATCGTGGCCGTGGGCGTCCTGGCGCTGCTCGCCGGCGGCTTCTGGATGACCTCCCGCGTCAAGTACCGCGAGTCGCCTCGGCCACGGCCCGAGGAACAGCCCACGCTGCCGCCGGAGGGCCCGGTGCGCGAGGTACGGCAGAACAGGGACTACGAGGAGGTCCCCGAGACCCCGAAGGGCGGCCGGCCGCTCACGCCGTACGACCTGAGGAACCAGGACTCCCGGCCGAGCGCGACGAAGGAGCGTCCGCGCTGGAGCCGGGGTTCCAGCGGCTCCTTCGGCGGCGGCGGACTCGGCGCCCACTGACCCCCACCCGCAAACGACCACACTCGGGCCCGTCCGCGTCGGCCCGCCGTACGCCCCTAGGAATTCCGGGCGGCGTCCAGGCGGCCGACGCGGGCCACGTTCTGCCGGTCCTCGGGGTCCTGGCTGGGCTCGCCGGCGAACCAGGCGTCGAGGATCTCCCTCAGCAGCGGCTCGGAGGTCAGGCGCAGGCTCAGCGCGAGGACGTTGGCGTCGTTCCAGCGGCGCGCGCCGTCCGCCGTGACGGCATCCGTGCACAGCGCCGCGCGCACGCCGGGCACCTTGTTGGCCGCGATGGACGCCCCCGTGCCGGTCCAGCAGCACACCACCGCCTGATCGGCGGCCCCCTCGGCCACATCCAGCGCTGCCGCCTCCGAACAGGCCGCCCACTGCGCGTCGGCGCCGGGGCGCAGGGCGCCGTGCGTCCGCACGTCGTGACCGCGCCGCCGCAGGTCCTCGACGAGTGAACGGGCCACGGGTTCGTCCATGTCGGAGGAGACGGAGATCCGCATGCCTGGAGGGTAATGCCCGCGGGAGCTCTGTGGCCGATCGCGCCCGCGCAGCCGCACATCGGACACAACCCCGCGCCCCTTTTCGGGGCGCGGGGACTCAGGGATGCTCTGGCCGCTGCGCCGGAGGCACGCCGCCGCCTTCGCCGCCGCCCTTCTCGCCCTTGTCCGAGCCGTGCGGGCGGCCGCCCGCGGCGCGCTCGGCTTCCTGCCGGGCCTTCATCTGGCCACTGTCCTGCGGGGTGCCGCCCCCTTTGTCACTGCGTCGCTATTCGGGCTGCTGCGGATTGGACATGCGCCGGGCTCCCTCCGGGTCCTGCGTGGTGCCCACCGACTCCGGGTTCCCAGGACGGCACGGCTCGCCCTCACCGTCCTCGGCGGGCACGGCGGAACCGGTCACCGTCCGGTGCAGGTGTTCGAGGGCGTCGAGCAGCACCGAGCGGTGGTACCAGCTCAGCCAGGCCGCCGTGTCGGAGGCCAGCAGACCGAGGGCCTCGGCCTGGGCGGCGGTCGGCCGGCGCCCGGTGTCGGGCCACTGCAGGGTGATCACGCCGGTGCAGGAGCCGGCCGCGGACACCACGGGGATGCTCTGCAGGGCGCCGGTGCCCGTGCTGAGCAGGACGCGCCGGATCTCCTCGGAGAGCAGGACGTCGGCGGCCACGTCGGGCACGCTCACCCGGCGTCCGCGCAGCCGGGCGAGCGCGTCGGCCGTGCCCTCGTCCCGGCCGCGCACGAGCAGGTCGAGAAACGTCTCCGCGCAGCCGTGATGGGTCTCCAGCATCAGCGCGTTCACGGCCGGGTCCACGAACCGTACGTATCCGGCCGCCGCCCGCCCGATGGCCAGCGCCTCGTGCAGCACGGCGTCGATCATCTGCCGCCGGTAGCGGGGGTCGCGGCCGTCGCGGGCCAGGATCCGCAGCTGGGGCACGGGCAGGGAGCGGCGGCCCGGGAACCACACCTCGCCGTCCGGCGGGCGGGCCACGACCACGGCGGAGACGAGGACGCGCAGCGGGACGTTGAACCGCTGCGAGGCCTCGCGCAGCGCCCGGAAGGCGGTGCCGGAGTCCGGCAGGCCGTAGCGGACCATGAGCACGCCCTGTGCCATGCCGATCACTGGGGCGGTGCGCACCCGGGCGCGCAGCGCACGGACCTCCTTGCGCAGATCCTCGTAGCTCGGGCGCAGCGGATCCGCCATCTGCGACCGCCAGGCGGGCAGCTCCTCCACCCGGGAGCCGGCTCGGGCCAGCTCCCGCGTCGCCTCGTCGAGGGTGGCGTAGAGCCGGACGCCGTCGAGGCGGGCGAGATGCACGGCCTCACGCACCCCGGGCCGGGCGCGGACGATGATCAGGTCCGGGCGTCCGATGCGCGACCGGGTCGCCTCGCTGAGCGTGTGCAGTACGGCGGCGCCGCCGAGCTGCACATGGGCCATGTCCAGGACGGGCCGCAGCCCCGCGCGGTCCGCCTGTTCGAGATGGCCGCGCAGCTCCGCCGACCAGGCCTGGGCGCCCGCGGCGTCCAGGCTGCCGGACATGCGCAGCAGCAGCGCCGCCTCGGCGGGCAGCCCGTCGACGACACACGACTCGATGACGAGTGGTGCCGGGGCGGCGGACGGCTCGGAAGAGGGACTCATGGCATCACCCGGACAGGACGGCGCGACGAACTCGGGCGGCCTCTTCCTGACCGCTGTGCGCGGTGACGGCCCGGCCGCCGGCCGCGCCCCCACCGCGCGGGACGGGGCGGCCCGCTGTGCTCACCAACCGGTGCCGCCGGGCCGTGGGCCGGCCCGCCTGCGGGCCTCCAGGGAGTTCAGGGCGGACGCCATGGTGGCGTGCACCCGGACGCCCGGCAGTTCCGCGGCGCGCAGCGCCTCCCGCACATGCGGCCGGGGCTGTACGACGGGCAGGGCGCGTCCGGAGAAGGCCAGGACGCCGGTGGCCCGGTCCACGGCTCGTACCGCGGCCGCGCAGGCGAGGTACACCTCGGTCATGTCCAGGACGGCGTGTTCGCCGGTCCGGTCGGCCCGGGCGATGTGCTCGGCGAGCGTCTCGGAGAACTCCATGGCGTTGGTTGCGTCGACGGTACCCCGTGCCTTCAGGACGCTGACGGCGCCGGTCTCGGGCCGGTGTTCGTGCACGATCTGCAGGAGCAGCGGGGCCGGGCCGCCGGGGCGGACCCGGGCACGGGACAGCTGACCTTTTTCCATGGACATCGGGCTTCCTGGGTCGGGAAGGATCAGCCAGCCGCGTCTTGACCGGGATGGTTCACTGTGCCCCCGCCCCACGCCCGACGCAACGATTCTCCACGGGCGTGTCGCACCGGGCGCGGTTCAGCCGACATACCGCCGGGCGGGTGAGGTTCGGCGGGCCCGCTCCAGCTCGGCCAGCCGGCGTTCCAGGTCGGGCGGCACCGGGTCGCGCTGGCGCAGCACCCATGGCAGCCCGGCGGTGGCGTGGGCGAAGACGCGCACGGAGGCGAAGTCCCGGGGAACCGTGCGCATCAGATGGCCGGTGCGGCGCAGCGCCGGCAGCAGTGGGCGGCGCAGCCAGGTGAACCACAGGGTGTTGCGGATCCCGAGGACACGCCGGGCCGTGCTGTCGCGCAGCCGGGAGGCCTGGTGGTGGACGGTGAGGTCCTCGGCGTAGGCGAGCCACCAGCCCTGTCGCAGCAGGTCGCAGGCGAGCAGCTCCTCCTCGCCGCCGAGCCACAGGCCGGGATGGAAGCCGCCGCCGGACCGGAAGGCCTCGGTGCGCAGCACGGTGGCGCAGCCGAGGAAGCCGAGCACCGGACGGCCGGGCGGGTCGGGCTCCGGTGGCAGGGGCGAGCCGGCGAGGACGGCGTTGAGGGGGGCGTCGGCGGCCTCGGCGCCGACCAGGGTGCGGGCGGCGAGCAGGCCGAGCCGGGAGTGGCGGTCGAGGAGGTCGGCGGCGCGGGCGAGGCTGCCCGGCTCCCACCAGGAGTCGTCGTCGCTGAAGGCGACGTAGGGGGTGCGGGCGTGCCGGACGGCCAGGTTGCGGCCCAGAGCACCCGTGTTGGCTGCGGGCCGCAGCAGGCCGGCGACGGCGGGGTGACCGCGCACGGCCGTGCGGGTGCCGTCGTCGCGGGAGTTGTGCACGACGATCACCGGTGGCCGCTCGGGCAGGGCGGCCAGCGCGTCGAGTGTGCGCAGCAGGCTGACCGGCCGGTCGCGGGTGATGACGGCGACGGTGATCCGCGGGTCGCCCGCGGCGGTGTCAAGGTGGGTGAGGCCGGTGGCGGACTCAGTGGACATGCGCGGCCTCCGGTCCGGTCTGTCGCGCGCCGCGGGCCGGCTGGAGCAGGGTCAGGCAGGCCGCGGCGACGTCTGCGGAGCGGAGACGCAGCAGCCGGGCGTCGGGTGTGCGGCCGTGCGGATCGCCGGGTGGGCCCGGCTGCCACAGGGCCAGGTGGGCGGGGCTCGGGGGCGGTCCCCACAGACGCGGGGAGACGGGGCCGAACAGAGTGACCGAGCGGGTGCCGTGGGCGACGGCGAGGTGCGCCAGGCCGGTGTCGCCGCTGAGTACCAGGGACGCCTCGGCCACCAGCGCGGACAGCTCCCGGTAGGGCAGGCCGCCGGCGAGCACGTCGCCGGCGGGCTGTCCGCTGCGCTCGGCGACCGAACGCACCAGGGCCTCCTCGCCGGGGCCGCCGGTGAGCACCACATGGTGTCCGGCCGCGCGCAGGCTCCGTACGACGGCGGCGTACCGCTCCCCCGGCCAGCGGCGTGCGCCGGACGCCGCGCCGGGGTGCACGACCACGGCGCCCGGCGCGGCGGACCGGGTGCCGGGCCGGGGCAGCCGCAGGTCCGAGGGGTCGGCCGGGATGCCGTAGGCGTTCAGGAAGGCGCACCAGCGGTCCCGTTCGTGGGCCTGGGCCTGCCACGGGGGGCCGTCCGGGCAGGCGTGGGCGAGCAGCCGGCGCGGGTGCACGGCGGCGAGGGCGTCGCGGCTCTCGGGGCCGTTGCCGTGCAGGTCGACCGCCAGGTCGGGCGGCGGGCCGGTCCAGTGCGTGAGGGACGGCACCGCCCGTCCGGGGGCCTCGGCCGGGAACACGGCGTCGATCGCGCCGGTGGCGAGGGCCGGTTCGGCCAGGCCCGGGGGCAGGGCGAGCAGGATCCGGTGACCGGGGAAGGCGCGGCGGATGCCTCGCAGCGCGGGCACACCGGCCAGCAGGTCACCGAGGCCGAGCGCGCGCAGCACCAGGACGGTCGGAGGGCGGTGCGGAGTGGTCACCGAGCGGGTCCTCCAGGGGTGCGGGAGCGGTGGCGGCACGGTGGCGGGTACCACGCTGCGGGCAAGGGACGGGCACGGATCGCACTGCCTGGGCGAGTCGGCGGGGTGGCCGGCGGCCTGCCGGGACGCGGCGGGCCGGGCCCGCGCGGTGATGTGCGGGGCGGCGCCGGCACCCGGCGGCGTGCGACACGGGACGGAACGGGTGGCAGCCGGCGGCACGCGGCGCGAATCGGAACGGATGGCACCCGGCGGCACGCGGCGCGCGGGAGGGTGACCGACGCCGTCGGGATCGCGGGCCGGGCACGCCGACCGGCGTTGCGCATCGGGCGCGCGACACGCAGCATCGGCACAGCCCCGCACCGGCCGGGGTGGCCGGCGGCCGTATGCCGGCTGCCCTCGGGGGCGCGCAGAGGCGGTGCGGTGCCGAGCGGATCGGACGGCGCGCCGGGGTACGGGGCTTTCGGTGTCACCGCTGGTGGCCTCCTGTGGGGGCCGGCTCCAGGGCCACGCGGCGGGCCAGGCGTGTGGTGGAGCGGCCGTCGAGGTAGGGCAGCAGGAGGACCTGGCCGCCCCAGCTCTCCACCAGGGGCTGCTCGGGCAGTTCGGTGCGGGCGTAGTCGCCGCCCTTGGCCCAGATGTGCGGACGGAGTTCGCCGAGGATGCGTTCCGGCGTGTCCTCGTCGAAGACGGCGACCGCGTCGACACACTCCAGGGCGCGCAGCACCCGGACGCGGTCGGCCGCCGGCACCAGGGGGCGGCCGGCGCCCTTGCGGCGGCGCACGGAGGCGTCGGAGTTCACGCAGACGATCAGGCAGTCGCCGGCCCGGCGCGCGGCCTGGAGGAGCGCGACGTGGCCGGCGTGCAGCAGGTCGAAGCAGCCGCCCGCGGCGACGACCGTGCCGCCCGCGGTCCGGACCCGGCCGGCCAGGCGTACGGCATCCCCGGTGATGTCGCCGCTCGCCGGGGCGGGCTCGGGCTTGTCCGGCCGCTCCTCGGTGGCGAGCGCGCGGGCGCCGCCCTCGGCGACGTAGCGGGTGGCGGCGTGAACGGCGGCCTGTACGGCGTCCTCGGTGAGCGCGCCGTCGGCGAGTTCACCGGCCGCTGCCGCGGCGAACCGGTCGCCGGCGCCGCAGGCGTCGCCCGCCACGGCGGCCGGGGTCGGTACCAGCAGCGGAATCTCGCCGTGGGAGAGCAGAGCGCCGCGGTCGCCGAGGGTCACGGCGACGGCCTGCGCCTGCCAGGCCCGGACGAGGGTGCGCGCGTCCCGGGCGGCGGTGCGCAGCCCCGCCTCGTCGCCTGACCCGTCGACGTCCAGCTGCCGGGCGAAGGTGCGGGCCTCCTGTGC
Source organism: Streptomyces sp. NPDC031426 (assembly GCF_055581585.1). Taxonomy (NCBI): domain Bacteria; kingdom Bacillati; phylum Actinomycetota; class Actinomycetes; order Kitasatosporales; family Streptomycetaceae; genus Streptomyces; species Streptomyces sp. NPDC031426. The sequence goes on from NZ_JBVIJE010000029.1 coordinate 84,033, forward strand.
GCAGGGCGTGGCCAGACGGACGCCGGGGAGCGGGGGCAGGCCGCGCACATGGGGATCCCAGACCAGGGGGGCCGTCGTCCGGCCGAGGGCGTCGCGGAGGACGTCGGCGGTGCCCCGGCCGTAGTCGGCGACCAGGATTCCGGCGGCACCGGTGACGGCGTCCTCGGCGGCGCCGGTCGCCGCGCGGGCGCGTCCGTCGCCGTCGTCCAGACGGAGCAGCGGCCGGTCTCCGGCCATGACCCGGGTCTTGCTGCTCAGGGCGCCTTCCAGTGGCACCTCCACCAGGTCCACTCGGCCGGCCAGCAGCCCGCGCAGGGTGTCGCTGGCGGGGTCGTCACCGAGGGCGGTGACGAGCGTGACCGGGCGGCCTTCGGCGGCGGCGAGGCAGGCGGCGAGGGCCGCGCCGCCTGGGCGGGAGGTGCGGCGGGTACCGTGCACCACCGGCACGGGAGCGTCCGGGGCCAGGCGCTCGGCCCGGCCGCACAGGTCGTGATCCAGCAGCGCGTCGCCCACGACGACCAGCGGCGTGCGGGTGCTCGTCATGCGTGTCCCCTCCGGGGGGCGAGGGGCGCGCCGGGCGTGGACCGGCCGACGGTACGGGCCCGGCCGACGAGCCGGCCGACGACGCCCGGTCTGCCGTCCACCCCATCGGAGCCGGCCCGGTCGGCCTCCCCGCGTTCCACGGCCCGGTCGAAGGCCTCGCACAGCATGTGCACGGCGACCAGGTGGAGTTCCTGCACGGTGGCGGCCACCGGCGCGTCCACGCAGAGCGCGTCGTCGGCGCCGAGTTGCAGCGGGTTGGGGGCCCGGCCGGTCAGCGCCCACACTGTCATGCCCCGGCTGCGGGCACGGTCGGCGGCGGTCAGCAGGTTGGCGCTCGCGCCGCTGGTGGACAGCAGCATGAGTACGTCTCCGGGACGGCCGTGGGCGAGGGTCTGCCGGGCGAAGATCTCCTGGACGCCGTAGTCGTTGGCGATCGCCGTCGTGGCGGAGGTGTCGGCGTGCAGGGCGACCGCGGAGAACGGCGGCCGGTCGGCACCGTAGCGGCCGACGAGTTCGGCCGTCAGGTGTTGCGCCTGGGCGGCGCTGCCGCCGTTGCCCGCGACGAGCAGCCGGGCCCCGGCGCCCAGACGGCGGGCGAGTTCGGTGCCCCAGTGTGCGATGAGGCAGCCGTGGTCGCGGAACGCGTCCAGGGCCTTGGCGAGTTCGTCGCAGTGCGTGGTGTCGCCGGCGGTCTTCATCGCATCACCCCCGAGAGCCGGGGGACCGAGGCGACGGCGCCGTACACCCCCGCCACACCGTCCGCCACCCGGTCCCAGGTGTAGTGGGTCAGCACCCGCTGCCGGCCGGCGGCTCCGTACCGGGCGAGCCGGTCGGGATCGGCGAGCAGGGCGCGCACGACGGCGCCGAGGTCGTGGTCGTCGTCGGCCGGGACCAGGACGCCCGTAGTGCCGTCCACGACCGTGTCGAGCTGGCCGCCGACCGCGGTGACGACGACCGGCGTGGCGCAGGACATGGCCTCCAGCGGGACGATGCCGAACGGCTCGTAGCGGGGCAGCGACAGTACTAGGTCGGCGCCGGCCATCAGCCGGGGCATGCGGGCCGGGCAGACTCCGCCGAGCAGGGTGACGCGGTCGATGACGCCGTACTCGCGGGCGATGGTGCACAGGCGTTGGGCCTCGGGGTCGCTGCCGAGCAGATCGGCCTCGGGGCCGCCCGCGACGATCAGTTCGGCGTCGGGGATGCCGGCCAGGGCACGGATGGCGCGGTCGAAGCCCTTGCGGGGCACCAGCCGGCCGACGGACAGCAGCCTCCCGCGCGTGCCGGCACGGCGGGTGCGGGCGGCGGGCGCGAACTGGTCGGGGTCGACGCCGCAGGGCACGACGCGGATCCGGTCCTCGTCCAGGCCCATGGCCTTCAGTTCGGCGACCTCGTCGCGGCAGGTGGCGATGATGCGCGCGCACTCGTGACCGACGGCCTCCTCGATGGCGAGGCGCTGCGGCGGACTGGTGTCGGCGGCACCCTGGTAGCGCTTCTTGACCGTGCCCAGCGCGTGATACGTCTGCACGACCGGGATGCCGAGCTGCCGGGCGCCGGCGAGGGCGGCCAGGCCCGACATCCAGAAGTGGGAGTGCACCACGTCCGGTGGGCTCAGCGACCACTGCCGGGCCAGGAAGGTCCCGAACTCCACCATGTGCGGCAGGAGTTGGTCCTTGGGGACGGGCACGGGCGGTCCGGCGGGGACGTGCACCACCTGCACCCCGTCGATGAGGGTCACCCGGTCCGGCAGGCCCGCCGCGTCCCGCCGGGTGTACACCGTGACCCGGTATCCCTTTCTGGCGAGCTGCCGGGCGACCTGCGCCACGTACACGTTCTGGCCGCCGGCGTCCGGTCCGCCGAGCGCGGCCAGCGGGCTTGCGTGCTCGGAGACCATGGCGATGCGCCCGGCCGTGTGCGGAATGCGGCTCATCGGGTGACCTCCTTGATCAGGCGCTCCCAGTCGTCCAGGAAGCGCCGCTCTCCGTAGCGGACCTGCGCCGCGGCCCGGGCCGCCGTGCCGGTGCGGCGGGCGAGCCCGGGATCGGCGATGAGGGCGCGTACGGCGTCCTCCAGTACGTCGAGGCGGTTCGAGACCACCCCGGCGCCCTCGGGTATCGCCTCGCGCACCTCGGTGGTGTCGAGGGCGACCACCGGCATGCCCAGGAACATCGCCTCCAGCAGCGACAGCCCGAGCGAGGTCCAGCGCACCGGGTGGAGATAGAGCCGGCAGCGGGCCATCTCCCGGTGCAGTTCGTGCTGGGGCAGGTCGCGGGTGCGGCAGCGTTCGGGCGGCAGCCCCAGGTGGTCGGCGAGTCCTTCGGTGCGCATGCCGAAGACGTCCAGGGGCGCGGACCGGGCGAACCGGGGCAGCAGGTCGGTGCCGGTCGTACGGCCCCTGCGCACGGGGTCGTTGACCACGACGGCCGCGCGCCGCTCGGTGCCGCTCCAGCGGTGGCCGGGATCGATGATGCCGTGCTCGACGACCTCGGTGGGGGCCTGTCCGTTGTCCCACATCAGCCGGTTGAAGTGGGTGACGTGCACGACGGCGATCGCCGACTGCGCGGCAAGCGGGTGGAGTTGGCGTTCGGGGGACTCGTCGGGGCTGTTGTGCTCGACGTAGACGGCGGGCACGTCCACTCCGGGCCGCCGGCCGGTCCAGCGCAGGGCCAGGTCGAGTTCGTGCGGCCGTTGCAGCACCATCAGGTCGATGTCGCAGTCCCACAGCTGTTTCTGGGTCCGCTCCTGGACGCTCTCGGGCCAGTCCCAGGTCACGGCCCGGCCGAGCCCGTCGGGTCCGCGGTCGTCGGTGACCGGGACCAGGTAGGTGTGCGGGCCCTGCACGAAGGCGGTGAGCCACGATCCGTGCACATGCCAGACGAGGATGTTCATGTGTGCCGCTCCTGGATGAGTTTGTGCACCGCGCGCACCACGTCCTGTCCGGTGACCTCGTCCAGACACGGGTGTCCGGGCACCGGGCAGGTCAGCGCCCGGGTGTTCGCGCACGGCGCCGACTGGTCGCCGAGCAGGATGGCCGGGACGCCGTACGGCGCCCAGCGCTCGGCCGGGACCACCGGTGCGAACAGGGACACGACCGGGGTGCCGACGGCGGCGGCGAGATGGGCGGGCCCGGTGTTGGCGCTGATGACGACGTCGGCCAGGCGCAGCACCCCGGCGAGGGTGCGCGGGCCGGTCCGCCCGCCGAGGTCGATGCCCACGTCCCCGCTCACGCACCGGGTGAGGATGCGTTCGTGCGGGCCGCCGGTGACGACCACGCGGTGTCCGGCGTCGGTGAGCAGGGCGACCGCGTCCGCGCAGCGCCGTGGGTTCCAGGCGCGGGCGGGGGCACTGGCTCCGGGGTGCAGGACGACGTACGGGCCGTTGCCGGTCAGGGCGCTGGTGTCCGGGGGCGGCAGGACGCGCAGCCGGCCCTCGTCCCCGGGAGGCGGCCGGAAGCCCATGGCGGCGGCGGTGTCGAGGGCCGCCTCCACCTCGTGCCGGCCCGGCAGCCGCCGGTGCCGTACGTCGAGCAGCCGCCCGGGGTGGTCGACGCTGTCGGCGCCGATCCGGCCGATGCCGGCGAGGCGCAATAGCAGTGCGGTGGGCAGGGAGCTCTGGTGGAAGGAGGTGAGGACGAGCGCGGCGTCGAAGGCCCCGGCGCGCAGCCTGTCCAGCAGGGTGTCGATGTCGGCCGGACTCACGTCGGGCGGATCGAAGCCCTCCCAGGGCGCCTCCCACACCAGCACCTCGTCGACGCCGGGCAGCAGGTGGGCGGCGTTCGCGCCGCGCGGACCGCACAGCATGGTGACGTGCGCGCTGTGGGCGGCGACGGCACGCACGGCCGGCCCGGCGAGCAGCACATCACCGAAGCTGTCGAGCCGGACGACGAGGACCTTCATGGCGACAGCCTCCGTCCCGGAACCGCCGCGTCCCCCTCGGACGGCCACACCCGGTCCGGAGCCGCCGCGCCCTGCCGGGACGGGCGCGCCCCGGCCGGAGACGCCGAGTCCGGCGACGGCCACAGGGGCCGGCCGGGAACCGCGGGGTCGGCCGGGGGTGACGGCGTCCGGCCAGGGGCTGTTGGCTGCGGCGAGCACGACCGCATCCGGCCGGCGGCCGTAGCGTCCGACAACTCCGACAACGGGGACGGGGACGGGAACCGTACCCGTCCGGGGGCCGTGGCCCTCGGCGAAACCGAGCACATCGCGCCCGCGCCCTCCGGCGAAGCCGAGCGCGTCCCGTCCGGGTCCGCCGCGGCCGTAAGTGCCGTACGCACCGCGGTGAGCAGGTCGGGGGCGCTCTGTGCGGCGAAGCGGGCCACCTCGTCGGGTGCGGTGGCCGCGTTCGGTACGAGCACCCCGCGGGCGCCCGCCGCCCGTGCCGCCAGGACGTCGGCGGCGATGTCGCCGATCACCAGGCACACGCCGGGCGGGACACCGAGCCGCGCGGCGGCGGCGAGGACCAGACCGGGGCGCGGCTTGCGGCAGTCGCAGCCGGCATCCGGGGCGTGCGGGCAGAACAGCCAGGTGTCCAGGCCGCCCAGCAGGGCGTCGGCGCGCTCGTTGACCCGGTGTACGGCGTCGGCGGTGAGCAGTCCGCGCCCGATGCCGGACTGGTTGCTGATCACCCCGGTGGCCAGGCCGTGGGAGCGCACGAGCTCGACGGCCGCCGCGGCGCCGGGCAGGAGCCGGACGCGGTCGGGGTCGCCGTTGTAGGGCACGTCCGCCACGAGAGTGCCGTCGCGGTCGAACAGGACGGCGGAGCAGGGATTCACCCGGCACCTCCCAGGGGCTCGGCGTGCCGGTGGCGGACGACTCCGCGCAGCCAGTGCCGGACGGCGAGGGGCGGGATGAGCACGCTGGTGCCGAGCATCCCGGCGATCTCACGGGCGGTACGGGGGCCGGGCAGGATCCGGGCGAGGGCGAACTCGGCGGTGCCGAGCGTCCACAGGGCCGCGCAGACGGCCGCGGCGCGCCGGCGTCCGGCCGAGGCGCAGACGGCCGCGGCAAGCGCGGCACCGGTCACGGCGAGGTGGCGGGGCAGCCGGCCGCGCGGTGCCCGGGCGCGGGCCCACCAGTCGCGGCCGTGCAGCCGGTTCATCAGCGCGTCGTCGGCGTTGCCGCGCTGCGCGGGCAGCGAGGCCCACCAGTGGGCCGGGCGGACCGGGTGACAGGTGATCCGGCGGCCCCGCCGCAGGGTCCAGCCGGCCCGCTGCACCCTGAGGGCGAGGTCGGCGTCCTCGCGGAAGGCGCGCGGGAAGCGTTCGTCGAAACCGCCTGCCCGGGCGAGCGCCTCGGTGCGGTAGGCCATGTCGGCGGTGGCCCAGGCGGCGTTCTCCAGGCCCTTGGTGCCTCGTTCCCAGTCGGTGGGCCGGCGGTCCGGGGGCAGGGGGACACGCAGTTGTCCCTGGATGCCGCCGACGTCCGCACCGGCCTCCCGCAGGTCCTCGGCGAGCAGCCGGGACCAGTCCGGGAACACCTGGACGTCGTCGTCGAGGAAGACCGTCCAGGGTGTCCCGGCCGTACGCCAGCCGGCGTTGCGGGCGGCGGCCGGGCCCTTGCCGCCGGTGCGCAGGGTCCGTATCCGGTCGCGCAGCGGCCCGGCCGCCGCCAGCGGCAGGTCGCCGTCGCGCTCGGGCCGGTCGTCCACGACGATCACCTCGTGCGGCGGGTGCCCCTCGGCCTCGGCGAGCGCGCGCAGGCACTCGGCGAGGCAGGGGCGGCCGATCGTCGGGACGACGACGGTGTAGGCGGGTGCGTCGGTCATGCGAACGCCTTCCCGCGGCGGATCGCGAACGGGCCGAGCACCAGCAGGTCCACGGGTGCGGAGCCGAAGCACTCCAGCGCGTCGCGCGGGTCGTCGACCATGGGCCGGCCGGCGGTGTTCAGGCTGGTGTTGACGACCACCGGCAGCCCGGTGCGCCGCTCGAACCCGTCGATCACGTGCGCGACCAGGGGTTCCTGGGCGCGGTCGACGGTCTGGATGCGGGCGGTGCCGTCGACGTGGACCACGGCGGGGATGCGGTCCCTCCAGTCGGCGGCCACGTCGTGCACGAAGAGCATGTGCGGGCTGGGCAGCGGCCCGTCGAAGATCTCGGCCGCGCGTTCCGCGAGCACCATGGGCGCGACCGGCCGGAACTCCTCTCGGCCCTTGACCGCGTTGAGCCGTTCCAGGTTCACGGCCCGTCCGGGGTGGGCGAGCAGTGAGCGGTGGCCGAGGGCGCGCGGCCCGTACTCGCTGCGGCCCTGGAACCAGGCCACGATCCCGTCGGCGGCCAGCGCCTCGGCGGCCGTCTCGGCGATGTCGGCGGGCTCCTCGTACGGTACGGCGGCCCGCTCCAGCCACTCGCGCAGCTCGGCGTCGCTCCAGCCCCGGCCGAGGGCGGCGGTCGGCATCGGCTCCAGCGTGTCCTTCTGGCCGGCGACGTGCGCGGCCGCGCCCAGGGCCGTACCGGCGTCGCCTGCGGCGGGCTGCACCCACACGTGCTCGAAGCCGCTCTCCCGCCACAGCCGGGTGTTGGCGACGCAGTTCAGCGCCACACCGCCGGCCATGGTCAGCGCGTCCTCGCCGGTGCACTCGCGCAGCCACCGGGCCAGGGCGAGCATGGCCTCCTCCAGGCAGAGTTGGGCGCTGGCCGCGAGGTCGGCGTGGTCCCGGCTCCATGCACCACCGGGCGGGCGCGGCGGGACGAGGTCGGCCCAGGGGACCGGCCGGGCACGGAAACCGCCCCGGTCGTCGGCCCGGACGTACTCCCGCAGTCGCCCGGCGAAGCGCGGGGTGCCGTAGGAGGCGAGCGCCATCACCTTGAACTCGTCGCTGCTGCGCAGGAAGCCGAGGTGCTGGGTGAGGTCCTCGTAGAACAGGCCGAGGGAATCCGGGAGTTGCTGGGTGCGCAGGACGGTCAGCTCGCGGTCGGTGTAGCGGCCGGCCAGATGGGAGCCGCACTCGCCGCGGCCGTCGAGGACCAGGACGGCGCAGTCCGGGTACGGCGAGACCGGCCCGGCGGAGGCGGCGTGCGCCACATGGTGGGGGACGAACCGCACCTTGGCCGGGTCGAGCCCGGGCAGGGCGTCGGCGAGGAAGTTCGGGGCCTGGCGGGCGTACTCCTGGCGCACGTGGTCCCAGGGGTCGTCGAGGCCCATCCGGTCGGCGGGGCGGGCGAGCGAGGGGTCGTAGGAGTAGGCGACGGCGTCCAGGTCGGACGGCGTGAGGCCGGCCTGGTCCAGGCACCAGCGGGCGGACTGCTCGGGCAGTTCCCACGCGGAGAAGGGGACCGGCCGCTTGCCGTGTTTGCGGCGCGAGAACCGTTCCTCCTCCGCCGCCGCCACGACCCTGCCGTCGGTGAGCAGGGCGGCCGCGGGGTCGTGGAAGAGTGCGTTGATACCGAGGACGTGCATGTGCTGTCTCCAGGACGCTGGCGGTCGGGGGTCAGGACTGCGGCCCGGATGTGCCTCCCGGGGGCCGCCGCGCCGACTCCTCGCCCGGCGGCTCCGGCGGCGGCTCACCGACCGGCGGCTTCCGTGCCGACTCGGCGAACGGCGGCTCCGGCGCGGGCCCGGCGACCGGCGGCACCCGGCCCGGCTCAGCGAACGGCGGCGGGGAGGCCGGCTCCTCCCCCGGGCCGGAGGCCGGCTCCCTCTCCGGCTGCTGGGCGGCGAAGTAGGCGATGGTCTGCTTCAGCCCCTCCTCCCAGGGGATCTGGGGTGACCAGCCGAGCAGTTCGCGCGCGAGGGTGGTGTCGGGGCGACGTCGGCCCGGGTCGTCGACGGGCCGGTCGATGAACGCGATCGGTGACCGGGAGCCGGTCAGGGCGACCACCCGGCGGGCCAGGTCACCGACGGTGATCTCGTCGCTGCCGCCGATGTTCACCGGCCGCACGGACCTGCTCGCGGCCACCCGCAGGACACCGTCGACGGTGTCGTCGACGTAGCACAGCGAGCGGGTCTGGCTGCCGTCACCGGTCACCGTGACCGCCTCCCCGGCCAGTGCCTGGCAGATGAAGGTGGGCACCGCGCGGCCGTCGTGGGCCCGCATCCGCGGCCCGTAAGTGTTGAACAGCCGCACGACCCCGGCGTCGGTGCGCCTGGTCCCGGCGTGCGCGGTGACAAGTGCCTCGGCGAACCGTTTGGACTCGTCGTACACGCTGCGCGGCCCGACCGGGTTCACATTGCCCCAGTAGCCCTCGTGCTGCGGGTGCACCAGCGGATCGCCGTACACCTCGGAGGTCGACGCGAGCAGGAGGCGCGCCCCGTCGCGCTCGGCGATCGCGAGCGCGTTGCGGGTGCCGAGACTGCCGACGTCCAGAGTCTCCAGGGGCAGGCGCAGATAGTCGGCCGGCGAGGCCGGGCAGGCGAAGTGCAGCACCAGGTCGTACGGCCCCGGCAGCAGCTCCACACACTCCGGCGCACAGACGTCGAGCTGTACGAACCGGAAACCGGGCCGGTCCTCGAAAGGGGCGACGTTCGCCCGCCGCCCGCAGGCGAGATTGTCGGCGCAGTCGACTTCGACCCCCGAATCCAGCAGCCTTTCGCACAGATGTGAGCCGAGAAAGCCGGCGCCTCCGGTCACCAGGGCGCGCCGCCAGAAAAACGGTGTGTCACCAGTCATGGGGGGCTGTTCCTTCGTCACGTCGTCGCACCCTGGGAACGCCCCTGCCTGGGCGTTCGGCGCGTGCCGCGTCACCGGCCCGAATGTGTCGGGCCGCTGAGGGAAGTACTGGGAAAATCAAGAAGAGGGCTGGGCCCCGCTGGTCCGGAGGGCCGCCCTGGACGGCCGCCGCTTGCTGGACGGCATGGGCGCCAGAGTTCCCCTGCCACAGTTGGTTTCACCCGTTGCACTCTCATTGTCCGGAAGGCCGGGTCCTCGCGCGACTCCAACGACGTCGGAGCAGGTGGAGACGACTGGCGGCGACACCTCGCAGGGAGCTGGACGCGGCCGGGGACGTGCTCGCCCAGCGGCGCACGCACCCGCCTGAAGGTGGAAAAGGTGATCCCTCCTCGCCAACAGCTTCGGCACGGTCATCGGCCTGCGCCTGGCCCGTGACCACCCCGAGCGGCACTCGGCGTACGTCGGCACCGACCAGAACATCGTCGGCGGGGACCGGGACACCTCCGCCTGCGAGGCGCTGCCGGCCCGCCTGGAGACGGCGGGCCGGAAGAAGCAACTGGCGAGGACGAACGCCATCGGCCCCGACCGGTCGGCCTGGTCGGCCCACGAATCGGCCGAACCGACCCGGCGGGCATCCGGCACGACACCGCGTGGAGCCCGGGCTTCCGTCCCGGCGAGCTGTCGCTGGAGGCGGTCCGGCCGGAGGCGTACGACACCCTGCTCTTCGTGTGCGGCCCGCTGCACGGACCCCAAGTCGACGCGCTGCATGCCAGGTTCAGGGCCTGTCGACGACCGGCCGCCGAGGTCGACGCGCGGCTCAGCGGCCGGCCGGCCAGGGCTGCGCACGCCTCCCGGCCGGGACCCGCCTGGCCGCGGACGACAGGCGGCTGCGCCACGGCCGAGCAGTTCCTGGCGCTGGTCGCCCGCTGCGGCCTCGTCGTCACCACCCGGCTGCCGGCCTGGTGCGGGCCCTGAACACCGGCGCCCCGGTGATCGCCGTGGGCCCGGTCGCGGGCGGTGCCAGGGCAGCGCCCAGGCCCGGGCCATGGGCCGGCCGGCGCTGGTGGACGCCGGGGCGGTGAGCGAGGAGTTGCTGGACCACTGGTGGCGGTGGGCGCGGTCCGGGGCGGGCCGGCCGGCCGCGGCCCGGCACTCGGCGCGCCGATCACGCACGGACACCCCGTGTAGCGCGGCGTACCCGGGGCACTCGGCGCGGCGACGGCAGGCCGCTCATCGGCCGCCGATGTCTCGCAGGAGGTGACGACATGGGTCACGGCGGAAACGTCATCCAGGAGCTGACGACCGATCACCGTGAGGTGGAGGAGATCTTCGACCGTATCGCGGCGCTGCCGCCCGGTTCGGAGGACCGCAAGGCGCTCGCCGACCAGGCGACGATCGAGCTGGTACGGCACTCGGTCGCGGAGGAGTCCTATCTGTACCCGGCGGTGCGCGAGCACATCACCGGCGGGGACGCCATGGCCGACAAGGAGATCGAGGACCACGCCAAGGCCGAGCAGATCATGAAGGACATGGAGGGCCTGCAGGCGGACGATGCCCGGTTCGACGCGCTCATGGCACAGCTGATGAGCGAGATTCGGTCCCATGTGATGGACGAGGAGCAGAACCTCTTCCCGAAGCTGGAGGCGGCCTGCTCGGCGGACACGCTGATGAACCTCGGCGACAAGGTGCGCCGCGCCAAGAAGATGGCCCCCACCCGTCCGCACCCCTCGGCGCCGGACACTCCCCCGGCCAACAAGCTGCTGGCTCCGGGAGCGGGCCTGGTCGACCGGATGCGCGACGCGCTGTCCGGGCGGGGGAAGGAGAGCTGAGGGACGGGGCGCCCGGGCCGGCCCAGGACGGGCCGGCCGGCCTCGGCGCCACGGCCCCGATCAGCGCCGTATCGGCGGGGCCGCCCTGCCGCCATGAAAGGTACGGGTTGACAGGTCACCGGCACGACAGGACCCGCACGCCGACCCGTCCCGGGACTCTCAGAGCCACGACCGCACGCCGTCTCCGGAACGGGAGCGGCAGTGGCGGCGGACGGTTCGGCACAGGAGGCGGAACGCCTGGAAGAGGGTCAGGGGCCACAGCAGCGCGAAGCACCACAGCAGTGCGGGGTCCGAGGTACGGACGCCCATGACGGCCGCGAACGCCGAGGCGATGCCCAGCAGCAGCACCGCCACCGGCAGCCACACCTCTCGACGGGTGTCGCCCATGCGCCGCGCGAACCTGCGGTCCTGGCTGAGGGAGCTCTCGATCTGCAGCAGCGCGAGTCGTTCGCGCGGCGAAAGCCGTACCTCGTCGTGCATCTCCCATGTCTCCCAGTCGTCCACGGCAACGGAACTCCTCCGCCCATCGGCGGTTTCCGTCCCCGGGCACCCGAGTTCCCCGGACGGCCCGGCCGATGCGGAGCCGCGATCCCCCCGGGCCCTGCTCGGTGATGCCCTGTCCGGGCCTCGCGGTGTGCGCACTCTGCCTGGTCGACGCCGGATTCCCAGCCCTGCCAGGCGCGTTGGGCGTACCGGCGGCCGGCGGTCCGCCTCGGTGACCCGCTGCTCACGGTCCGGGCACAGGATGCCGATCAACGTTCCGTAGTGTGGCGCGGCGGCAGGTCACGGCCATACTGAGGGCTCGTGCGATGGCTTACGCGCTGCACCTGGCCGCCGCGCGAGCCCCCGTCGTGGAGCACTGCTACCCCGGCCACCTCATTCGGCTGTGAACCGGAGCAGCCGGGGCGTGCGGTTGTGACGCTTCACGGAAATCGGCTCGGACGCCAAAACGGTCGCGACTTCCGGTCACCGCAATGGCGTCGATGGTTCAGGGGCGGCGCTGCGGCACACTGTCGTGGACCCGCTTGGGGTCGGTGACCGCAACCGGCTCCAGGACCTCTTCGATACGGGCCATGAGGTCGGCCTCCAGCACGACACCGGACGCCTTGGCGTTATCCTCGACCTGCTCCGGACGCGAGGCACCGATAATGGCGGCCGAGACGTTGGCGTTCTGCAGCACCCAGGCCACGGCCAGTTGCGCGAGCGACAGCCCGGCCTCGACGGCCAGCGGCTTCAGCCGCTGAACGGCCTCCAGCACCTCGTCGCGCATCCACCGCGCGATCATGTCGGCCCCGCCCTTGTCATCGGTGGCCCGCGAGCCCTGCGGAGGCCGGCGACCGGGCTCGTACTTGCCCGTCAGCACGCCCTGCGCGATCGGAGAAAACACCACCTGACCCATGCCCAGTTCCTCGCAGGTGGGCACGACCTCTCCCTCGATCACCCGCCACAAGGCGTTGTACTGGGGCTGATTGGACACCAGAGTGATGTGCAGTTCCCGCGCCAGCGCGTGAGCTCGCCGGATCTGCTCCGCGGGCCACTCGGAAACACCGATGTAGTGGGCCTTGCCGGAGTGGACGATGTCGGCGAACGCCTCCATCGTCTCCTCCAGAGGCGTGGCCACGTCGTACCGGTGCGCCTGGTACAGATCCACGTAGTCGGTCCGCAGGCGTCGCAGCGATCCTTCGATCGACTCCATGATGTGCTTGCGCGAGAGCCCCCGATCGTTGCGACCCGGTCCGGTCGGCCAGTACACCTTGGTGAGGATCTCCAGTCCCTCGCGGCGCTCGCCCTTCAGCGCATCGCCCAGGACCGACTCGGCACGCGTTGCCGCATAGACATCGGCCGTGTCGAAGGTGGTGATGCCGAGGTCGAGCGCCGCGCGCACGCACGCGGTCGCCGCCTCCGCCTCCACCTGCGAGCCATGGGTCAGCCAGTTGCCGTAGGCAATCTCGCTGATGACCAGGCCACTGCGGCCGAGCTGGCGATATTCCATAGGGGCAGTCCTTTGGTCGGCTCTGCGAGGCAGTCGGCACGGCCCGGTGCGAGCGCACCATGGTCTGCCGCCGGCTCGGCATCCGGGGGTTGCTGGAGGGATGCTTGACAGGGCCATCATCAGATCATTTCGTGCCCCCGGACAACAGCACTTGCCTACTGCTGCCGGACGTACTCGGCAGTCGCGTTCCCCTGCCCCTCCGCGGCTCCGTCAGCCCTGGACGGCCATTTCCCCGAGCAGGGACCAGTCGTCCTGCTCCAGGACCGCGTTCACGATGCGGGGGGTCTCGACCAGGTGGGGTGGCAGGGTCTGCTGCGCCGACTTGAAGTGGGCGGACTGGACATGCGCGGCACCGGCGTCACCGTCCCGGAACGCCTCGACGAGCACATACTCGGTCGGATCGTCGAGGCTGCGCGACCAGTCGAACCACAGACAGCCGGGCTCACTGCGAGTGGCCTCCGTGAACTCTCGCGAGATCTCGGGCCACCTCTCCGCGTACTCCGGCTTGATCCGGAACTTGGCCGTGATAAAGATCATTTCACGCTCCCTGATCGCATTTGATCTTCACTCATCCTAGGACGACGGGCGGCCGCCGCGCATGGGGCCGCTGGGCCCGCTGCTTGCAGGGGGCATATGCGGGGTGACATCGGGAAACTCGGGAGCCGGCACCCCTTGTGAACGTTGGAGGGAGCAGGACATGAGCCAGGTCAGGACGAGTTCATCGGATCTTCCGCAGCCGTTTCGGGCAGTCGGTTCCGGGCTGCGCCGGCTGCCCGGAGCCCAGCAGGTGGGCAAGGCCGCCGACCGCGCGCTGGAGTGGATCGGAGCGATCTCTCCACGCGGTCGGCGGATGGCGGTCTACACCGGAGCCGGGGTGCTCGGCGTCGCCGGGGTGGTGGAATGGCCCGTGGCTCTCACCGGCGCGGCCGTGGCGTGGCTGACCCAGCCGGGCCCCCGACGAGGCGCCCAGGAGGAGGCACCCAAGGCCGACAGGGCTGGAAACGCCGAGAACGACACTCAGTACGGCAGGCGGCCCCCTCCAGCCGACGCCGGCCTTGCCCGCACGGACTCCGCCGGCACCTTGTCGCAGCACCGCGGTCCCGGCGACAGGCTGGAGCCTTCCCACTTCCGCCACGAGAGCCACCCGCACGAGGAACCCGCCAGGGTCGGTGACTCTGCCACGGCGTCTGCGCTCAAGCAGGTCGCGGAAGCCTCCGCACACCACCGGGGCCGGGAACCAGGTCCGTCCAGCGGGCATCCGTCAGAAGACCAAGCCCTTTAGCGGGCCGAGGCGGCGGTTGACGGTCGGCCGAGGCGGCTGCCCGGCAGGCGCGGGTAGCGTACGCAGCGGAGCGGGCGCGTCCGTGGCGGCTGCTGGACAGCCGCCACGCGAGTTCGCTCGGCACCTGTCCTCCGGCGCTGCTTCGGGGGTGCTCCCGCGCCCAGCTCCACGTGGACGGCATGAGCTGAGACCGCATGGCAACAGGGCGCTCTACGCCCCATCCTCTTCAACCCCAGCCGCGCGACTCCTTCACCCGCCTCACCGGCTTGGTCATATTCTCACCCTCCGCTGAACTTCGCCTTTCACGCCGCTGAACTTCGCCTTTCATGCCGCGGTTATCTTCCCAGCAGAGTCATGGTCAGCTTTGTAGTCAGGAGACCGGTGCGGTGAAGCGACGCAACATGGGCGGCAGGTTCCACGTCCCGCTGGCCACCGTGCTCCTGGCGCTCTCCGTAGGCGGCTGTGGCACGAGCGGTGGCAACGCAACTGGTCCGGCGGCCACCACCGCCGGCGGCACGCCCGGGACCGCGTCGCACGTCACGACGGCTGAGCCTGCCGCCTGGCGGAAGTGGGGCCTGACACCGCTGCCCGCGGCTCCCGAGCCCCCGGCGGACAAACCCATCAAGCTGTCCGCGACCGGCCCGGTTCCGGTCTTCGCCCACGTACCGACATCCCAGAAGGTCGTCTTCATCACCGTCGACGACGGACTGGAGAAGGACCCCAAGTTCATCGAGATGATGCGGGACTTGAAGATCCCGATCACGATGTTCCTGATGAACGACGCCATCAAGTCGGACTACGGGTACTTCAAGCGACTGCAGGCGTTGGGCAACCACATCCAGAACCACACCCTGCACCATCCCGCGATGAACACCATCCCACTGGTCCGCCAGAAGCAAGAGGTGTGCGGGGACCAGAAGATCCTCACGCAGCAGTTCGGCACCGCCCCGTTCCTCTTCCGGCCGCCCTACGGGGCGTACAACGACAACACCAAGATCGCGGTGGGAGAGTGCGGGCCGCGAGCGATCGTCTGGTGGCGCGAGTCCATGCAGATTCGCAATATGCAGTACCAAGAGCCAGGCGGGAAGCTGCGTCCCGGCGACATCATCCTCGCCCATTTCCGCGGCCCTGCGGAGCTCAAGGGCGCCACCATGACGGAGATGTTCGCGAATCTGCTCAGGCGCATCCGGGAACAGGGCTTCGCGGTGGCCCGCCTGGAGGACTACATCCAGCCGCCGGCCGGACAGTGAACCGGCCAGAAATCAGTGCGTCTCGCAGCCGTTGCACCCTTCGGCGCCGGGGCGCAGGCCGCGCGGTATGAGCGGCGGCCGGGCGGATCGGGTCGGAACCTCGCCCGATATTTGCTCATCTATCTGACAGACATCGCATCTCGTAGTTCCGCGAGAAACCTTGAACCCCTCGGGTCAAGGGCCATGGAAAGCCCCGGGCAAGCCCTCGCGACGAAGCGCGGGCGGCGCCGGGCGGAGAGCGCAGGCAGGTAACAGCCCATGGATCTCACGAGCAACAAAGTGCTGATGCTGGCGATCGTTCTCGCCGTACTGCTGTTCGCCGGCACGGTGTGGTTGTGGCCGCGGCTGGCCCGGCGGAGCTGGCGGGCCGTCAGCGGCCGGGTCGGTCTGCTCCTGACCACCCAGCTGGCGCTGTTCGCCTCGGTGGGCCTCGCCGCCAACCAGGCCTTCGGGTTCTACGCCAGCTGGGCGGACCTGTTCGGCCAGGAGAACGGCCAGGGGGTGGTCGTCGACCATATAGCGGGCGGTGGCGACAGCCCCGTCCAGGTGGTCTCCACGTCCCATGTCCTCGGCGCGAGCAGCGCACTGCCGCAGGTGGCCGGGCAGATCCAGAAGGTCGACATCATCGGCCGTACGACACACCTCGCCACGCCGGCGTTCGTGTACCTGCCTCCGGAGTACTTCAAGGCGCAGAACAGCGCGCGCAGGTTCCCGGTGTCCGTGGTTCTCACGGGTTACCCGGGCACGGCTCAGGCACTGGTGGACAAGCTGCACTATCCGAGCACCGCCCAGCAGCTGGCCAAGCAGGGGAAGATGCAGCCGATGATCCTGGTGATGCTGCGGCCGACCGTGGCGCCGCCGCGGGACACCGAGTGCGTCGACGT